>JAZOMA010000032.1:0-2674 GCA_045653565.1 Alistipes sp.
GTCGTTTGACCGGTACTTCGCAGAAGTTCCAGAAGAAGGTAGCACAGGCTGTTAAGCGTGCGCGTCACCTCGCAATTTTGCCATTCGTAACCGATTGTATGAAATAAAGGAGGGCGAGACTATGGAGATTATTTTGATTAAGGATGTAGAGAACCTCGGCTACGCAAACGAGATCGTTTCGGTAAAGCCTGGTTATGCGAACAACTACCTCATTCCACAGGGCTTCGCAAAGGCTGCTACCGCTTCTGCAAAGAAGGTTTTGGCAGAGAACCTCAAGCAGCGTGCTCACAAGGACGCTAAGATTTTGGCTGACGCTCAGGCACTCGCTGAGAAGATCGCTAACCTCCCACTCACTTTCGCTGTAAAGGCAGAGGAGGGTCGCATCTTCGGTACTATCACTTCGGCAGACATCGCTGCTGCATTGGCAGAGAAGGGTGTTGAGGTTGAGAAGAAGAACGTTACCGTTGAGGCTATCAATACCGTAGGTGAGTACAAGGCTGCTGTTAAACTTCACCGCGAGGTTAAGGCAGAGATCATTCTCTCGGTTGTTGCTGAGTAATCAACTTACAACAAACAAAAGAAAACGGACTCCAATCGGGGTCCGTTTTTCTTTGTTTTGCCATTGGTTTTTTTAGGATGGGATAGGACTGAATAGGATTTGATAGGATTTGATAGGACATTATAGAAAACTCCTATATTATCCTATATTATCCTATAACCTTCACACCCAAAATCGTCGATAGGCCTATGTGAGCATTTTGGCGTCCGACGCATTCGTGCAAAAAGAACTCTTCAGAACGATTTACCTTATCAGGAGAGACGAGTCTCCATAGGATAGAAAGCGGAAGTCATTAGAGAGCGCGTAATCGTAAATTTTGTGCCAATCGTTGCCAAGATATGCCGACACAAGCAGGAGCAAGGTCGATTTTGGCTGATGGAAGTTGGTTACGATATTGCGCACAATGCGGAAGTTGTAGCCAAGTGGCGTAATCATAATCTCGGTTGCGGCGTGCAGTCGCTCGACAGCGTGCTGCTCCATATATGATATAAGTATATCGAGAGCCTCCTCGCCCGAGAAGTCGGCAGGGATATCGTAGAGTTCCCACTGTCCCACTACCCCATCGTCGTATTTGCGCCCATTTTTTATGCGCCAAGCCAAAGCCGATAGCGACTCCAAGGTACGCACCGAGGTGGTACCTACGGCTACAATTTTGCCATAGTTCGCACGCAGTTTACGCAGGGTTGCAAGCGTTACGTCGAAATGCTCGGTGTGCATAGCGTGTTTGGTGGCATCCTCGTCCTTAACAGGAAGGAATGTTCCGGCACCGACGTGGAGCGTAACCTCCGCAAAGTCGAAGCCCCTCTCGCGCATACCCTCGATTAGCGGCTGGGTAAAGTGCAGACCAGCCGTTGGTGCAGCAACCGAGCCCTCGAAGCGAGAGTAGACGGTCTGATAGCGTGTATTGTCAATCTCCTCGCTCTCGCGATTGAGATATGGCGGAATAGGAATACGTCCGAGATACTCCAACAACTGACCGAAGGTCATCGGCGCACCCCACTCGAAGCGGACAATATGCTCACGAGTGCCTCGCTCGGCGATATAGGCCTGCAAGGTGTAGTTCTCGCCCTCGTACTCGAACGGAATCTGTACAGCACCCTCCTTCCACTTTTTGAGGTTGCCCACAATGCACGACCACTCGCACTCGCCCTTCACTGCAAAGGCGTGTTCGTAGTCGACAGGGGCGTGTGGCTCCAAGCAGAACACCTCGACACGCGCTCCCGAAGGCTTGTGCATAACGAGTCGCGCACGCACCACCTTCGTGTTGTTGAATACGAGCAACGACCCCTCGGGCAACTCGCTCGGAATATCCGAGAAGTGCTTCTCCGAAATCTCGCCACCACGATATATGAGCAACTTCGACGAATCACGCTCCGAGAGTGGAAACTTCGCAATGCGCTCATCAGGCAACGGATAGTCGTAGTCGTTTATGTTGATGTAACGATTCATTTTTTTGCTATTAGCCATTGGCCATTAGCCATTAGCTTTTTTCTACAAAATTGGGCTGCCCTCGTGTGAGCAGCCCAGAGTATAAATCTTTGGTCCACCAAAATTGCTTTATAACGAGGTTTTGCAACGCTCTCGTAGCAGAGGAGGAGGGCGCATACTTTGGCGTATGTAACCGACTCCGATGTTATGAGGAAGGCAGCAAAAACCGTTAGAAACAATTTCGATTAGAAGCCTTTGCCGATAGCGAGGAAATCGCCAGCAACCAATGCAGCACCACCAATCAAACCACCGTCAACATCCTCCTTAGCGAAGATCTCGGCAGCGTTCGATGGCTTGCACGAGCCACCGTAGAGAATTGGGCACTCCTCTGCAGCAGCACCAAACTTCGAGCGGAGAACCTCACGGATGTAAGCGTGAATCTCCTGTGCCTGCTCAGCAGTAGCAGTCTTACCGGTACCGATAGCCCAAACTGGCTCGTATGCGATAACGAGGTTAGCGAACTGCTCCTCGGTGAGATTGAACACAACCTCCTCAATCTGAGCCTTGCAAACTGCGAAGTGGTTACCAGCCTCGCGCTCCTCCAAATTCTCACCTACGCAGTAGATTGGAATGAGGTTGTTAGCGTAAGCCTGAGCCATCTTCTTGTTCAAAGTCTCCGAAGTCTCA
>JAZOMA010000033.1:0-131598 GCA_045653565.1 Alistipes sp.
TGGGCGGTGTATTCACAAAGTTGATTGAGGCTAACACCACCATCCCTACCCGCAAGAGCGAGGTGTTCTCTACCGCTGCCGACAATCAGCCATCGGTTGAGATTAACGTATGCCAGGGCGAGCGTCCATTGGCACGCGACAACAAGAGTATCGGTCGCTTCCACCTCGATGGTATTCCTGCTGCACCACGCGGTGTTCCGCAGATTGAGGTTACTTTCGATATCGATGCAAACGGTATTTTGAATGTTTCGGCGAAGGATAAGGGTACAGGCAAGGAGCAGAAGATTCGTATCGGGGCTTCGTGCGGTTTGACCGACGAGGAGATTCAGCGTATGCGCGACGAGGCTAAGGCTAACGAGGAGAAGGATAAGTTGGAGAAGGAGCGTATCGAGAAGATTAACGCAGCCGACTCGAATATCTTCGCTACCGAGAAGCAGTTGAAGGAGTATGGAGATAAGATTCCTGCAGACAAGAAGTCGGCTATCGAGGGCGCACTCGCCAAGTTGAAGGAGGCGCACAAGAATCAGGATTTGGCGGCTATTGACACTGCACTCGCCGAGTTGAACACTGCTTGGCAGGCTGCTTCGCAGGAGATTTACCAGGCTCAGCAGGCTCAGCAGGGCGCACAGGCAAATCCAGATGCTAACGCTGGCGCACAGCAGGGTGGCGCGCAGCCAGAGGACGTTGAGTTCGAGGAGGTTAAGTAGTAGACCAATACTATCGTAAGAATATGGTCGGCAATTAAGTTGCCGACCATATTTGTTTTTCGAAGTATATCTGCTGCAGATAGGCAAGATGAATAAAAATGTTTGTTTTTTGCGGGCAAAAAGCGAATAGTCGTTGCCGTAATAGTTGTATATTGAAAATATTTTGTTATCTTTGCACGATTTATCGTATGTGCGCGAGTGTAGCGTGTGCGTACGAGAGGCGAAAGAACAAAATTACAATTATATTAACTAATTAATTTTTAACTCAAATGCAAAGCAAAGGTTTTATTAAATGGGTGGCCATTCTGTTGTGTTTGGCCTGCATCTACGAGCTTTCGTTCACTTGGGCAACCAAGAGTGTTGAGAAGGACGCCGTAGAGTATGCCGAGGCAAAGGCTTCGACGTTCGCAGTAAGTGCGGAGGAGAAGAGTGCCGTAAGCGAGATTAAAAAGAAGGAGACTCTTACCGAGGAGGATTATGCGTATATCGCATCGGTAGAGGCAAAGGACGCGAACTACAAGCGTGAGTTTGCAAAGGCAGAGATTTCGTATCTCGACTCTGTTGAGAATTTGCCAACTTACAATTTGGGCGTTGTGAAGTTCACCTACAATGAGTGCAAGGAGCGAGAGTTGAACCTCGGTCTTGACTTGAAGGGTGGTATGAACGTGATGCTCGAGATTCAGGTACAGGACGTAGTTAAGGCTCTTGCTGGCGAGAGCGTAAACGACCCACACTTCGCTGCTGCTCTCGTGGCTGCCGACAAGGCAAACGAGGAGGGCGACGACTACATCGAGTCGTTGAAACTCGCCTACAACAAGGAGTCGAATGGTCAGCCTCTCGCAGCTATCTTTGTTGGTCCAGACAGCCGCATCAAGCCGGCAATGACCGACGATGAGGTTGCTGCAATTTTGAAGGAGGAGACCGAGGCTGCTATCGATGCTTCGTTCGAGGTTATCGGTAAGCGTATCGACCGTTTCGGCGTTGTTCAGCCAAACATTCAGCGTGTAACCAACTCGAATCGTATTTTGGTTGAGTTGCCAGGTGTTAAGGACCCAGAGCGTGTTGAGAAACTGTTGGAGGGTGCTGCATCGTTGGAGTTCTGGACTACCTATAGCGGTAACGCTGATGCAAAGGATTTGGGCGTTATTCTTCAGGCTTTGAGTGGCGCAGAGATTGCTGTTAACCGCCTCGGCGAGAACGCTTCGTTGCTCGCACTTTTGGATACCAGCCGCGCAGGTGGCGCCGTAGTAGGTGCTGTGTCGGAGGCTGATGTTGAGACAGTTAAGGAGTATCTCGCATTGCCAGAGGTTAAGAACTGCTTCCCAAGCGACGTTCGCTTTATGTGGAGCGTTAAGGGCGATAAGAACCACGAGGGTAAGTACCTCCTCTACGCTATTTCGGTATTGCGTAACGATGGTCGCGCACCACTCACCGGTGCAGCAGTAGTTGACGCTCGTGCTAACTACTCGGAGCAGGGTGCTACTGCAAAGGTTTCGATGACTATGAACTCGGACGGTATGTCGGAGTGGGCTCAACTCACCGGCGCAAACGTAGGTAAGTGCGTTGCTATCGTTTTGGATGGCTATGTATACTCGGCACCAGTTGTAAATCAGAAGATCGAGGGTGGTAACTCGGAGATTTCGGGAGACTTCACTATTCAGGAGGCAGAGGACTTGGCTAACATCTTGAAGTCGGGTAAGGTTCCTGCTCCAGCACGTGTTATCCAGAAGGCTGTTGTTGGTCCATCGCTCGGTCACGAGTCTACTGTTGCAGGTTTGTTGTCGATTGTTTTGGCGTTCGTACTCGTACTTATCTATATGGCTGTATTCTATCGTACAGCAGGTTTGATGTCGGACGTTGCATTGATCGTAAACATATTCCTTTTGATTGGTTGCGTAGTGTCGTTGGGTTCGGCTTTGACTTTGCCTGGTATCGCAGGTATCGTGCTCACAATGGGTATGGCTGTGGATGCTAACGTTATCATCTACGAGCGTATCAAGGAGGAGTTGCGTGGCGGTAAGGGTATCTACGCCGCTATTAAGGACGGTTTCTCGAACGCTTACTCTGCAATTATCGACGGTAACTTAACAACCATCATCACCGGTGTTGTTCTCTTCTTCTTTGGAAGCGGTCCAATCAAAGGTTTTGCAACTACGCTCATCATCGGTATTTTGACCTCGATGTTCACTTCGATTTTCATCACTCGTTTGTTGATCGATAAGTATGTTGCAAAGCGTGGTGACATTAAGTTCTCGTGGAAGTGGTCGAACAATCTGTTGTCGGGCTTCAAGTTCGACTTCATCAGCAAGCGAGTTTGGGCTTACATCGCTTCGGGTGTAGTTATCCTCGCTGGTGCTATCTCGCTCGCAGTTCACGGTTTGAACTTCGGCGTTGAGTTCACTGGAGGTAGCGCATACGTAGTTCGTTTCGACAAGAATGTTCCTGTTGACGATGTTCGCGCTGCTTTGGATCAGGCATTTGTTGCTATCGAGGCTGATGCTGCAAACTCGTCTGTTGAGGTTAAGCAGTATGGCGACGAGAATCAGGTTCGTATCGTGACACAGTACAAGCCAGAGGAGAGTGCTGTTGTAGGCGAGAACGAGGCTAAGGATCAGATTGCGCTCATTCTCCACGGTGCATTGAAGGGCTTCTACGACTACGATATTTCGTTCGAGGCATTCAGCGGTACCGATAAGGATTTGAATGGTATCGTTTCGTCGGAGGAGATTGGTCCAGCCGTAGCTAACGATATGACTCGTGGTGCAGTGCTTTCGATTTTGTTCGCACTCATCGCAATCGGTCTTTACATCGTGTTCCGTTTCCGTAAGTGGCAGTGGGCTGCAGGTGCAACCGTTGCACTCGCTCACGACGCATTTATGATTATCGCAGTATTCTCGATATTCTACTCGATTATGCCGTTCAACCTCGAGGTTAACCAGGCATTTATTGCTGCGATTTTGACCATCATCGGTTACTCTATCAACGATACCGTGGTTATTTTCGACCGTATCCGTGAGTACATAGGTCTCTATCCAAAGCGCGATTTGAAGGGTACTATCAACGATGCGTTGTCGTCGACTATGATGCGTACTTTGAATACTTCGGGTACTACGCTCATCACCCTCTTGGCAATCTTTACCTTCGGTGGTGAGGCTATCCGTGGCTTCGTATTCGCATTGATTATCGGTATCTTGGTGGGTACTTACTCGTCAGTATTTATCGCTTCGCCTCTTGCATACGATATGCAGAAGAAGAATTCGCAGAAGTAATTCATACTGAAAAACGCAGATAAAAAGGGGTGCTTTGGCACTCCTTTTTGCGTTGGTACGATTTTTTTACTATCTTTGTAGTGATGAAATGGAGAATGTTGATAGTGGTATTGGTTGCAACCCTCTTTGCTTTGCTGGGCAGAGAGCCTGTTCTGTCGCACGCAATCGAGTCAACAACCATTCATTCGCAGGTTGAGACTACGTTGACGGATGCCGACAACCAATTACCTACACCGCTACTCTCTGGCAAGGGAACATCGCACTGCCAAACCAATAGTGGCCGTCGTACCGTACAACGCACAAATGGCAAACGTACCTTCGGTGCTAACTTTTTTGCAAGAAGTTATGCAAACTTTTTGGCACCTGAAAATTTGTACAAAATTCCCAATATCAATATCTTAGACGGAATAGTTACCACCAGGTCATTCTATTCTCTGTGCTGTCTGCGCCTTTGATTCACTTTTGATACTTTCGGTTAACGAATGCGGTTGCTTATACTATTATAAGTCAATCTGCTCGCTATTTGGAAATTATAAAAGTGCTAAAATCAATGGAATATATCATTCTTTTAGTTGCGCTTGTCGCAATCATTTGGAGTGCCGATACGTTGGTTGCAGGAGCGGTGGATATTGCTCGTCGCTACAATGTTTCGGACTTCGTCATAGGTGCCGTCATAGTTGGTATCGGCACATCTTGTCCTGAACTATTTGTCAGTTCGCTTGGAGCCTACAATGGACAGGTCGATGTTGCTATTGGCAATATCGTTGGCTCGAACATATTCAACGTCTTATTTATTCTGGGTCTAACCGCCCTGGTTATGCCTGTGGCTGCGCCACGCGAAAATCGTCGTTTCGAATTGCCATTTTGTATAGGACTTTCGGTGCTGTTGACTCTGCTCGCATTTAACTTCTTTGATGGCTCGTCGCCAGTCATAGATCGCATCGACGGTTTGGTGTTGCTTGCACTCTTTGTTCTGTTTATGTATATCTCGTTCCGACGTGACAAGAACAAAGATGTAGAGCAGAGTGCTGAGCAGGCAAACAATGCTACAAAACCAAGATTGTGGTTAGCCATAGTGAAGGTGTTGGGCGGTTTGGTGCTTCTGGTTACGAGTTGTCACTACTTTGTAGATTCGGCTATTGCAATAGCTAAAGAGTGGGGTGTAAGCGAAGCATTTATCTCTATTACACTTATTGCGTGTGGTACATCGTTGCCGGAACTTGCAGCCTCTATAGCTGCTGCTGCAAAACGAAATACCGAACTTGCCTTAGGTAACATCATTGGCTCAAACATATTCAACATAGCCTTTATACTCGGCATCTGTTCGCAGATTTCCTCTTTGACGGGTGGTGGTATAACTATTGTTGACTATGCTGTAATGATTGCCTCCTCTATTTTGCCATTGCTGCTCGTTTATAAAGGGCGTTTGACGCGTGTTGCAGGTGGAGTAATGTTTGCAATATTTGTGGCATACAACGCATACCTTATTTATAATATATAACCGAACTAAATCTACAAATACGTTATGTTACTACAAATTCTAACTCTGCTCGGTGCTCTCGGAATGTTCCTCTACGGAATGAATATGATGAGCTCGGGTTTGCAGAAAACTGCAGGTGGTCGTATGCGCGCAATTCTCGGCTCAATGACCTCAAATCGTTTTAAGAGCGTGCTGACCGGCTTGGGTATCACCTCTGTTATTCAGTCGTCGAGTGCTACGACCGTTATGGTTGTCGGTTTTGTCAATGCCGGATTATTGGCGTTAGACCAAGCCATTGGTGTGATTATGGGTGCTAATATCGGTACCACGGTTACAGCGTGGCTTATCTCGTTGCTCGGCTTTAAGATGGACATATCGGTGCTTGCCGTGCCGCTTATGGCCATAGGTTTTATTTTGAGCCTTTCGAAGATTGAGAAACGCCGCAACGTCAGCGAGTTTATCATCGGTTTCTCGTTGCTCTTTCTCGGCTTGTCGTTGATGAAGAACTCGGTGCCCGATTTGCAACAGACGCCAGAGGTCTTGTCCTTTATCCAGACGTGGTCGAACTTTGGCTTTTGGTCGGTACTTATCTTTATGGTTTTTGGCACATTGTTGACACTTGTATTGCAGTCGTCGAGTGCTACAATGGCACTTACTCTGATTATGCTCAACCTCGGCTGGTTGCCGTTCGATATGGCTGCGGCTATGGTATTGGGCGAGAATATCGGAACCACAATTACTGCCAACATCGCTGCTGCAGTGGCGAACACTAACGCCAAACGAGCAGCCCTCGCACACACCCTCTTTAACCTATTTGGCGTGGTATGGGCGCTGATTTTGTTTAAGCCATTTACTGCGCTTGTTGGTGCTATTATCGAGGCTATGGGCTATCCAAATCCCGATGCAATGGCTTACGATGGTAGTGCAGCACTTTCGGCGGAGAACTCTACGGCGGCACTCTATGGTCTTTCGATGTTGCACACACTGTTCAACACCTTTAATACCTGCATTCTGATATGGTTCGTACCTCACATTGCAAAGATTGTTACCTTGGCTATTAAGTCGAAGGGCGATAAGGAGAACGAAGTTATACACCTCAAGTTTATCGATGCCGGACCTATGGGTACAGCCGAGTTGGCTATCGAGCAGGCGAAGAACGAAACTATACACTTCGGAAATATCCTTCGCAACGAACTCGGCTACATAAAGTCGGCAATTCACGCTACGACCGAGGCGGATTTCGAGTTTTATCGTGGCAAACTCGTTAAGTATGAGGAGATTTCTGACCGTATAGAGTACGAGATTGCATCGTTCCTTAACGCTCTGCCACAAGACTCCATTAGCGAAAAGACTCGTGCACAATCGAAGGCTTTGTTCAAAATTATTGGCGAGATGGAGAGCCTTGGCGACTCGGGTGAGGCGGTGAGCCGTATCCTTTCGCGCCGAAACGAGCACGGCAAGCGATTTACCGACAAGAGTGTGGAGAAGATTGATGCGATGCTTCAACTCCTCGATAACGCCTATGCAATTATGATTGCCAATCTCGAGAAGGGATTTGACGGCAAAGCCGACGTGCAACTTGCCGTGGAGGCTGAGGTCGAACTAAATGATATGCGCAATCGTCTTCGTGAGGAGGAGGTACGCAATATCGAGGAGGGCAAGGAGAGCTACACCTCCTCCGTGTATTACATCGACCTTATCTCCGAAATCGAAAGAATGGGTGATTATATAATTAACATCTCCCAAGCCTTGTAAAATCAATTTTAAGGGGCGTCTGCTTCGTTAAACTTCGGTAGCCGAGTTGCTCACATAGGTTTACTATGCTGTGCACTCGGCTCCTTGTTTGCCTTTCAACCACCTCCTTAAAATCGATTTTACTGTTCTTGTCAAACTAATTTTGCATTTTGCATTCTGCATTTTGAATTATTTTGTATCTTTGTGTTATGAAACGAATTTTTGCACTTTTGAAGTTGACGGTGAGCAAGATGCGCAACTACGTGTCGCCCGTCTTTTTGCTGCTGTTGGCAGTGTCGTTCACGCTGTGGTATATCGCAAAGTTAAATTACTCCTATACCACCGATTTGACCGTAGACGTGCATATTGATGGCGAACATATCAATGTGCCGTGTGTTGTCGAGGCGAAGGGGTCTACGCTCTTTGGTTACAAACTCTCGGGTGCGCCCGATGTTGAGGTCTCGCTTTCGGAGTTGAAGTACGAGATGCTCGACTTGCCGACGACGGCAGAGGGTGTCGTTGACTCTACCGCTGTTCAGAAGATACGCATCTATACGAGTGCTATGCAGCACGCCCTGTCCAAGAAGTTCAGCGACTTGAAGGTTGTGTCGGTGGGACGCTTCGAGGATATTAAATTGCCTAAGAAATGATAAAGGTAGCCATTTGCGGAGGTATCGGTAGCGGCAAAAGCACCGTTTGCCAGATGTTTGCCGAGCGAGGCATTGCGGTCTACGACTCGGATAGTCGTGCCAAAGCGTTGATGAACGATTCGGAGTCACTGCGTGCGGCTCTTGTCGAGGCGTTCGGCACGGAGTGCTATGTTGATGGTTCGCTCAACCGCCCATATCTCGCAAGCAAAGTCTTTGCATCGGAGGAGCAGTTGGCACAACTCAACTCTATAGTTCACCCGGCAGTGAAGGATGATTTTTTGCGCTGGGCAGAGAATCAGGAGGGTGACTACTGCATTCTGGAGAGTGCTATACTATTCGAATCGGGCTTTGATTCACTGGTCGACAAGACGGTGGCAGTGTTGGCTCCTATGCCGCTGCGAGTTGCGCGCGCAATGGAGCGTGATGGCGCAAGTCGTGAACAAATCGAGGCACGCATAAAGGCGCAGATGGGCGACGACGAGTTGGTTGCACGCACAGACTTTGCCATCGTAAATATTCATCTGGAGGATGTGGCGAAGGATGTTGAGGAGTTGAACTATCGCTTCAAGATGATGAGCAATGGATAATCTCTATAATGTATTGTGGCAGAGGGGTGTTATGGCTATTGTCAACGCTACGCCCGACTCCTTCTATGCCGCTTCGCGCACGCAGTCGCACAAGACTATTGCCGAGCGTGTGGAGCGGGTAATAGGAGAGGGTGCCGCTATTATAGATATAGGTGGCTACTCTTCGCGTCCCGGTGCAGACGATGTTGCTGTTGAAGAGGAGTGGAGTAGGGTGGATAGTGCCATTGCTGCTGCACGTGAGGTCTCTCTCGATGTGCCAATTTCGGTAGATACCTTTCGCTCGGAGATTGTTCGTAGGGTTTACGATCGCTATGGTGCGATTATCGTGAACGACATTACTGCGGGCAAAGGCGACGACGATATACTCCGAGTGGTAGCAGAGCACAAATTGCCCTATATTGCGATGCATATGCGTGGTACGCCACAGTCTATGCAGCGACTCGCACACTATGATGGCGTAGTTGCCGAGGTGTTATCGGAGTTGCACGATAGGATGTACGACATTACAGATGCCGGTATAGAGCGTTGCTGCGTGGCGTTGGACCCAGGCTTTGGCTTTGCCAAGAGCGTTGAGCAGAACTACGAGTTGCTATCTGGTCTGAGCCGTTTGACAACCCTCGGGCAGCCTCTGGTCGTGGGTGTATCCCGCAAATCAATGATTTATAAGCCGTTGGGTGTCGATTCCGACGATGTGCTAAGTGCTACACAGGCGGTGCATTTCGAGGCTCTGCGACAGGGTGCTACGTTGTTGCGCGTACACGATGTTGCCGAGGCTGTGCAGACAATGAAGTTGTACGAAATATATAGCAAAAATGATAAAGGTTACTAACGTTGAGAAGTCGTTTGGCGAGTTGAAGGTGTTGCGAGGTGTGTCGCTTGAGGTAAACGAGGGCGAGATAGTTTCGATTGTTGGTGCGAGTGGTGCCGGCAAGACAACACTTTTGCAGATTATCGGCACACTCCTTTCAGCAGATTCGGGCGAGGTGGAGATTGCCGGTACAAAGATTTTCGGTTTGAGCGAGAAGCGTACTGCCGAGTTCCGCAATCGTCATATTGGCTTTGTATTTCAGTTCCACAACCTTCTGCCCGAGTTTTCGGCCCTCGAGAATGTGATGATGCCTGCGCTGATTGGCGGGGTGTCGCACAAGGAGGCTAAAGAGCGTGCTTTGGAGTTGCTCGATGCAGTGGGTTTGACCGAACGTGCCAACCACAAGCCGTCGCAACTCTCGGGCGGCGAGCAACAACGTGTGGCTATTGCTCGAGCATTGATTAACAGACCTTCGGTGGTACTGGCAGACGAGCCTACGGGCAACCTCGATACCCACAATCGCGATGAGATACAAAGACTTCTGTTTGATGTGCGCGAGAAGTTCGGACAGACTATAGTTATGGTTACGCACGACGAGCATTTGGCAGAAATGGCTGACCGCAAGATAGTTATGAGCGATGGAGCGATACTCTAACCTATCCTTCAAAGAGCAACACGAATTGCTCGAAACCCTGCACGACCGCTACAATCGCCCCGAATTTATCGAGGCGGACCCGATAAGCATTCCCCACTCGTTCGAACGCACCGAGGATAAGGAGATTGCAGGCTTTCTCGCAGCCACTATTGCGTGGGGCAACCGCAAGGCGATTGTCAAGAGCGCACGCCGTATGACCGAGATGATGGACGGTGCTCCGTTCGACTTTACGATGAACGCCTCGGCAGAGGATTTGCAACCGCTTTTGCGCTATGTCCATCGCACCTTCAATGGCGAAGATTTCACCGATTTTGTTCTCGCATTAAGACACATTTGTAAGAAGTGGGGTAGCATTGGCGAGGCCGTGCAGTCGCTATACGAACGCGAGGGCACAATAGAGAGAGTATTGGCCGAGTTGCGCAAGGAGTTTTTTGCTGTGCAACACAACCCTCACTGCGAAAAGCACTTTTCTTCGATACTGAAGGGGGCATCGTGCAAACGACTTAATATGTATTTTCGCTGGTTTGTGCGCGAGGATAATCGTGGTGTCGATTTCGGCTTGTGGCGACGTATTCCGACCTCGGCACTCTATCTGCCCTTAGATGTTCATACCGGCAATATGGGACGCGCTTTGGGTTTGCTCACTCGCAACTCAAACGACTGGAAAGCCGTTGCAGAGATTACCTCTGCCCTGCGCAATCACGACGCCACCGACCCCGTAAAGTACGATTTTGCATTGTTCGGAGCGGGAATTGAAGGCTTCTTAAAATAGGACTTTTAGCCATTAGCCATTGGCATTTATAGGATTTTATAGGAACGGACTACGTCCTTGATAGTATATTATAGGATAGTCCTATTTTGTCCTATCGAATCCTATCAAGCACCGTAGGTGCGCCTCCTATTCAATCCTATCATCTCTAAAAATAGCTCTTGTTATACGACTTCTTTTAGCTTTTAGCCATTGGCCATTAGCATTTATAGGATAGTCCTATTTTATCCCATCGAGCCCAATTAAGCACCGCAGGTGTGACTCCTAAAAGCTCCGATAACAACAATCGCCAAGCAAAACTGCTTGGCGATTGTTTAGTATTATTAGAGTAGATTTATGTGTTGCCTAAAAATTGACACCGACTTTTACATAGAAGGCATTAACAGGAGTTGTTATTACAGATTTGGATGTATAACATTCGCCTCCACCTATTTCCTCCATTTTGCCAACCAATTTTAGGACTTGATGTTGAAATCCCAACGAAAAATCCAATAATTTGTAGCGTAAACCTGCTCCAAAATCGCAATATAGGCCTCCTTGAGCTCTCTGTTTAGCTTCCATATTATACTTTTCTCCATAATAACTATCACTATCTTCGTAAGTCCAATTTACAGATGAATAGCATCCCACAGTTCCACCAAGACTAAGGTTAAGGAACGGAGCAAACTTGTCATTTACAGGATACATAAATTTGATATTTGCAAAAATTGGCAACATTACAGCATTCCAACGCTTTGACGGTGTTGTCTCGTTTATCTCTGCCGCATCATTCGCAAATTCTTGAAGTTCTTTCAATTTACCACAATAGTATTGCAAGCCAAGGCCGGCACCAACGAAAAAATATGGGCCAATCTGAACACCATGAGTAGTTTCTAATAATGGACGAGAAAAAACAGTTCTATACTTACCAAGTGTTCCATCACCATATTCACCATCGCTATCTTCCCAAATTTCTTCAAACTTGAATTTTTCGCCAGCAATAGCATAGCCCACATTGATTTCTCCCTTGTATTTCGGAGTCCAGTCAATTGACTTTAGAGATTGTTTTGTCTTTGAAGCTTTGTCTGTTGTTTGTTGAGCAGATACAGCAAACACCGAACAGCAAACTGCACATACAATAAGTAATAACTTTTTCATAATACTTTAAGTTTTTAAGGTTTGCCCACCAACCCCGAATGTGCGGTTAATATAAAAAGAAAGTGTGAGGTTGATTTCGTTTATCTTGTGATAGGTATTTGGCGTAACCCGAAAACAAATAAACAATGCCCCACACTTGAATAGTATGGGGTACGCACCAAGAATGGTGCAATATCCATAACTAAACAAGAAATGAGTGTAATTGCTTCCCTGTTTTCGTAAAATCGCCAAATTTTATCACAAAGGAGTGCGAAAAACACTTTCATCAAATATGTCCGCAGTCCGAAGACTGCACCACAAATTTAGAAATTTATTTTTGGTTGAGCAAAAAATGGCGGCAGTAAATAAATGTCATCAAATAATTCTCAATTCTCAATTCTTAATTCTTAATTTTATTTAATTTTGCATTCTGAATTTTGCATTTTGCATTCCGTTATGGCAGGTTTCCGTTTCAAGCAGTTTGCCGTTGAGCAGGAGGATGTGGCGATGAAGGTCGGCACCGATGGCGTGTTGCTCGGTGCGTGGGCGAATACCGACAACGCCAAGCGCATACTCGATATCGGCACAGGCACGGGTGTTATTGCTTTGCAAATGGCGCAGCGCAACGCCGAAGCGCAAATCCAAGCCGTCGAGATTGACGAAACCGCAGCCAAAAGAGCAAGAGCCAACTTCGATATGTCGCCGTGGGCAGAACGACTCGAGGTCGAGCAAACAGCGGTGCAGGAGTTCGCGCCAGCCGAGAAGTTCGACCTTATAATCTCAAATCCGCCCTATTTTGTCGATTCGTTGCTGCCGCCCGATGCAAAGCGTTCGACGGCTCGCCACACCTGCAACCTAACCTTCGAAGAGTTGGATGCGGCAGTCTGCCGACTGCTCGATGACTGTGGCCGATTTGCGATTATCCTGCCCAAAACCGAATTTGAGAAGTATCTGAGCCTCACGCAGTTGCATCTTGCGCGTCGGTGCGACGTCCGCCCACTCGCAAAGAGCGAGGTCAAGCGTGTTATGGGCGAGTTTACAAAACATAAACCGGCAGAAACAAAAGAGGAAACCATCGCCATAGAGGTGGCAAAACGTGGCGAATTTAGCGAGGAGTATCGTAATCTTACAAAAGATTTCTATCTTAAATTTTGATAATCAGCGAGAAAAGCGTACCTTCGTGGTGTAAAAATAGGAGAATATGAAGAGAGTTTTTGCAATTTTGACACTTGTGTGTGTTGCAGCAACAGGTGTAGCACAGAATATAACAAAGGCTGGTTTGTACGACGCTAAGGGCAATGCCGTTGTGTCAGAGGTTGAGCCTGTGGTTGTGAGCGTGACGCTTCGTGTGTCACACGCCCAATTTACCCCTGGCATCTATGCTCGCTACGCACAGAAGTACCTCGGCAAGCGAGCAACCCTGTCGGAGTACTCGTCGGTGGAGTTGGTTGATGGTAGTTTGGCTCTTGGTGCAGCAACGAAGGTGGCTCCCGTAGTTGAGCAACCAACCTACTCTCTACCTCTGCCATCGAATAAGGTGTCGGCAACTATGCTTACAACCGAGGAGCAGGCTGCTGCAACAGCCGATATGATATTCTCACTACGCAAACATCGCCTCGATTTGATTACTGGCGAGGCTGGCGAGAATGTCTTTGGTGCAGGTCTGAAGGCTGCGTTGGACGAGATTGCTCGACTCGAGAAGGAGTATCTCGATATGTTCTATGGTGGAGAGGTCATTACCGAGGAGGTTCACACCTTCAACATCACAATAACTCCCGACAAGAACGAGTATATGGTGTGCCGCTTCAACGATAAGGTTGGCATTGTCGAGGTTGACGATTTGTCGGGCAAGCCGATTGTTGTGAAGGTTGAAACCGAGAAGCACAAGGAGTATCCGCAACTGTTGCCACTCGGACCTAAAGATAAGGTATCGGCAGAGTATATCATTGTTCCGCAGTCGAAATGTTCGCTCATTGGCGAGGCTACGCTTATGGATAGCGTGGAGTTTGCTTCGCAGATGTATGGCAAGAGAGTAACTGCACTCCCAATCAAATAGTATGTTGGAGCAGAAAAAACGACTGTTGCTCTATCGTCTTCGCAAGGAGATGAATGGTGCCGCGCTCGACACTATGCGCTACTTTGGCACCGACTACGAGCGAAACTATGGCGTGCAGATATACGCCATTCGCAACCTCGCACGCGAGATTGGCACCGACCACGAACTCGCCCTATCGTTTTATCCCGAAAATATACGCGAAGTACGCCTCGTGGCGTTGTGGATAGCCGATGCCGAGAAGGTGCTGGTCTCTGACTTTGACTTTTGGGCTTCGGGAATAATCAACTCGGAGGTTGCAGAGCAGGCGTCGCACGCACTTCTGAGTCGCATCGTGCCTATAGCAGAGTTGCTGACTGCGTGGTGCTATTCGGATAATGCCCTGCTTGCCTACTGCGCCCTGCTCGCTGCGGCACGCAATGGTGGGGTAGAGCCTGAAGTTGCTGTGAGGGCTATTGTCGAGGCGGTCGCTAATTTTGCAGATAATCGTCTTGTTGCACAGGGTGCAACGGCTCTTGCCATAAACCTGTCCGATGAGGCGATAAAAAATCTTCTCGAAAAACTCCCCGACAACCCAACAGCCCGACTTCTTCGCGAGGAGATTTCGTGGCGTGTAGAGTAGTAATTTCGAATGTTGAAGTAGTCTGATATCTAAAAATAACAACAAGACCCCTCGAATTTCGAGAGGTCTTTGCGTTTAAACTTTTACGAAGTTACTACTTTGCCGAAGCCTTCAATACAATCTTAGGGTTGTTGTGGCCTACCTCCCACATATTTGCAACGTGGAACTCGATGTCCTTATCCTTACCATTTTTATCCTTCGCAACCGAGAATGTTATGGTTTGGAATGCCGGCAACTCGAGTACTTTCTTGCCAATGCGAATTTTGTATCCCAACGAGGTGGTGTTTGTCAAAGCGTATACGGCCGCGCCCTTCTTGCCTCGTGAGAGGAATTGGTAGTTTACCGATGCCTTGAAGAAGTCCTGCAATAGCTGAGCGTCGCCGGCGATATTTCCTGCACTGTATGCCAATGTCATACGCTTCTCCAATGCCTTGCGAATAGACTTAAGGTTGTTCTCCTTCGCAAAGATAAGCGTCATTGTGCGGAAGTTGCCATCCTGACGGTAGTGGTTGGTTATGTGGTGAATATCGGTGCAACCAAGCATATAGAGGTTCCAGTCAACGCAACGCTGCATAGCCTTTGGATAGAACCAGTAGCCGTTCATAATCTCCACACCATCAATCAACTTCTCGTCGAACGCCTTCTGCTCGAACTCCGTGATATCGCACGTCTTACGGCTCCAACCCGGGTGGTTCTGGGTGATGAGCGCACCTTGTGCCTTTGCGTTGCGCAACGACTGCAACGGATCGACGTCGTAGATGGTGTTGTTGTCGGTGGTAAAGAGAGCGTTGAAGTGACCTATGGTCTTAGGCTCGCGAGTAATCTCGCAAGCAGGGATAATCAACAATGCATCGCCATACGCCTTTGCTGCCTTCTGTGCGAGTTGCACCGGCAGATTAAGGTCTGCCAAGATGCCCTGCTCGGTTGCGCTCTTGCGTATAACATTGGAGTTTACAGCCTTCTTTGCCTCGCCACCGGTGTAGCCCTTCAGGAATTTGAGCATACTCTGCTCGTGGCGACGATATTCAACGTGGTCGGTCATTGCGAAGATGTCCAAACCGTCGAACCACGCCTCGCGTACTCGCTCCTCTGGCGTTAGTTGTGCGTCCGAGTAGATAGAGTGGGCGTGAAGGTCGGCCTTGTAGACGTTCAAACCATTCACTTGCGGGAGGATAATCTCGGTGCGACGCTCTGCATTATGCACGAAAGTTATTGTCTCCGGAATCTTCTTCTGTGCAGTGGCGTCGAGCATACACACGCCCGCCAACGCCAAAATCAAAAATAATCGTTTCACTTTGTGTTCTATTTTTATCTGTTATTTGTCGGTCTTGATTTCGATGATAGGGTGTTGATAGTCAACGCTCCACATATTGTCGATACGGAACTCGGTGCCTACAAACTTATTGCTATCCTTCTCTTTGCCAAGATTTATATAAACGCTCTTGAATGGCTCTACGCGGTAGGTTCTTTTGCCCTTACGCAGAGTGTATGGGATAGAGGAGTGGTTCGTGAACTGATACTTGCGAGTGCCTTTCTCCTTATTTTCCTGCACCATATGGCACTCTATAGATTCGTTCAAAAGTTCTGCAAGCCACTTCTCTTCGCCAATTACATTACCTGCAACATATGCGAGTGTACGACGCTTTACGATAGCCTCTTTGACAGCCTCCTCGGTCAACTCTTTAGCGAGAACGAGCGTCATAGTACGGAACACTTGTGGCGACATACGAGGGTAGTGCGATGGGCTGTGAATATCGGTGTTGGCAAACATAGTGAGCTTCTCGTCGATGCAACGCTTTACGATGTGAGGGTAGAATGTAACACCATTAACAACCTCTACGCCATCAATTAATCCTGCGCCATATACCTCATTGTGAAACTCGGTTTTGTCGGTGGTATTGCGTCGCCAACCCGGGTGGTTGTGAATAACGATACCGCCCTGATCGTGAACTCGTTTGAATGCAACCATCAAATTTTTGTCATAAAGACCATTGATGTCTTTAAGGAAGAGGCAGTTGAAGTGCCCGTGAGTCTTGGCGTTGCGTGCCATTTCGCAACCCTTAATAATCAACATCGGATAGCCCGATTTGTTCAGTTGCTCTACAGCCTCGTTGTGTATTTCGTTGAAGTCAATCTTTACACTGCCAACCTTCGAGGTCGATTGGTAAGGCGTAGGTTGACCATCCTCGTTGTAAGGTGCAGTAACCTTCAAAAACTTCTTCACGCCACGATGACTCTCGTAGTGGTCGGTGATGGCGATGATATCAAGACCATCCAACCAAGCCTCTGTTACGCGGCCTGCAGGGTTGATAACGCCGTCCGAATACGAAGTGTGGATATGGAAATCGCCCTTGTAGATGTTGTAGCCCTTAATCTGAGGCAGTATAATCTCGGTTCTCTGGGTTGCGCTCTTATTCATTCGTACAGAATAGGGCGCACTCTTTGTCTGTTGTGCTGTCGCACTCGATAAGAGGAGTGCTCCAAATGCCAATGAAAGAATTAGTCGTTTCATAAAAGTTTATTTTTGGTCTACTTCAATTTCGATTACTGGGTGCTTGAAGTCCACGTGCCACATATTGTCTACCGCGAACTTTGTTGTCGCATACTCGCCAGTCTTTTTGTTCTTGTTGAGAGTAATCATTATTGTTTTGAATGGCTCCAACTCGTAGATTGTCTTGCCGCGACGCAAACGATAGGTTATCGAAGACATATTTGTAAACATATATGTACGAGTGCCCTTCTTTGTATCCTCTTTTGCCAGTTTGCAATCGACTGCTGCATTCAAAAAGTCGCCAAGCAGCTTCTCCTCGCCAGCGATGTAGCCGCAAACATAGGCGAGAGTGCGACGCTCCAACAATGCATCTTTGATAGCCTTCTCGGTCAAATCCTTTGCGAAAATGAGAGTCATTGTGCGATAACAGCCAAGGCTTCCATACTTCACCGATGTTAGTGTATGCTCGTCGGTGTTGCCAAACATTGTGAGCTCCTCCTCGATGCAACGACGTATCATTTGAGGGTAGAAGTTTAAGCCATTTGCCACCTCTACGGCATCGATATATCCTTCGCTGTACAACTCCTTGTGGCTCTCGCTCTTGTCGGTGGTGCCACGACGGTACGATGGGTGGTTGTGGATTATGATACCGCCCTGCTTCTTAACCTTCTTGAAAGCCTCTTTGATATCTGGGTCGTAAACCTTGTTGATGTCTTTGAGAAATAGACAGTTGAAGTGGCCGTACTCTTTTGGCTCGCGAGCCATCTCGCAACCCTTGATTACGAGCATATTGTAACCAAGTCTTTTGGCGGTGGATGCTGCCTCCTTGTGAATAGCGTTGAAGTCGGCTGGTGCAACCCCCAACTCTTTCGCGTTTTTATACGCCATTGGCTTGCCGTCTTCGCTCTGTGGTGCCGCAACATTAAACGCTCTTTTCAGACCGCTAGTACCCTCATAGTGGTCGGTTATGGCAATAACATCCAAACCATCGTACCAAGCTTCGATAACTCTACCGCCTGGGTTTAGACGCCCATCCGAATAGGAGGAGTGAATGTGAAAGTCGCCCTTGTAGATGTTGTAGCCATTAACCTGAGGTAGAATAATCTCAGCACGCTGGCTTGGTGGTACACCAAGAGGTCGATGGGTGTGTGGAATTTTCTTCTGTGCCTCGGCCGAGAAGATGCACAAACTTGCCAAAAGCAAGAAAATAATACTCTTTTTCATAATAGTATGGTTAGTTTTTTTAATCTCTATTTATTATCAACGGCAATCTCGATAGTAGGGTGCTTGTAGTCCATTATCCACATATTCTCCACGCGGAATTTAGGAGCCTTGATTTTCTTGCCCTCCTTGTCCTTATCGAACGAAACGGTAATTGTGTTGAAAGGCCCCAACTCGCAGATGGTTCTACCACGGCGTAGCTTGTAGCCAAACGAACTCATATTTGTAAGCGTGTAGCTACGGCTTCCACTCTTCTTGTTCTCTTTCACCAGTTGGCAGTGGATAGAGGCGTTAAGGAAGTCATTGAGCAACTGCTCCTCGCCAATCACGCAACCTCCCGAATATACAAGGGTGCGACAGTCGAGAATAGCCTCTTTGATGGCCTCCTCGGTGCACTCCTTTGCAAAGATGAGTGTCATTGTGCGGAATACATCGCGCGAGCCAAATCGGTAGGTTGTAAAACGATGCTCGTCGGTGTTGCCAAACATAGCCAACTTCTCCTCGATGCAACGACGCACCATTCGAGGGTAGAAGTTATAACCATTGGCAACCTCCACACCTCTAATCAATCCCTCGCTGTAAACCATCTCGTCCCACTCGCTCTTATCGGTCGAGCCCTTAGGTCGTCCGTACGATGGGTGGTTGTGGATGACAAAGCCACCCTGCTCCTTGACTTTGCGGAACGACTCCTCCAAGTCGTAGGCGTAGAGTGAATTGAGGTCTTTGACAAAGAGTGCGTTGTAGTGGCCCTTATCTTTGGTGTTGCGACCAAACTCACAGCCCTTGATGAGCAATAGGTTGTATCCAGCCCATTTGTTTTCGCTTACAGCCTCCTGGTGGATAGCGTTGAAATCGGCCATAATACCTGGATCGGAGCCATCCTTTGGCTTCGAGTATGGCGCAGCCCAAAGAGCCTTTTTCGGTTTGCCGTCCTCGCTATACGGAGCGAGCACCTTCAATAGGTTCTTCTCGTTTTCTCGCGCCTCGTAGTGGTCGGTGATGGCGAGAATATCAAGACCGTCGCACCACGCCTCCATAACACGGCCTTTCGGACTGACGCGAGCATCCGAATACATTGTGTGGGTGTGGAAATCGCCCTTGTAGATGTTGTAACCATTCACCTGTGGCAGGATGATTTCGGTGCGTTCAGCACTGATTTTTGGGCAAGTCTGCACCCTGTGTGGTACTTTGTCGAGATCGCTCTGTGCATTGGCGATGAAGACGCTGCTACCCAAAATAGCAAAGATCAAGAGAGTCTTTTTCATGGTGTGTTAGTTAGTTTTAAGTTGTCGGTTTTTGGCAAAAATATCTATGATATTTTCTTTACCATAGACAAAGATACAAAAAATGCTCGAAAGTTAAACACCTTCGAGCATTTTTTTTGAGAGTTGTATTCTCTTACCAGTTCAAAATCTTACGGAAGTCGTAAGCCTCTGGGTTTGCAACATACTCCTTCGCAGCCTCGTAGTCAGCCTCGGTTACGTAGTGCATTACGTTGTTGATAACCTGCTGAATCTTATCCGACTCGATATTTACAAGACGTGGCGGAATCTTTCCGGTTGTTGGGTCCTGCAAATCCTTCAAGTAGAGTGGCGAAACGAAACCATCCTGCGAGATGTAAACCATACAGCCGGTCTTACCCTCCGAGAAGAGTTTGTAAACGCCCATACCCAACTCCGAGCAGTATACCAAGTCGTATGCGATAGGGGTCTGGCAACGAACCTCGTAACCAATCTCTACCGGACGTGACTTAACCTTGATTTTCAACTCCTTAAGTTTAGCCTCCAACATCTCGTTGAAGATGTGAGCCTTCGAAACCTTACCTAACTCTGGGTGACCGTGGTCGTCGTATGTGAAGTGAACGCCCGACTTTGCAATCTCCTCGTCCGAAAGAGCGTGGAACACACCCTCCGAAATCATTGCAACGCCATACTCAACACCCATCAACTTACGCTTGATGATAGACGAAACAACCAAGTTTACAATCTTCTCAACGGTGATCTCGGTCTTGTTGAACATCTCAGGGATAACAATCATAGGGTAGTGGCAAGCCGAGCCAATACCGAATGCGAGGTGACCTGCCGAACGACCCATAGCAGCAACTACAAACCAGTTAGCCGAAGTGCGAGCGTCGTTGTAAACGGCACGACCGATAACGGTACCACCCTCCTTTGCCGACTGGTAGCCGAAAGTTGGCGAACCTGCAGGGAGTGGAAGGTCGTTGTCGATGGTCTTTGGAACGTGGATGTTAGCGATAGGGTACTGCTTAGCCTCCAAGAACTTAGCGATGCGGTTCGCTGTCGAAGCGGTGTCATCACCACCTACGGTTACGAGCAACTTAATGTTGTTCTCGGTGAAGAACGAGAGGTTGAAGTTGTTCTCGAAATCTGCATCGGTTGGCTTGAAACGGCTCATAGTGAGGTACGAACCACCCTGGTTGAAGATGAAGTCAGACTTGAAGAAGTCCAAATCCTCGAAACGTGGGTTTGGATTGAACAAACCCGAATAACCGTGGTGCAAACCGATAACGCGGTAACCTTTTGCAAGGAAAGTTTTGGCAACGCTGCCTACAACGGTATTCATACCAGGAGCAGGACCGCCACCTGTAAGAATTGCAATAGCTTCTTTCATAGTGTTTTTATGTTTTTGAATTAGAAAAATATCAAATTTCAGCACAAAGATAGCAAAATAAACTGAAAAGTGGTACTACCGAGAGTGAAAACTTTCAGTTTGTGCGCTACTCTGTTTTGAGAACCTCTTTGATGGTGCCAGCAACTTCGTTCAAAAAGTTACCCACTTTGTTGGCAGCGTTTCCGGCACTCTCCTTAATCATTACGGCGTTGATTTTGTAGTTGCAACTATCAATCTCGGCACGCTCGGCATTGGTCATCTCCGGCTCGAACTCCTTTGCCTTCTCTCGCAAAACGCGATACTGGATACGCACCGAGTCACGATCGTCCGAGTCGTAGGTCGGATAGTTCTCGGTAAATTCGGTTGTGAACTGCTTGTAGTGCCTTACAAAACGCTCGGTCTTGCTTGCAAACAGTGGAAACATAGCCACCGTCAATGTGATTATTAATGCTCTCATATCCTGTTTTGTTTATTAATTATTATCCCAAAGTCGTAGTTGAGGATCGTTGTATATGTTGATAATGTGGTGCAGACTTTTTGTAGCACGTTGCACGGTGTATGCTGTGCCTCCCTTCGTTCCGTCGAAGTATGCGATAACGGCAGAGGAGTTATCAACCAAAAAGTTGTTGCGTGCTGCATAAACGCTTACGGAGTAGTGCTTTGCCAACGCTATAGCCTCGTCGGCTTCTCTTATTACGTGGTCGAAAACTTCGCGCTCGGCAGGCGGAAATTTGCGTTCAACACTCTCGAACGGAACTACAGCAACCAACCGCAACCCCTTCAATTCATCTCGCAGCGAGAGTGCCATCTCGGCAGCGGCGAGGTCGAAACCTACCGCCATACCGCAAAGAAATATGCGGTACCCTTTGGCGTACAACCTCCTTATCGCAACCTCCAACTCGCGATTGCGACTGCCATCGTAGGTGCGATGTCCCGTAAAACAGGCGGTTATCTCTCTTTCGTCTTCGATAATTTTATACCTTTAATAGTGCAAATGTACAAAAAATTTGTATATTTGTACTCAAATTAACACCTATATATTAATTAAAACTATGAAACGATTCTTTTTACTTTTAGCGTCGGTTGCATTATGTGCATCTGCTGCTATGGCTCAGGCTGTTCATCAGCCAACGAAGGGCGCAACAGGCATTCGCCTCTACAATCAGCCTGCTCATCGCACCGAGATTATCTTGCCACAGGTGAAGGGCTTCAACATCTACAAGGGCGACTTCCACGTTCACACCATCTACTCGGATGGCGAGGTTACTCCTCGCGAGCGTGTTCGTGAGGCTTGGTACGATGGTTTGGATATCATCGCTATCACCGACCACCTCGAACTTCGCTCGTACGAGAAGTTTATGTTGCGTGCTCACGCGCCATACAATCCGGACGGTAAGCCATACGAGTATATTCGTGGTGGTGCAGGCCACAAGACCGACCACACAACTCCAATCTATTGCGACCTCGATGCAACTTACGACGAGGCTCGCTCTTACGTTGAGAAAGAGGAGATTCCGGTTATGGTTGTTCGTGGCACAGAGATTTGGCGTAACGCACGCACTATTGGCGAGTACAACGCCTTCTTCTTGAAGGATATCACCGATGTTGCCAAGCCGGACATCATCGAGAGTCTTAAGGAGGCTAAAAGCCAGGGTGCTATTATTATCCACAACCACCCAGGTTGGCGTCGTAAGACTATGGATAAGAGTCCGGAGCAAGAGCAGATTTATGCTCAGAAGTTGGTTGACGGTATCGAGGTTGTCAATGGCTCGACCCTCTATCCGCAGATGGTTGACCGTTGCGTAAACGAGAATCTCACAATATTTGCTAATACCGATTGCCATCGTACTTCGGCACAGTACTACCCACGTGGTGGCGAGATTTTCCGCACTATGACCTTTATTCTGGCTAAGGAGTGCACCGAGAAGGCTATTAAGGATGCGCTTTTGAAGCGTCGTACTATCGGCTACTCGCACAATCACCTCGTTGGTGAGCAGATGTGGTTGGAGGAGTTCTTCAATGCTGCTGTTGATTGCAAGGTTATTGCAGTTAACGAGAAGAAGGACCACCGCGCATTCCAGCTCACAAACCACTGCTCAGTGCCATTTATTCTTCGTCGTGGCAAGAGCGTCTATACGCTCAACCCATTCCAGTCGATACGTGTAAACT
This sequence comes from Alistipes sp., assembly GCA_045653565.1. Taxonomy (GTDB): domain Bacteria; phylum Bacteroidota; class Bacteroidia; order Bacteroidales; family Rikenellaceae; genus Alistipes. The sequence goes on from JAZOMA010000033.1 coordinate 22,963, forward strand.
TCGGTAAGAATAAGGATACAGGCAAGTACAACAACCCTAAGTTCACAGTTGACAATATGTGGACCGTAGGCGACAAGCACCCTGCATTGACTGTCGAGATCGACAAATAAAAAATGCTAATCGCTAATGGCTAAGGGCTAAAAGCAAGAAGAGCAACCTTTCGAGGTTGCTCTTCTTCTATTTCTGCCATTTCATTGTGAAGTTGCGGAGCCAATTCAATGCGAAACGCGGTAGGGTAGTACAGATTGGAATAAATGCCTTGCACCACCAATCCGGAACGATGCACTTGCGCTTACGCCACAATGAGTTTAAGCCACGACGAGCGCAGAAGGCCGGGGTGGAGAGCGCGTGCAACTTCAAGCCTATGCCTTGCCACTTCTTTGTCAAACCATAGAGGTCGGTTGCGATACCTGCAGGGCAGACAGCCGTAACCCACACATTCTTTTCGCGAATCTCCTTAGCAAATGCCACCGAGAAAGACTTCGTATAAGCCTTTGATGCACTATACAACGCTAAGCCAGGGAATGGCATCCACACCGAAAATGACGACATATTAAGGATGTAGCCTCCGCCACGCTCCGCCATATCGTAACCAAAGAGCTGGCACAAAACGGTGTAGGTGATGTCGTGAAGTGTTATGGTGCGCTTAACTCGTTCAATAGGTGTGTTTACCATATCGCAGAACGAGAACATTCCGGCATTGTTAATCAGTACATCAACAATGTGACCCTCGCTCTTGCACCAGTTGAAAAGCCCCTCTGCTGCACCTTCAACAGCCAAGTCCATCGCTTTTACAACGACCTTAACGCCGTGAGCCTTCTCAATCTCCTCTGCTGCGGTCTGCAATGCCGACTCGGTGCGACTTACGATGATGAGGTTGTAGCCAATCTCTGCCAGTTGCTCGGCATACTGACGACCGATGCCCGTCGAAGCACCCGTAACGAGTGCAAGTTTGCTACCTCTTTCGATTTTATGCTTTCTACACATTGTTAGTCGATTTTGGCAAGTTCCTTCCAAACCTTGTCCGGAATATGCTCCTGGCAGTTGTGGCAACACTGCATATCCTTCGAGTACATACGTGCAATGCAGTAGTCGCGGTGGTCGCAACCCGAACGAGTAGTTATGTCGCCCTCCTTCATCTTATTTACGAAGGCCGGGTCGTTAATCAAGCAACGCGCCATCTGCACCATCTCGAAACCTGCGTCCAAAACCTTCTCGATGCCCTCGCGCGAAACGATACCACCCACATATACGAGCGGACCCTTCAACGCTTCGCGGAATTTCTTTGCATTCTCCAAGAAGAAGCACTCCTCGAACTTATAGTCCTTAATCATCCAATGACCGAACAAGTCGACTACAATCTTCTGCAACCACTCGTTCCAACCCATATAGTAACTCATAGTCTTTGTAGGGATGCGACCGCGCATAACTGCCATAGGTGCGCGCGATACGAAGCCCGACGAGAGTACAATACCATTTACGTTGAACTTCTCAATCTCCTTTGCAATCTCGATGCTCTCCGGAATCTGAATACCGCTCTTGAAGCCGTCCTCCATATTGTGCTTAACCAGAACTGCGGTACCTGTCTTTGCGGCAGCCTCCATAACCTCGGTCAAACACATCTTCATAAAGCGCATACGGTTCTCCAACGAGCCTCCGAACTCATCGCGACGACGGTTGGTCCACGGCGAGAGGAACTGCGAAATGAGGTAGCCGTGTCCGGCGTGTACCTCTACGCTATCGAAGCCCGACTCGTGAGCGAGCAATACTGCTTTACCGAAATCCTTCGCAGTCTGCTCGATCTCCTTGTACGACATACGTCGGTGGAAAGTAGGGGAGTAGAGGTTGAAGCCGTGCGATGCAGAAACTGGGAAACTACCTGCTGTCGACCAGTGCGTCATATTGCCGCAGTGACCAATCTGAATACCTGCAGCTGCACCCTCGGCGTGAATTGCATCGGTGATATCCTTAAGCGGCTCGATAACTTCGTCGCGCAGCCACAACTGCGAGTTGAACGAAACACCGCTGCGGTTGATGGACGCGTAAGCGAGTGTGGTCATACCGACACCACCTCGTGCCACGCTAACGTGATAATCCTTCAACTTCTGGGTTGGATTGAAATCCTCGCCCATCGACTCGAATGCAGCCGAACGAATGGTGCGGTTGCGAAGAGTAATGTGCTCGTTGAGTTTGTAAGGGGTAAAGAGTTTCGACTCTTTTAGATCCTTCTTCTCTGCCATATTTATTTTTGCTTTGAGTTTCTTTTAATAGATAAACGGAATGATGCTCTTGCGGTTGAGTTTTGTGAACTCCTCGCCAAACTCGCTCTCGTAGCGCTTGCGCAAATCGCCTGCGCGAGGAGCGAGGTTTGCGAATGTCCACCACGCAAATACGACACCTGCCACCGACCACGATGCGATAGCGTAGCCTACCCACTCCATAAACTCGCCAAAGTAGTTTGCCGACGATACGTAGCGGAACATACCTCCGTGAGGAATGTAGTGCTTCTTGTCGCCCGGCTTACGCAAGTGGCGAATGATGTAGTCTGAATGCAAGTTGGTGATGAAACCGAACAACCAAACGGCAACGCCGATGTAGATGTATGGTTTGCAGAACCAATCTGCGTAGTAATCTTTTGGTGCAAAGTAGAACAACCAGCCACCCTGCATACAAGCATTCAAGGTATTGAAGGTTGCGCCCATGAGCATAATCGTAACAGGCATCTTCGAGTTTCCGCGCAATAAGAGCGGAAAGATGAATGAACGCTGGAAGTAGTGAATCTGGATAATCGAGAATAGCACCAGTGGAGCAATCTCGGTTGGCATACCAGCCTTCCACCAAAGTATCCACATTGCTACGAATACGGGAGCCTCCATCAAAACCCAAGCTACTTTGTTCGGGATAGGAAAACCAAATTTTGGGTTGTAGAGATAGCCGTATCCTGCCTTTACAAAGTGCAATGCGATAAATACAAACAACGCTACGATTGCCATAATGGCAAGAAATGTGTTGTAGGTAGAGAGTGTAATCATATTTTATATCTGCTAAAACTCCGCAAAGTTATAAATTTTTATTTATAAAACGCTATAATGGTCAGAAAAATAACACTTTTGGATAGAGAATGAACAGAAATGAGCAGAAAATAAATAAGACCAACAGGTGTAACCCCATTGGTCTTATTAATCAGAACGTATTTTCTGTTAAACGTTGAACAAGAAGTGCATTATATCGCCGTCCTCTACAACGTACTCTTTGCCCTCGATGCCGATTTTACCAGCATCGCGGCAAGCCTTCTCCGAGCCAAGTGCCACATAATCAGCATACTTTATAACCTCGGCACGAATAAAGCCCTTCTCGAAATCGGTATGGATAACTCCAGCCGCCTGTGGTGCTTTGGTGCCACGCGAGTAGGTCCAAGCGCGCGACTCGTCGGCTCCGGTAGTGAAGAATGTTTCGAGGTTGAGCAGACGATACGCCGCCTTAATCAAGCGGTTTACGCCCGACTCCTCCAAACCCATATCCTCCAAGAACATCTGACGCTCCTCGTAGGTCTCCAACTCTGCAATATCAGCCTCGGTAGCGGCTGCTACGATAAGCATCTCGGCATTCTCGTTGGCGATGGCTGCCTTTACAGCCTCGGTGTGAGCATTACCCGTTACGGCACTCGCCTCGTCTACGTTGCAAACATAGAGTACTGGTTTGTCAGTCAGAAGGTTGAGATCACTAACAACCTTCTTCTCCTCCTTATCGAGTTCGAGCGTACGAGCGCACAAACCCTGCTCCAAAACCTCCTTATAGCGTACCAATATATCGTACTGACGCTTTGCGATTTTGTCGCCACCGGTCTGTGCCTGTTTAGCCACCTTTGCGATGCGATTTTCGACGGTTTCGAGATCCTTCAACTGCAACTCAGTATCGATAATTCCCTTATCGCGAACGGGGTCTACGGTGCCATCTACGTGGGTGATGTTGTCGTTGTCGAAACAGCGCAAAACGTGAATGATTGCGTTTGTGTTGCGGATGTTGGCGAGGAACTTATTTCCAAGTCCTTCGCCTCGCGATGCACCCTTCACAAGTCCCGCAATATCAACGATTTCGATGGTTGTGGGGATAACTCTTTTAGGGTTGTCTATCTCTGCCAATTTGACCAATCGCTCATCGGGTACGGTAATGATACCAACGTTTGGTTCGATGGTGCAGAAAGGGAAGTTTGCCGACTGTGCCTTTGCGTTCGACAAACAGTTGAAAAGTGTCGATTTACCAACATTTGGCAAACCTACGATTCCACATTGTAATGCCATAAGTTTCTACTTATTTGTTTGAAAATCGTTCTGATTGGTAAATTTTGAACCTTACTTGCGCCGTAAATACTCACATACGCTAAGTATGCTCCGTTTTCCGTCACTGCGCAACGCACAAAATTTCCTCAATCACCTTCGATTTTAGGGTTATATTTAATTTCTCTAATCGTATAATTCGTTGAGTATCTTCGCCAAACGTAAGCCTCCAGCGAGCAACTGCTTCTCGATTACAGGGGTGTAGTAGGTTATGTAATCATAATAGAGTTTGCTCTTTTCGGGCGAGACTTTATATATCTCTGTGGCTATGGCGTGGCTTTGGTTGAGCCAATCTACCGCTTCGCCCTTGGATAACTCCTTTTTCTGCTCGTCGGTGCAGTAGCGGTTGAGTTGCTGTTCCCACTCCGTATAGCTCCATTTGTGAGCAGCCTCGACCAACTCCGAGTCCCAGAGTTTGTGCAACTTGATGTCATTGTTGAAGAACTTGACAATCACATTGTTACCACCTCTGTCGCTCAAACGACCTGCGTGCATAGGGCAGTGAACATCGCCAACAAGGTGAATCAACATCTTGAGTCGCGCGCTCTCCTGCTCAGCAGAGAGTTTTCCGCTCTTAATCTCGGCAATGCAGAGGTTGATACCGCTTACAACGTCGCCCTTCTCGTTCTTTGGCATTGTAGCGTAGGTGTAACCCTCATCGACATTGGCGTAGTGCCACGTCTTTGTGTAGCGATACTGGTCGGTGTAACTGGCGTTGTCCAACCAATTTGCAACGTATACGAGCGAGTGGTTATCCAACCTCTTTACAACCTTCTGATATGCTTCGGGTGTAAGGTTGCATTCAGCGATATAAGCCACTACATCGTGTCCTTTCTGTCCCCAGCCAAACGATTGAAGGGCAGAGAATAGAGCGATAATTACAATTATAGCCTTCTTCATAATTGATTCTCCGTTTTATTGGTTCATAGTGGCGAGGAACTCCTCGTTTGTACGGGTAAGTGTCATCTGCTTTTCGAGGAACTCCATAGCCTCGACAGGAGTCATCTCCGAGAGGTATTTGCGGAGTACCCACGTGCGCTGCATCATCTCGCGCGAGAGCAACAAATCCTCGCGTCTGGTGCTGGATGCTACAACATCCACAGCAGGATAGATACGCTTGTTGGCTATGCGACGATCCAACTGCAACTCCATATTACCCGTGCCTTTGAACTCCTCGAAAATAACCTCGTCCATCTTTGAACCAGTCTCGATAAGTGCGGTAGCGATGATTGTAAGTGAGCCCTTCTCCTCGGTGTTACGTGCTGCGCCGAAGAAACGCTTTGGCTTGTGGAGTGCGTTTGCATCGACACCTCCCGACAATACCTTGCCCGACGCAGGCTGAACAGAGTTGTAAGCGCGTGCCAAGCGGGTTATCGAATCCAACAGAATCACTACATCGTGTCCGCACTCAACCATACGCTTTGCCTTCTCGAGTACCATCTCGGCAACCTTTACGTGTCGCGATGCCTGCTCATCGAAGGTCGATGAAACAACCTCGGCTTTGACGTGGCGAGCCATTTCGGTAACCTCCTCAGGTCGCTCGTCGATGAGCAATACAATCATATAAACCTCGGGGTGATTGTCGGCGATGGCGTTGGCAAGGCTCTGCAAAATCATCGTCTTACCGGTCTTTGGCTGTGCTACGATGAGCGCACGCTGTCCCTTGCCGATAGGCGAGAACAGATCGACAATACGGTTTGTCATAGAGTTGTGTCCTGCACCCGTAAGGTTGAACTTCTCGCTCGGAAAGAGTGGTGTGAGATACTCGAACTGCACTCGGTCGCGTACGAAGTTAGGCTCCAAACCATTAACCTTCATCACTCGCACGAGTGGGAAATAACGCTCGCCCTCCTTTGGTGGACGGATAACACCGGTTACGGTGTCGCCAGCCTTCAGGCCAAAGAGTTTGATTTGCGAAGGCGAAACATAGATATCGTCTGGAGAGTTGAGGTAGTTGTAGTCGGCCGAGCGGAGAAAACCATATCCGTCTGGAATAATCTCCAAAACACCCTCGCCATACACCTCCGCCTTGAAGTCATCCTTCGTGATAGGCTTTTCGACGATTGGCTCCTCGCTATTAGCGGGTTCTGCTGCAGTGACTTCGGTAGTCGCTGGTGATGCCGGCTCTGTGACTACTTTAGCATCCTCATTGACCGCACTCTTTGGCTTACGACCGCGTCGTTTTGGCTCGGTGGCCGTTTTCTCTTCTACGAGAGGTAGGGTAGGCTCTGCCACCTTTACCTCGTCTAAAATCTTTCCAGGTTTAATCTCTACCACCTCTTCGCTCTCGACAACTGCGCTGGTTGGACGGTTTGTCTCAACTCTAACAGCACTCAAACGGGTGCGTTTGCGTCGTTGTGGCGCAGGGGTGTCGGTCGGTGGAGTAGTCTCCTCGGGAGTTGTCGTAGTCTCGCCTTGGGCAACGGCTACAATCTTTTCTACCAACTCCTTCTTGGATAGTTTTTCATCTGTAATGCCAAGCACCTTTGCGATTTCGCGCAACTCGGCAACGCTCTTGCTTTGAATAGCAATCAAATCTTCCATAAATGTGAATTTTGCGATTTGTCATCGGCCGAACGACCAATGGTTATACGGGCAGCATCTAAGCAACCAATATTTAATATCTGTTTTGTGCCTCACAATAACGTTGCAAAGATAGTGCATTTCTTGCAAACTCAAAATAAATTTCACCCCTTTTTATTGCTTATATCGCACAAAAAGCATAATTTTGTCGTAAATAAACCTAATAAACATAAGTATGAAGAGAGTTTGTCTTGTGTTGGCAGCCATTCTTTCGCTCACGACCATCAATGAGGCTATGGCGTGGGGACGTTGGGCGCACAACTTTATAACCTATACAGCCGACAAACACCTCGACCCCGAGGTTAAGGTGAAGGTCGAAAAGTATCTCGGCTCACCGATGGTGGAGCATAGTTGCTGGATGGACGAGATTCGTCGCCCAATACGTCGCAAGAACCACCCCGATCACGCAAAGGCTCAGGCGTGGCGTCCGTCGTTGCGTTGGCACCATATGGTAGTGGACGAGAAGTTCCGTGTAAGCGACAAACGCTCCTCGATAGGTAGTGGCGATATGTTGCCAAACCTCGAGAAGTGTATTGAAAATCTGCGTAACCACCGCACAATGACCGACTCGGCTATGGTTGTAAACCTCAAATATGTTATCCATATGATAGAGGATATGCACTGCCCGTCGCACATATACTACACCGAGTTCGAAGATTGCTTCGAACCAGTGGCTCCGAACGACCGCAAGCGCGACCAGATGCGTATTGCATACGAGGGCAAGAAAACCTCATATCACGCAGTATGGGATGGCGAGTCGCTGCTCGTGCTACACCCCGAATTCAACGAGGATTACGAGAAGTTTCGCCAAAAACTCGATAAATACTCCGCCAAGCAGCGCGCCAAGATTTGTCGTGGTACATTGAACGATTGGGCTTCGGATGCAGGCAAGCGTTGCCGCCCTATCTACGACAAGATTCAGCCGGGCGACCATATCGATAAGGAGTTCCTTATTGGTTATCGCAAAATCTCGGAGGGACAGACTATGCGCTGCGCCTATCGCCTGGCACACGTACTAAACGAATACCTTAAGTAGAGTTAGGATATAGGAGTTAGGAGTTAGGAGTTAGGCGGTGATGCCTAACTCCTTTTTTATTTCTCCTCGATGCTCACGATCGAAATGGAGTGCGATACGGGTGCTATTTTGCGCAACATAGCCAAACCACCGCAGTACTTCTCGGTGGCGAGTCGTATGGCGTGCGACACCTTCGATTGCTCGTCGATATGCTTACACTCAACATTATAGGCGATTGCAAACGAGATAAACTGACTCTTGCCCTCCACCTTCTCGGTGTCGAGGTCGCCCGACATCTCAATTTCGAGTTTCAACAACTCTACACGCTCTTTCGCGGCGATTGATTGCACGGTAAGACCTGCACATAGCGCAGTAGAGTAGAGCAATAGCTCCTTCGGATTGAGTTTGTTCAATTCGTGAGGTTGCGAGAGGGCAAACTTCGCGTCCCCCTTCGCATAGATTGTGATAGATTGATGCATACTATTTATATATAAGTGTTACGAAACTCTCTTATACAAATAGTGTGCAAAAAGCCAATGGTTATTAGCAGTTAACCATTGGCTTTTTTAGTGAGTAGTTAGTAGAGAGTAGTTTTGTAATTCTCTGTTTTATTTGGTCGGATTCAATGTAATCACCGTCGGCTCGATGGTATAGACATAGTTTACCTTCGGTGTGTCGCCACTCTTTTGCTCTATTGGTACTGCGATGCACTCGCCACTGCCCGCGCCACTGCGAGTCGAAGGCACGGTTACCGACGATACCAAATCAACTGTTACCCAGCCATCGCCTGTTCCCGATAGTCGTATTGTCTTGTCGGCTACAATCTCGGTTTTACCATCGCACAACATACCTCTGAACTGGTTGTAGAGAGTTGAGGAAAAATTGTATCCGTGCCCGATTGCGGTTTGGTAGTGGCTCTCAGTATTCTCTTTATAATCATATATCGTAAAGCCCTTACCCGGATTATTCCAACTACTACCAATTCGATAGGTGTATAATTCTCTGAAAAATATAGCTCCTGTAACAGTGAAATAGCCTGTGTAATCGGTGCTTAACGGGTTTTGTGTATCGTCGCGATAGTATCTTCCATCACGTGTAACTTTGGTCATCGTTATGCTCGGTTTTAAGGTGAGCGATAAAACATTGGTGGAGTAGGTCGCCAACTCCACGCCTATGCCATCGCGCGACCTTATGACGATATTCAAATTGTTAAATACCAATTTACCTTTGGCATAATCTACTTGGTCGAAATCGTTGAGGTAGATGTCGAAGGCGCAAAAATAGGTGTCGTCCAAATTTTTGGACACCGTAAAATAGTTCTCCTTAAACTTGCCTACATCCGCCAAAATCTCGTAACCGTAGTTCTTGTCGAGGGAGAGAGTTGTGCGCAACTCTATACGGTCGTGTTCGATGAATGCGAACTGGAATTTTACATCCTCTATCACGGGTGTGTTCTGATAGAACTCGGGCGTTAAGTCCTCGCACGAGAATAGTGGCATTGCAGCCACGCATACCATAATATATATAAGAAACCTTTTCATACGCTCAACCTTTTAGAAACAGACACCAACACTAATGTTGCCCGCAAAACCAATTTTTGGCGTGTAGATGCTACCCACTGCAACATTAAACCACTTCATCTTCCACATAAGGCCCATATCGACGGCAATCTTTGGCGCACTCATATCCGAAATGTAGTATGGCTTGCCCGATATGGCATCGCCATAGAACACCTTTCGCCACGATGTTCCCACACCTGCATAGATGTGGAGTGGGCAAGCCGTACGCACCAATACACCAGCAGTCAGGGCGTTATAGCGTGAGCGTACCGGTGTATCATAGTAGCGCATTGCGCCAAAGCAACCATCGGTAGAGTTTATAACGTCGTCCGAATAGGCATCTATATCCATATCACCACCGAATACGCCTTTGGTATATCCTCCAATTACTTTATTACTGCCCCAACCCACCATAAAGCCATAGGCAAGGTTGCCGGGCTCTTTGATTGTAGGCATAGCGAGGCTGAACGAGGCAAACCAACGACCTTTACGTGCGAGGTCGCGCTCCTCTCTTTTCTTTGCCGAAACCTCCTTCTTGGCTGCGGACATTTCGGCTTTTCCTGCCTTCTTGTCCTCTTTGAGTCGGAACAGAATGATAGAGCCGTCAATCTCCGCCTCGGCATCAACGTAACCCTCCAACGAAGCCTTTACGCGACGGCAATAGGACGAAACTCTCAACTCGAAGGCGCCTCCCTGTGTCGAAACGGTTGCCGACTCCTCGTCGATAGCGCGAATCAATACGCCCACTAATGCCCTGTCATCAGCATCACGCACAAAACCTTTGATAACTACGGTGTTGTTTTGTGCTGTTGCAACTATGGCAATGAGTGCAAACAAAAAAGTAATAACAATTCTTCTCATATTTCAGCGTTTATTGCGTGTTATGCAAAGAGGGGAGAGTGGGGAGGCTCTAAAAAGAGAGAAAAGGGAATAAGGCAGGAGCAGAACTCCTGCCTTATGAGTGATTAGTAGGTGCGGAGTTGGAACACAATTTTATTGCAGTACAACTCGCCCTCGTGCAAGAGAATCGAAGGGAACGAAGGCTCGTTAATGGCGTTAGGGTGTACCTGACACTCGATTGCAACACCTGCGTAGTCCTGGTAGCGCGTGCCCGACTTTGTGATAGGGCAGCCACCCGACAGCCAGTTGCCAGTATAGACCATACAGCCCGGTTGCGACGACAAGACCTTAACCAAACGGCCGGTCTTCTCGCAGCGCAACTCGCCAACCTCGCCGAGAATGTTCTTCTGCCAGCCATCAACCACGAAGAAGTGGTCGTGACCACGGAACAAATCAATATGGTTGAAAATCGAGCCGATATCCTTGCCAAGACGGTTCCAATCGGTGAAATCCTGTGCCGAACCCTTCATTTCGAGCAATTTGCCCGTAGGAATCTGCACCTCGTTAGCCTCCAAGACATACTTTGCGTTGAGTTTCAACTCGTGGTCGAAGATTGTCTCGCCACTCGACTCGCCCGCCAAGTTCCAATATACGTGGTTGGTGAGGTTTACAGGCGTTGTGCCATCGCTCTTTGCAAGGTAGGTAATCTCGAGGTTGTTCTCGTCGTCGAAGTCGTAGATAGCCTCTACGCTCAACTCGTGCGGATAACCCTGATCGCCATCCTCCGATACGAGCGAGAATACCACGCGGTTGGTCTCCACGCGCGACTCCCACAAACGATTGGCGTAGCCCTTCGTGCCACCGTGAAGGTGGTTTGGACCATTGTTAATCTCGAGGCGGTACTCCACGCCCTCGATGGTCATAATGCCGTTTGCGATGCGGTTTGCAACGCGACCAACCGATTTGCCACTTGCAGCACCATCGCCAAAGTAACTCATTGGGTCACGGTAGCCGAGTACTACGTCGTCGATATTTCCGTTGCGGTCGGCATACTTCACCGATACGATAGCAGCACCCACGTTTGTGAGTTGCACCTCGCTACCCAGCGCATTCTTCATCGTGTAGATGATTATCGCTTCGCCCTCTGGGGTTGCTCCCCATACGTTTTGTTCTATAGTCATAGTAGTCTGTTTTTGAAGGTTTATTCTATTGGCTTCACGTTTGCTATGAGGTAGTCGATACGCTTCAAACACTCCTCCTTACCGATGAACGATGTTACGTCGTACATACCAGGACCCTTGCCAGCACCTACCAACGCCAAACGCAAAGTATTCATAATCTGCCCCATACCATACTCCTTCTCGGTAATCCAAGCGTGAACAATCTGCTCGGTATTCTCCAACGAGAAGTCGTCAATCTGTGCCAAAACCTCGCGCAACTCTGCCAAACGAGCAGGGTTCTCGCCCTTCCAATACTTCTTCAACTGCTTCTCCTCGTATTCGGTTGGAGCAACGAAGAAATATGAGGTCAAATCCCACAAATCGCTAACGAATGTGGCACGCTCCTTCATAATGAACGCAGCTTTGCCGGCAACCTCGTCCGATACCTCGATGCCGTGCTCCTTGAGAATAGGCTGATAGATTGCGCTCAACTCCTCGGCACTCTTGCGGTGCATATACTGTGCGTTGAACCACTTTGCCTTATCAGGTTGGAAGCGTGCGCCCGCCTTCGAAACTCTATCCAACGAGAAGGCTTCAATCAACTCCTGCATAGAGAAAATCTCCTGCTCGGTACCGGGGTTCCAGCCCAAGAGGGCCAACATATTTATAAATGCCTCGGCAAAGTAGCCGTCCTCACGATAGCCACGTGCAGTCTCGCCCGTTGTTGGCGACACCCAATGGAGTGGAAATACAGGGAAACCCATCTTGTCGCCGTCGCGCTTCGACAACTTACCACCACCCGTAGGCTTCAACAACAGTGGAAGGTGTGCGAACTCGGGTTGAGTGTCGGTCCAGCCAAATGCACGATACAAGAGGTAGTGCAATGGCAACGATGGCAACCACTCCTCGCCACGAATAACGTGCGAAATCTCCATCAAATGATCATCCACGATATTTGCCAAGTGGTATGTAGGCAGTGCATCAACCGACTTATAAAGCACCTTATCGTCGAGTGTAGAGGTGTTAACCTCCACGTCGCCACGAATCAAATCGTGCATCTTAACAACCTCGTTCTCTGGCATCTTGAAACGGATAACCCAGATGTCGCCACGTGCGATGCGCTCCTCTACCTCCTCCTTCGACAAAGAGAGCGATGTCGGAAGGGTAGTACGCACTTTATAGTTGTAGGCGAAGGTCTCGCCTCGGCTCTCGTACTCCTTACGAAGAGTATCCAACTCCTCGGCACTATCGAAGGCGTAGTAAGCCCATCCAGCCTCGACGAGTTGTGTGGCGTACTTCAAATACAATTCGCGTCGCTCGCTCTGACGATATGGTGCGTGAGGACCGCCAACACCAACACCTTCGTCAATCTCGATGCCACACCACTTGAGCGACTCGATAATATACTCCTCTGCACCTGGCACAAAGCGCTGCGAATCGGTATCCTCAATTCTGAGAATCATCTTACCGCCATTGCGTCGTGCAAAGAGGTAGTTGTATAACGCTGTGCGCACACCTCCAATGTGGAGTGGACCCGTAGGGCTTGGCGCAAAGCGAACTCTTACTTCTCTGTTCATTCGAAAATTCAAAATTAAAAATTAGCATAGGGGCAATAGGACAATTTACGCCCTACAACCCCTAATGCTTGCAGTATTACTATTTCCACAAATCGCGTGGATATACACCCTCCTCAATCAACTTCTCGATCTTGGCAACCAACATAGGCTTATCCTCCTTGTAGGTTACGCCAAACCACTGTGCAGTGGTCTCGAGAACCTTCAACTTGGCAGTGCCGTTACCAACGAGCTTGTTTACCATCAACGGAATGAAGAATTCAGCTTTGAGGTTGGTCTTCACGTCGTCAGAAGCGAGGAAGTTCTTAAACTCCTCCTCCGAGTGAGCGAAGTAATCAGGTGTGAAGCCAAAGAAGTTCATCGAAACTGGAGTGTTCTCCTCGAGAGGCTCATCGGTGCCGAGGTCGTGGAATACGATTGTACCCTCTGCGTTGCGCTCAATCTTAGTGCGCTCAACCATCGAGGTGAGGAAGCGGTTCTCGTCGATGGTGCAAACACCACGCGAAACAGTACCATTGTCCGACAAAGTCTTGTTAACCTCGTAGCCAACCATTGCGTACTGACCCTTTGCGCCATCCAACTGCGAGAGATACTCGCCCATTACGCGATAAGCGTCGGTGCCGTAGAAGTCGTCAGCGTTGATAACTGCAAATGGCTCGTGAACAGCCGTTGCACCCTGCATTACTGCGTGGTTTGTTCCCCAAGGCTTCTCACGACCCTCTGGTACCGAGAATCCCTCTGGCAAGTAGTCTAACTCCTGAAATACGTAGTCAACAGCAATTTTGCCACCGAAACGCTCTGGCGAGAACATCTCCTTGAACTCCTTCTCGAAAGAGTGGCGGATAACGAATACCACCTTACCGAAACCAGCGCGAATAGCGTCATAAATCGAATAGTCGATAATTGCTTCGCCGTTAGGACCAACACCGTCCATCTGCTTCAACGAACCATAGCGCGAGCCCATACCTGCGGCAAGCACCAAAAGAGTAGGTTTTACCATAATCTGAAATTGTTTTATAGTTAGAAATTGAAATTGTTTTTTGTCTGTTGAGTATAAAATACTCACAAAGATAGATATTTTTCGCCATTTTCCAAAATAAAAGAGAGGAAACCAAAAATTTCCTCTCCTTAGTGGGTGTTGGTAGAGTCTGAAGTGCTATTTGGCGTGAGCCTCGAATTCTGCTACGATATTGCCAAAGGCGTCCTTTGCTACGACCTTTATTGTAGCATCAGGGTCGGCTGGGGTGTATCTCCAAATGTGGTAACTGCGCTTTGGAGTCTGCCAATTAGCCTTGTAAAGACGCTCGCCTTCAGGCAGTTCGCCTGCTTCGCTTCGACGGTATGTTTCCCAGTACCAATCACGGAATTGAAGGTCAAAACAACGCTTTGCGCTTTTGCCTTTGCCTCCGCTACTCTCTGTGAATTTGCAGGTGTAGGCACCCCAAACATTCACAATAATTGCGGGTTTGTCGTCGGGTGCAGCCTCCATTTGCTCTATGCCGTAGTTGTTCTTCGAGCCTGTGCGCGAAGTGATAGGGTAGTGCCATTTGTGCGCTCTGTTGTCATAAACACGATATGCAACACCCTTGTTGTCACCATACGGAACATATGTACGGCTCCACTTACTATTGTGGATGGTGTACTCGGCAATGGCTGCTGGCGAGCCGTTGCAGTTGTCGTATGTGTACCACGCAGTTCCCGCAGCCGAAGGGTGCATAAATTGGTAAAATGGTTTACCGTTGATACTCTTTTTTAGAGTATGGTCGGCGTGGTGGTGTCCAATCAGAGCAATAACCTCATAGCCATTCACTATATCGAGAATTTCGTCCAAATCCATCTGGTGCTTCTTTCCCGAATAGCCGAACAGACCGCAGTGTGCTGCAATGACAACTCTATCAATCTTGCTTTTGTCCAATGCAGCAATATCTTTTGCGAGCCAATCTCGCTGATACTTACATAGTTTTATCCAGTAACCCTTTGTTGCATTTGGGTCTGTTGTAGGGCCCGAATCCTTTGTGATGACGAAGGTGTTGTCTACCACAACATAGTGGTCACGACCTATCGTGAACGAGTAGTACTCTGGACCAAGATCGCGATGGTAGTCGGCGCGTGAGAGATAGACCGTTTCGTCGTTGAAGGTTTCGCCCTTCGGAGCGTGGTTGTGGTCGTGGTTGCCCACTACGTTGAATATAGGAAAGTCAACCTTTGTATCTGCCATATAATCAGCCAGCGAGTAGCCTGTGGTGCGACCTTTCCAACCTGGTCGAGAACCAGTCTGTGTCATATCGCCGAGCGATAACATATATACCGGTCCTTTGCTCTTTGTTGCACGCTCGTTCAGCATAGGTACAAGCGTCGAGCAATAACGCTCTCTGTCATCCTTGTGACCGCGTTTGTTTACTCCTCCGCAGACGTGTGAATCGGCAATGGTTAAAAGGGTGTATGTGCTTTGGTTAACCTTAGATAGACGGAAATCGAACGACTGCTTTTTCTTGCTTGGGTCCACGCGCTTAAAAAATTGCGGAGCGTTGCCTATGCGCTCAACTTCATATCCAGAAGGGATAGAAATATGCACAAACTGGCAGTGTGGGTCTTTGACCTTTGTAGGAAGAGCGTATGCGCCCTTCTCGTCTGTCGTGGTCATATTTACACCGTCGGTAACTATCACACCTTCAACGCCTTCGCCGCCACAAGTAACTGTTCCTGTGATTGTCTTTTTTGCTGCTTCTGCCGGCAAAATGCCGAAGCCGAGCAGAGCAATAATCGCAATGATTAAATTCTTGGTTTTCATCTGATGAAGAGAGTTTGTATTTTGTCTTCACAAAGGTAGTAAAAATGTTCTAAAAAACAAACAGAGTTAATTTTGCTACTCACAAGAGAGAATAATTTAAAAATTATTCGTACCTTTACCGAGTTAAATATATTTTTGCGAAAAATGGGAGTTTTCAAGAGCATAGGTTCGTGGTTTGGCAATATCACACGCAAACGTCGCATCTCGGTCGAAAATAGTGGCGAGGAGCGTTGGCACGCCGACCTTTCGCCTGTAACGTTTACGGCTATCGTCATCGCCATAGTGACACTCGTGTTCGGAGTGCTGCTATTGTTGGTGGCATACACTCCGTTGTTGGACGTAATGCCGGGTTACCGCACTCACGCTGGGCGTTCGCGCGAGATGCTGATGCGTAATATCGTACGCCTCGATTCATTGGAGCGCAAGATGAACGATCTGCTGATGTATAACGAAAGTCGTATACTTGTGGTAAGCGGCAAAACTCCAATCACACAATCTGCAAAGAGCGACTCGCTGCATCGCAATAAGGGCTTTGTAGCCCCTTCTACAGCCGATTCGATGCTCCGTCATAAGATTGAGAACGATAGCCAATATCGTCTAAATAAGGCGAAAAACAACTCTATAATCGAGAATACTCTAAACGCTGTTGCTCCAATGTATGGCATTATCTCGGATCGTTTCAACTCCAACAGCCTACGAGGTGTACGCATTAACGGAACTAAGGATGCACAGGTGCAGGCTGTGGCGGACGGAGTGGTGGTTGCAAGTGAGTGGTCGCCATCGGCAGCGCATAGTATAGTCGTACAGCACAAGGACAACTATCTGTCAATCTATCGCAATCTGTCGGTTTCGTTTGCTGAGCGCGGTAGTCGAGTTCATAGCGGACAGACCATAGGCTATGCAGGTGGCAACGATGATAAATCTATGCTCGAATTCGAACTTTGGCGTGAGGGTAGGGCTGTCAACCCCGAACTCTACATCCTCTTTTAGAGGGTTACAATAAAAGAAACACTAAATGATGAAACAGCGTCTTTCCATACTCGGCTCAACAGGCTCTATCGGAGTCCAGACTCTCGATATCGTGCGCGAAAACCCTGACAAATTCGAGGTTACATCGCTCACTGCCAACCGTAACTGGCAATGCCTGGCAGAGCAAGCTATCGCCTTCGATGTCGATACGGTGGTTATTGGCGACGAGAACTACTACGAGCCGCTTCGCAAAGCGTTGGAGCCATATCCAATAAAGGTCTTTGCGGGTGACGATTCTATTGCTGCAGTTGCTTCGGCAAGTAATTGCGATGTGGTGGTCAATGCACTGGTTGGCTATTCGGGTTTGGTGCCTACGGCTCGCGCCATACAGGCACATAAGCGCATAGCCCTCGCCAACAAGGAGACGTTGGTCGTTGGAGGTGCGACGATTATGCCTATGGCAATCGAAAATAAAGCCCCAATATTGCCTATCGACTCGGAGCATTCGGCTATATTTCAGTGTCTTATAGGCGAAAATTCGCCATTGCGCCGCCTCATAATTACCTGTAGCGGAGGTGCATTACGCAACGTTCCGAAGGAAAAACTGGCAGATATAACAGCCGAGCAGGCACTTTGTCATCCTCGTTGGAATATGGGAGCAAAGATTACGATAGACTCTGCTACACTCGTAAATAAGGGATTCGAGGTTATCGAGGCGCATTGGTTGTTTGGCACACCAGCCGAAAAGATTGATGTTGTGGTGCATCCCGAATCAATTATTCACTCGATGGTGGAGTTCGAGGATGGCTCGGTCAAGGCGCAGATGGGCGAGCCGGATATGCGTACGCCTATCAGTTTGGCGCTGATGTATCCATATCGTGCGGTCCGCGATACAGCACCTTTCGACTTCGTGAAGAACTCGTCGCTGACCTTCCACGAAGTTGATCACGATCGTTTTCCTGCACTCTCGATTGCCTACGATTGTTTGCGTCGAGGTGGCTCGTCGGCGGCTACGATGAATGGAGCAAACGAGGTCGCCGTAGAGGCGTTTTTGAAGGGCAGATGCCGCTACAACGATATTGTGGGAGCAATAGAGTATGCTCTTACGAAGGCTCAATTTGTAGCAATGCCACAACTGCAGGAGTATGCCGAGATTGACGCCGAGTCGAGAGCCTTGGCACGAGAATTTCTGAAACTTTAATATACGCGACGAGATGCAGATTCAGAAAGACAAACTGATTTTTAAGAGTGTCTACTACACGATAACGGCCGTTGCGCTGTGTATCTCGGTGTTTGCGTTGCGCTATGCTTATAGAGTTATTCAGATACATATAGTCTGGTGGCTTATTCTCTACGCATTGATAGGTGTCTACCTATTCTTTTCGTTCAGATTCATAGGGTCGCTGAAGCGAGGTATCCACGTGTTTCTATGTCACACACTGCTACTACAACTGCTACCACTTATATTGTCGTTAATAACCTACAAGGTAACTCCTCATATCGAATCTCGCATTGCGCTCTCGGTTGATAAAATCGATACCTTCAAGCCCGCAGCCGGCAAGGTGTCAACCTACGAACGTTCGTTTAACGATATGCAGGATGTACAGAAGCAAGCAGCTCTGGCTAATGGTCTATCCCCATTCTCCTCGCGTGCCGTTGTTGAGGAGCAGTACAAGAAACTACGCAGGGACGATAAGTTGGTAAAGATTGAGACAAACTCAAAGTATGTAGTGCGTGAGTTGACCCACTCTGCGCCTTATGTGGTGCCGAAGGTCGAGATGTTGCTCAACGATATAGCCGACAGGTTTCAGGAGAAGACCGAGTCGAAGGTGCGATTTGTGGTAACAAGTGTTCTGCGTACCGAGGAGGATGTCAAGAAACTGCGACGCGTGAATGGCAACGCCTCCACCTCGTCGTGTCACTGCAACGGCAC
Organism: Alistipes sp.; assembly: GCA_045653565.1. Classification (GTDB taxonomy): domain Bacteria; phylum Bacteroidota; class Bacteroidia; order Bacteroidales; family Rikenellaceae; genus Alistipes. Next base: position 41,724 of record JAZOMA010000033.1, read on the forward strand.
AACTATCGATATCTCGTATGTGCGTTTCGATCAAGATCCGTTGCGTCCGCGCGATGTCTATCAGTTGCGTCTGGCACTGGCAAAGAGCGTTCACGAACTTCGCAAAGAGGGTCGTTGTTATGTTAAGCGCGAGAAGAAACAATATTGCTACCATATTACCGTTAGATAGAGCAACGGGTGCATTAAAGAGAAATAAGAATTAAAGTAATAGATATGGATGTTTTGGTAAAAGTTCTACAATTTTTTATGAGCCTCACGCTGTTGGTGGCGGTTCACGAGTTCGGACACTTTATTGTGGCGCGAATCTTCAAAATTCGTGTCGAGAAGTTCTACATCTTCTTCGATTGGGGCTTCTCGCTTTGGAAGAAGAAGTGGGGCGATACGGAGTACGGTTTGGGCTGGTTGCCACTGGGTGGCTACTGCAAAATTGCAGGTATGGTCGACGAGAGTATGGATAAGGAGCAGATGGCACAGCCACCACAACCTTGGGAGTATCGCGCAAAACCTGCGTGGCAACGCTTTTTGGTTTTGGCTGCAGGCGTTACGATGAATGTGATTTTGGCATTCTTCATCTACTGCGGCATCAGCTTTTCGTATGGCAAGAAGTATATCGCCAACGAGGATATGGTCTATGGCTATGAGTTTAGCCAGAGTGCCGAGCAGTTGGGCTTCAAAGATGGCGATCGCATACTTGCCATAGGAGGCGAGCCGATTGTTGATGTTGCCGCTATTCGTCCAAAGATTTTTCTCGCAAAGGAGGAGTGCGAGGTTGAGGTTGTTCGCGATGGCGAGCATCACACCTTCATCCTCAATAACGAAGTGCTGAATGCTATCCGTAGCGATGCGACACTCGAAACAGAGTACCTCTGCGAGCCGTTGATGCCATTTGTGGTTGATAGTGTACGATTGGCGACAACCGCCGAGGCTGGACTACAGAAGGGCGATCATATCGTAGGCCTTAATGGCGAGGAGTTACGCTATATAAACTACTTCTTGCCACGTTTCAAAGAGTTGAAGGGCAAGAGCGTCGAGTTGCAGATTTTGCGCGGCGATGAGCCTGTCAATATAAACGTTACGCTCAACGAGAATGGCGAGTTGGGAGTTATCACCGCACCATTCTTTGATGTGCGTAGCGAGGAGTATGGCTTCTTTGAGTCGTTCGGTGCGGGCGCTCGATTGACTGCACGCACGATTAAGAGCTATTGGGATCAGTTGGTGCTTATTGTAAAGCCAGACAATGGACTCTACAAGCAGGTTGGAGGCTTTATCTCTATCGGAAACATATTTCCGTCGGAGTGGAATTGGCATCAGTTCTGGTCGATGACGGCGTTCCTTTCGATTATCTTAGCGGTGATGAATATCATTCCAATTCCGGGACTCGATGGCGGACATATGATGTTCACCTTCTGGGAGATGATTACAGGCCGTAAGGTCAGCGATAAGGTACTGGAGATTGCGCAGTATATAGGTATGGCACTGATTTTGGCACTTGTCCTCTTTGCGAACGGAAACGATATTTACAAACTATTTAAGTAGTGGCGTTAGAGTCGTTAGAGAGAGCCGAGCAGATCTGCTCGGCTTTTTTCTATTCTCATTAAATTCCCTATACTCCCTATGCCGAGTATCGTTTTCAATGCTTATGGCATAGGAGGGTTGCTCTCTTTAATTATTTGGTCGAATAGGTGTTCTAACTCTGCGGCTAATCGCCAATCATCGCCGATATGCATCTCAACACCTTCTCGATTGATACCTTTCAAATTGATTAGCAAAGTGTAATCGTGAACGAGAGTATCATTGTTTTGCGTAAGGTTTACCGATGAATGTTTTTGTGCAGTAGCACCACCTATAATAGCGCCCGTCTTACCTCCCCAAAAATCGCCAGCCAAACTGCTGATTACAACATCTTTTGTGTCGGCTGATGTTGTAACACTTCCACTGATGTTTCCTTTGGTAATTTGGCAATTATCGACTAATTTATATGATGCAATGTCGGCAAATGGAAATGCGATATCATTGATATAGATGACTTTATGATTAACAAATAGTGCAAAGTAACCATAATCCTTTAGGTCATTAGGCCGTATAACTCTGTCAGGTGCTCCGTGCTTCTCGGTTAAGAGTTCTAACGCATTATCTACTTTCGACTGGGTAGATTCAATCTTTTGCTGTTCCCTCTTTTGTACATACTCCTTGTAGGCTTTTTGTTGTTGGAGTTTCTCCTGTTTATCACTATTCTTCGCAACAATAATCAATATAGCCACCGCTGCAACAATTCCTATAAGTCCCAATATAGCAGCAATATTCTCTACAATTAGAGCAAGCATAACAAAAAATACTACAAAAGAGGTTATACCGCCCGTAAGATTTGTTCTCATTTATTACTCTATTTTAGTGATGGTGATCCCTTCGATGTTTGTATTGACATGTGAGATAAAACTCTCGAATCTTCCACCCTGGATACTATTACCCCATTGATTGTCTATATAGAAAACTTCATTGGTTGGCAATCTTGACTCAAAAACTCGAGATAAATCACCCACCTCTTCTCTATATTTAATCACTTTTAACCTAGAATTTTTATTAAAGTCAAATAAACTCTTTAATTCTTTAACAGTTATATTTGGGTGCTGTTTAACATATAGATTAATTACAGCTTCAACCATTCTTCTTTTAGAATACTTGCCTTTACCATTAATAGCATATTGTGACTTGTCTTTTCCCGAAGAAGTTGTAATCCTATGTCTGTTGGTACCAATATCGTGTTGAGGGTGAGTTGTAGCAACATTTGATTTGTCCGCAATTAAATCAACAAAGTGTCGTTTCACTACTTCTGAAAAATATACAAAGAGTTCTTGCGAAAGTTCTTTTCCACAAACTTTTTCTATAAAGAAATTCACTAAATCTTCAGAAGGAGAGTGGAGTTCGCTTTTGATTGTGTTCTTTAATCTAGTAGCCAAGTCTTCCGTATCTTTGCGTTTTCTTGCAGCATTCCGAATACGCTCAGCATCAAAGACAGACTTGTGAAATTTCTGAATTTCATCTATTTGCCAATCTTCGATATTTGTGAGATCAATCTCTATAAATGGCTTTTCATCCATTATATTTGGTTTTACAAGGTCTGTAAAAAATTGATATGTAATACCATTGGTTAAAATCGCAAACTTTGCTTCGGATACACTAAAATATCGAAATAACTGATTGTAGTGAGTAGATAGATTTTCGCCATAACGCTTGCATTCTATCAAAATAATAGGCTCACCATTATTCAATATGCAGTAATCGACTTTCTCACCTTTCTTTATCCCTACATCACAATGCATTTCAGCCTTAACCTCCAATGGATTCGAACAATCATATCCCATTAAGAAACGAACAAACGGCTTAATCAAAGCGTCTTTCGTTTGCTCTTCATTATGCAATAGGTCTTTATAAGCAATTATGCGTTCTGATAAATCTTTAATAGTCTCCTTGAAATCCATAGTTTCCTCATTTTGCTCACCAACCCCGAATGTGCGGTTTCTACAAAAAGAAAGTGTGAGGTTGATTTTCGTTTATTTGATAGAAGGTTCTGACAAAACCTTTGAGAAGATAAACGATATAAAGCCCCACACTTGAATAGTATGGGGTACGCAGAAATGCGTATAGCCACATAACTATACAAGAAATGAGTGCTATTCGCCGTTCCTTCTCATTGAAAACTGTCAGATTCTCTACCAAGAACAACACGAAAAACACTTTCGATATGTCTGCAACCTTGCGATTGCAATTACAAATTTAGAAATTATTTTCGAGAGTTGTGGAATTGTGCGCAAAAATTTTTAATTTTGCAGAAAGATAAATAAACCGTCATTGCGAGGCTTGGTACAAGCCGTGGCAATCTCCATTATTGTAATTAAAATAAAAAGAGGGAGATTCCCACAGTCGCTCCGCTCCTTCGGAATGACAATATGTAAAAGCTAATGGCTAAGAGCCAATGGCTAAAAGCAAAAAGATTATGGCAGAGGCAAAGAAAGCATACGTTTGTCGTGAGTGCGGTTACGACGCACCGAAGTGGCTCGGAAAGTGTCCTTCGTGTTCGGCGTGGAACTCGTTCGACGAATTGGTTGTGGCGAAGAAGGGTAGTTCGGTGGCTGCGGCAGTAACGTCGTCGGCAGTGCCGAAGGCGAAGCCACAGCGCGTGCAGGATATCAAGACAGGCGAAACAAAGCGCATAGATGTAGGTCAGAGCGAGGTCAATCGCGTGCTGGGCGGTGGTTTGGTGCCGGGCTCGGTGATACTTGTGGGTGGCGAGCCGGGTATTGGCAAATCGACCCTTTCCCTGCAACTTGCGTTGGCAGATAACGGCTTACGCACGCTCTATGTGTCGGGCGAGGAGTCGGCAGAGCAGATTAAGATGCGCGCCGAGCGACTCGGCATTCACAACGAGGAGTGCGTGGTCTACACCGAGACGCTACTCGAGAATATCATTGCTCAATGCGAGGCGATAAAGCCCGATATGGTGGTTGTCGATTCTATTCAGACCATCTACACCGACTTGGTCGATGCCTCGGCTGGTAGTGTGTCACAGATTCGTGAGTGCGCCTCTACGCTGTTGAAGTACGCGAAGGGTAGTGGTACACCTATATTTATAATTGGGCATATCACCAAGGAGGGAACGATTGCAGGCCCGAAGGTGTTGGAGCATATTGTTGATGTGGTGTTGCAGTTCGAGGGTGATGGAAACAACACCTATCGCATCTTGCGAGGTATCAAAAACCGCTTCGGTGCAACCTTCGAGATTGGAGTGTTTGAGATGCTCGAAAAGGGGCTGCGTTCGGTCGAAAATCCTTCGGAGGTGCTTCTTTCGCACTACGACGAGCCACTCTCGGGCATTGCCGTAGCGGCTACGGTAGACGGCATTCGCCCATATCTGTTGGAGGTGCAAGCGTTGGTCGGAACTGCGGCGTACGGCACTCCGCAGCGCAACGCTACGGGCTACGACTCGCGCCGAATGAATATGCTCTTGGCAATTTTGGAGAAGCGCGTGGGGTTGAAGATGTTCCAGAAAGACGTATTCCTGAACTTTGCAGGAGGCTTTAAGGTGTCGGATACAGGCTTAGATTTGGCTGTTGTGGCGGCGGTGCTGTCGTCGTATTTCGACCGCCCAATAAACGAGGGGTTGGCGCTCGCTGGCGAGATTGGTCTGTCGGGTGAGGTTCGCCCTGCACCACGCACCGAGCAGCGCATCAGCGAGGCGGCGCGATTGGGCTTTAAGAAAATTGTCGTTTCGGGTTACGCCTCGTTGCCGACCAAGAAGATTAAGGGCATCGAAGTTGCTCGAATAAATACTGTGAGCGAATTGGCTCGCCATCTATTCGCCGGAGGGGTAGAGTAGTGTTATACAAAACGCCGAGCAATCTGCTCGGCGTTCGTTTTTCGTTTGTTTAGTATTGCTCCTTCTCGTTTGGGAAGTCGCACGACTTTACATCCTCTACGTAGTGCGAAATAGCCTCGCTCATAATGGTGTGAAGGTCGGCGTAACGACGCAAGAAGCGTGGCGAAAAGCCCTTGTTTATGCCGAGCATATCGTGTACAACCAATACCTGTCCATCGCAAGCACCACCTGCGCCGATGCCAATCGTTGGGATAGACAACTCCTTCGACACTCGCTCTGCCAATGCAGCAGGAATCTTCTCCAAAACGATTGCAAAGCAACCTACCTCCTCCAGCAACTTTGCATCGCGTACCAATTTCTCTGCCTCGGCTTCCTCCTTGGCGCGAACGCTGTATGTACCGAACTTATGAATTGATTGCGGTGTGAGTCCGAGGTGTCCCATAACTGGAATACCTGCGGTCAAAATACGCTTTACAGAGTCGATAATTTCCTCTCCGCCCTCCATCTTTACGGCGTCAGCACCAGTCTCCTTCATAATGCGGATAGCCGAGTCGAGTGCCGCTTGCGAGTCGCCTTGATATGTTCCGAATGGCATATCGCATACAACCAATGCGCGCTCGACAGCACGAACTACCGACGATGCGTGGTAGATCATTTGGTCGAGCGTGATAGGTAGAGTAGTCTCCCAACCCGCCATAACATTTGCTGCCGAGTCGCCCACGAGAATTACATCAACGCCTGCGCCATCAACAATTTTTGCCATCGAATAGTCGTACGAGGTGAGCATCGAAATTTTTTCGCCTCTATCCTTCATCTCTTTGAGTCGTAGCGTAGTTACGGCTCTAACTTTGCTCTCTACTGACATACTTTTTCTCCTTTGAGATGATTATACGTGGCGCAAAATCTCGTCCAAACCGTTGAAGTGGTTCTTGTAATCCTCCAACGAGCGTGAGATAATTTCGTACGCCTCCTCGCGACCAAATACGTCGGTTATCTCCACCTTCTTCTTCTGTGGCTCCGAATCCGGCATATCCTTATAGGTGAGGAAGTAGTGCTTCAGACGGTTGATAACACCCTTTGGCAACTCCGAAATGTCGTTGTAGCCGCTGTAGGTTACGTCGTGGCGCAACACGGCAATAATTTTATCGTCTGCCTCATTGCCGTCAAGCATACGGAAGCCACCGATTGGACGAACATTTACGATGATGTCGCCGTGAGCGATATCGCGCTCGGTCAATACGCAAATATCGAGTGGGTCGCCATCACCTACAATCTCGGTGCGGCCACTCTGCTGCATACAGTACTCGGCAACGCTCTCGCCGCAAAAACTCTGCGGAACAAAGCCATAGAGTGCAGGGATAACATTCGAGTATTTCTGTGGACGGTCAATTTTCAGATATCCGCTAACCTTGTCCAACTCATATTTTACGGTGTCGGTTGGTACCATTTCGATAAATGCGGTAATCACTTCGGGAGCTTTTTCGCCTACCTCAATACCGTGCCAAGGGTGCGACTTGTAACGCAAACCCATCAATCTTGCAATAGGATCATTGATTTTGTTTCCCATAATTCAATATCTTTTATACGATGTTATTCAAATTTACTGTGCGATGTGCAAAGCGTAGGTCATATCTGTTCCGCTTGTGATTTTCGAACATTTATAGACGTTGCCTTTGCGGTCTGTTGCTCGAACCTCAACCTTCGCATTCTTATCTTTCAGCTGATATTTCCACATCTGGTAGTTGTGCTTGTAGTACAAACCTCCGTTGTTCATTCCGAGGTGTCCGCAAAGAATTCCTACCGCCCAGAAGTCGCACGCACACTCTCTGCCGTCGGGTACGCGCTTAGGGTCGCTATAGGTGTAGCTACCGATGAGTTCCTCGTATGGTACCGAGAAGTGATATTTCGACAAACTTGTCATCTTGCCCGAATACTCTCCATTCTCGTAGACTTCTACCTTCCACGCCGTATCGGAGTTAAATACGTTTGCCAGAAGAATGTCGTCGCTGTAACCAAACTGATAGTAGCCCTTTGTGCCGTTCGTGTTAGGGTCGTTGGCAGGGATTTCAGCACCGGTAATAGCATTACCACGATATAGACGTATCTGGTAGTCGCGTGAGTCCATACCTTCGGCATAGCCCTTGTAGTACCAATCCTTGATGGTGTTGCCGTCAAAGTGGTATACGCCATATCCATTTGGCACACCGTCGCCATTGATGTTGCTTGTCCAACTTGCGCCATTTACCGCAGCTTGTGCGTGTTCGTAAATCTTGTGCGATGAACCACTCGCGAGTGTATGGTCGTAGTTGCGCATATAGTGGGTGTGTCCCGAAATGACGTGGGCTTCGGCAAATTCATCGAGTAGAGTCAAAACCTCCTGACGATACGAGCCGTCGCCGATAGTGCCGTTGTTGTAGATTGGAATATGAACGCACAATACCACAACTTTGTTCTTCGGAACAACGGCCAAATCGGCTTTTAACCACTCGTACTGCTCTTGCGAGAAGGCTGTTTTGTAGATAGATGCGTCATCGCCCTGTACCCACTGAATGTCGCGCATACCAACGATGTGTGCATCGCCACGATTGAACGAGTAGTTGATAGGTCCGAATGTATCCTCGAACATACGCTGTATATTCAGGTTCAATTCGCGAAGGTCATTACCTGCAACCGGATGCTTTGCTGTCATATAGCAGTTGTCGTGGTTGCCCATAACCTGAAATACTGGCATACCCATCTTGTCTGCGTGCATAGCATCTCGCATAGCAGGTAGAATTGTATTTGTGAGATCGGTCGAGCCCATCGAAATTACATCTCCTAAAGTGATGCCATATCGTGGCTTTCCGAGATTTTCGGCATACATACTAACCTCCGGAGCAACCTCTGTCGAGAAACGCTCAATATGCTTTGTTCTGCTTACCTGAGGGTCGGCAAAACCAAAGAGCAAAAATTCTGTCTCCTTTCCGCCAGGTATGCGCTCCAGCGTGAAGTTAAATCTGTCGCTGAATCCCGGATAGCTCTTGAAGAAGCACGGCAAACCGTACTTGTTGGTTGGTATCTGATACTCCTCCGGTGTCGAGATATAGACATATCTTGCATCTTGAGAGATATCGATTTCGTAGTAGCCTTGCTCGTTTGTGGTTACCACAGTGAAGCCATCGCTAACGGCAACATTTGCAATCGGGGTGCCATCCTTCTCGCATACGCTACCACGAATGGTAGAGTAGTAGTGGCGGAACGAATCCTCCTCGGTCAAAAGAGGTTGTAGTGTTCCGGTTGCACTCTGTTCGAAAGTTATTGGCAGTTGCTCGTGGATAGAGTTTGGTTTGATAGTGTTGGCGTGCCACTTCATCTGCATTGGTGCGCCCTTCTCCGATGTGAATATAACCTTACACGTTCCGAGGTTTGTTGCAGGTACCGAAATTGTGAAGGTGTTTACTTCTTCGGTCGAAAGGGTGTAGCCTTCTGGCAGATAGTATGTAATAGACTCTGACGAATTTGATGTAGGCGTAAGGTTTAGCGTAGGAGTATAGAGCGAAAACTCTCCAGATAGACGCTTACCACTCTCCGAGATTACGGAAATGCTCTTGAGCTGTACCCCTTCAGCCTTTGCTGTCATCTTAAGTCGAAGCAAACCTGTAAGCGCGGTGAGTGAAATATTCTCTGTTTCACTCTTGACATAAGCGCATAATGGCACACTGCCTGCCGAGAAAGAGTTTTCTATATGGTGTTGCTCGGATTGGAAGTTAATCTTTGCATTTTCACCATTAATTACTGCATTGTGAGGATAGAGTACGCTGCACGGATACTTAATCTCGTTCTCGCCGAACGAGAATATGGCCTTTTGGGACGATTGTATCTCTATCGACTCCGAAACAACTCCATTCGCCACAATTTTGTCCTCTTCGTTCCAGATAAGTGGATATTTCTCGCCATAAGCATTACCCAACGAAACACGGGAAACCGAAGGTAGCATCACCGAGAGCTTGCTCTCGGTCGGCGTTGTTGGTTGTGTTATGTTTTGATCATCAACGCGACAGGAGGAGCAAAATGCGATGACTATTGCCAGAACTATTAAAACTTTTTTCATTCTGTATGTTTAGTTTTGAGGTTTCTTGCCCATCTTGTTGTCGCGATAGTCGACAAATTTATCCGACGAGTATCGGTTGCCGAAACGGTCTATTGCTACAACTCGAACCTTTGCGTTAGGATCCTTGAGTTTGTACTGATAGAGGTGGTAACACTGTATCCAGCTGCCATTCGAGCCAACACGATTCAGCTCGCCAACCTGAATGCCAACGCTCCACATATCGTATGGCGCAACAGTGCCGCTTGCTATCTGACGAGGACTGTCCATTGTGTAGTTGCCCACCAAGTTGTCGTAGCTGACGCTCTTGCTTGCAATCTGCTTCATCTCGCCAGTTTTAACATCGTTTTCGTAAACCTCGATAACCCAATCTTTGTCGGCGTTATATACATTCGCGATGATTACGTCGTCGGCAAAGTTGTAAGCGTAGTAGCCAGTACCATTTTTATCTCCCTTAGACTGACGTGCTGCACCCGTAATGGCGCTACCACGGTGAAGGCGTAATTGGTCGTTGCGAGTATTCATACCCTCGTGATATCCCATATAGTACCAATCACTGAAGGTGTTGCCCTCGCCGATGAATACACCGTAACCATTTGGTGTGCCATCGCCACAGATATTCGACGACCACCACGTTCCGCATACGGTACCCATATTGTGCTCGTAAATTTTGTAGGTGGTGTGGATGAAATTGCGCTGATAGTGGGTGTGTCCCGAAATTACGTGAGCCTCTTTGAACTGGTTGAGAAGTTGATGTACCTCCTTTACGTAGTGGCCATTCTCGCCACTCTTGCTTGCCGAGCCAAAGAGTGGAATGTGTACGCACAATACAACCATCTTATCCTTTGGAACAAGTGCGAGGTCTTGCTTCAACCACTCGTATTGCTCTTTGAGGAAGCCGGTTTGGTAGTTACGGGTTGTCCAGTTGGTAGTATAGTAGATGTCGCGCATACCTACGATATGTACATCGCCACGATTGAACGAGTAGTTGATAGGACCAAAGGTGCTTTCGAACTCGCGCTGTGCCTTTATGTTTGTAGTGCTATTTTGTGCATCTGGCACAAGAGGGTTATTTCCACCGAAGTAGTTGCAGTCGTGGTTACCCATAACCTGAAATATCGGGAAACCTACGGTGCTTGGACGCATCGCCTCGCGCATCTTCTCCATATATTGAGTTGCGTCGCCACGAGTGGTAGGGTTGAAATGGTCTTCATCGGATGTACCGGTCGAAATTACATCGCCCAAAGTGATACCATAGACCGGCATCTCTGCCGACAACTCTTTGGCATATGCCTTGATTGCCGGGATAGCCTCCTTTGTAAATCGGTTAAGACCACTGCTTGACGAAACCTGTGGGTCGGCAAATGTTAGGAGAGCAAACTTCTCCTCCTTCTTGCCGCCTGGCAGAAGTTTCAATTCGAAGTTATACTCTTTGGTGTCCTTGGTTATGCGTGTATAGAACTTAGGGCCGTGAACATATTTCACAACCTCGCAGTTTGCAGGAATGGAGTAGAATACATACCAGGCATCTGTGCTTGGCTTAATCATATAGAAACCATCTTTGTCGGTTGCAACGACCGTGAAACCATCGCTGACAGCAACATCGCCGATTGGCTTGCCTGTTGCTTTGTCGTAGGTGTAGCCGTAGATGTAACCCTCCGGAACATTGAGCTGACGTACGATTTTGAGATTGTCAACACACGCCTGCTTTGCTGCGCTATCTGTCTTGATTACGCAGTAGCAGTCGGCTGTAACACCCTCTACTGTAAGCGAACATTTATTCCACGACGGCTTGCCACTAATGCCTTTAAGGCTGAAGTCGTGGCTTATAAGCGTTGTGCCATCGCCCTTGATAATAGAGAGGTTGATTTTGCCTCCGTTGGCGTTCAATGTACTCGAGAATATAGCAGCATTGAAACTAACCTCAATGTTGACAGTTTCGCTATCGAGAGCAGCAAATTTAGGAGATGTGAGGACTCCAACACCGCTTGCTGTACCGAGTTTTATGTATCCAGGCATAATGTACGCCTTCTCGCTACTCCAGCCCTCGAAGCCCATCAACTTACGCATCGACTCCTTGTATATGGATATTGCGCCACCATTTTCGTTAATGTCGTCTGTCGGCTGGGAATCTGCTATGGCGTTGGTCAAATTGTCGACGATGTAAGTTCTCTTGTTAATCTCATCGTCCAATATAACGCCTTGAGCCGAGTTGATATAGTCGTATCCCCAGAACAGATTGTCGAAGTTGTGCGATACGACCTCACTACGAACGTGCGTAGCCGAGAGCGACACTTCGAATGGGTTGGACTTGTAGCCCGTTGGCGTGTTCTCTACCACAATGTAGTACGAACGACTTGAATCGAGGTAAGGAATAGAGAATCTCTTATCTGCTTGCAAGTCAAATGTTAAATTGTACTCTTGATAGAGATCTTTGCAATCAGCATCGGTATAAACCGATACCGAGTACTCTTTGTTGTCGCCTTTATCGTCTATCCACGAGATTGATACACCCGTCGAAGAGGCCGCTATCTGCGATATTTGAACGCTGATTTTGTTGGTTGTTGTAGTGTTCTGTTCGTTGACCGTACAAGCTGTGGCTGCAAAGAGAATCATAGCCACGATGGCTACTGAAAAACAGAATTTTTGTTTCATAAGTAGTAGTTGAATTTTATAATTTTATTATAATTGCTACAAAATTACGCTTTTTTTGCTATATTTGCAAAGTTTTCAAAGATAATTTGAATTTAACGAAATGAAAAAGGCATACGTATTTCCAGGACAAGGTGCGCAGTATCGCGGAATGGGACGAGAACTCTACGAAAATAACGAGGAGGCTCGTGCGATGTTTGAGCGTGCGAACGAGATTTTAGGTTTTCGCATAACCGATGTTATGTTCGAGGGTTCGGACGAGGACTTGCGCCAAACAAAAGTTACGCAACCGGCGGTGTTTTTGCACTCTGTGGTGCTGGCTAAGGTGCTTGGTGTTGAGCCTTCGGCGGTTGCTGGACACTCGCTCGGCGAGTTCTCGGCGTTGGTGGTTGCCGGGGCTTTGTCGTTCGAGGATGGTTTGCAACTTGTCGCCAAACGAGCGGTGGCTATGCAGCGCGCTTGCGATATGGAGCCGGGTACTATGGCTGCGGTGTTGAGGTTGCCTGACGAAACTATCGAGCAGATTTGCGAAGGTATTGATGGTGTGGTAGTTGCAGCAAACTATAACTGTCCGGGACAACTCGTTATTTCTGGTGCAGTTGATGCGGTGAATGTGGCGTGCGAAAAGTTGAAGGCTGCGGGCGCGCGTCGTGCTTTGGTACTGCCTGTTGGTGGAGCATTTCACTCTCCGCTGATGGAGCCTGCTCGCAAAGAGTTGGCAGAGGCGATCGAGAAGGCTGATTTCGCTACTCCGACTTGCCCTATATATCAGAATGTAGATGCAAAACCACACACCTCGCCCGAGGATATTAAATCGAACTTGATAGCGCAACTTACGGCACCGGTGCGCTGGACGCAGATAGTCGAAAATATGATGGCAGATGGAGTGGAGGAGTTTGTGGAACTCGGCCCGGGTGCAGTTCTGCAGGGACTTATTTCGAAAATTTCTGCAGATGCGGCGGTCGAAAGTAAGAGTACTTTTTGAAAAATATGAAAATCTTTTGAAAATTTTTTAACAAAGGCGAGGTTACTTCGCCTTTTTTTATTATCTTTGCGTTAGGTTAGTTAAAAAATAGCAGAGAATAATGAGTTCTTTAATCGATTTTTTCAATAATCAGGCGACCGATAAAGGTCTGTCGCACAAGAATAATCTTATCAAGCGAAACATTCTCGCTTATATGGTGACCAATGGTGAGGTTACCCTCGCTGAACTCACTAAGGAGTTGAAAATCAGTATTCCTACGATGACAAAACTCGTTCAGGAGTTGGTCGATGAGAATATTGTTTCAGATTTGGGTAAGGTTGAAACCTCGGGCGGTCGCCGTCCGAATGTCTACGGTTTGACCTGCTCGACGCTCTATTTTGCGGGTGTTCACGTTGGTCGTGACAGTATGACTTGTGTGATTACCGATATGCAGAATAATCTCGTTTGCGAGAGGGTGTACGACGACTTCGAACTCTCCGACAGGGAGTCGTGCCTCGATACCATCTGTACCAATATCGTTGATTTTGTCGCCGGATGTGGCGTGGAGCGCAACAATATCCTCGGACTTGGAGTCTGCATTGTAGGTCGTGTGAACACCTCGGAGGGACGCTCATTCCACTACTTCACTTCGCTCGACGAGTCGTTGCGCGAGGTTATTGAGAGCAGGGTAGGGCTGCGCGTGCTTGTGGAGAACGATACTCGCGCTCGTTGCTATGCCGAGTATCACTTTTCTCGCTCAAAGACAGAGAGTAACGTGATTTATCTCCACCTCGGTTTAGGTGTGGCAATCGGTATTGTGAGCGACGGCAAACTCTACTACGGAAAGAATGGTTTTGCGGGCGAGTTCGGACATATTCCATTCTTCGATAACGAGAAAATCTGCTTCTGCGGTAAGAAGGGTTGCCTCGAGACCGAGGTGTCGGGTATCGCTATCGAGGAGAAGATGAACGACTTGGTGCGCAACGGCGCAAATACTATCCTCCGCAAACGCTACGAGGCGAAGGAGCAGATACATATCAACGATATCGTGAATGCAGCTTGTAATGACGACAACCTCTCTATCGAACTCATCGAGGAGGCGGGCGAGAAGGTCGGTAAGGCTGTGGCATTCCTTATCAACATATTCAACCCCGAGAGCGTTATTGTCGGAGGCAATTTGGCGGCAGCGGGCGACTATATAATGCTTCCACTGAAGTCTGCAACTAACAAATACTCATTGAGTTTGGTCTACAAAGACACCAAATTCCGAGTGTCGAAGTTGGGCCCTAATGCGAATGCTTGGGGAGTGGCAATGTTGATGCGTAATACGGTTATCGGGCTATAATCTCGGTATGGTTTACATCAAGGGCGAAAAGATAATTTTGCGGAGTGTCGATTCTTCGGATATCGACACTCTACTTTTGTGGGAAAATGCTAACAATGATGCGCTGTATGGCATCTACGACGAGCAATATTCGCGCGAGGATGTTGCGCAATTTGTCGAGAACCAACAACGCTATTCGCTCGCCGAAACAGAGCAGTTGCGCCTGATGATTTGCTCGCACGAAAGCGAACGGTTGGGAGCAGTAGACCTCACCGAATATGACGGCCAAAAGGCTTTCGTTTCAATCTTAATCTTTGATTTAGGTAATCGTCGTAAAGGCTTTGGTACAGAGGCTTTACAGCTTTTGATTTCGTATGCTAAATCGCTTGGCGTGCGTAGCCTTTATGCTACCATTTTGCCACAAAATGAACAAAGCCTACACCTCTTCGAGAGGGCAGGCTTTGAGGATCTCGACACATCGCTTTATCGCAAGAAATTACGCTGATTATTTGTTGCTCACGCCAAGCAATGAAAGCGGAATCTTGGCTAAATAAATCGAAGCGTTTTTTGTCTCGTGAGTAGAGTAGTAACTCACCCACAATTCGTTGCCTACGACAATGAAACTTGGGTAGCTTGTGTCGCCACCCGAAGGCAGAATCAGCTTTTGGTCGAAATTCCAATTTTTGTCAACTACGAATAGCGATGTTTTGGGCGCTTTGCGGACGAGTTCGGTGCGGCCGCCTGCAATGATATCGCCGCTTTCCAATACTATAAAATCGGGACCTCCGATAAATGTGCCTATCGATTTCCACTCCCACTCGGTAAACTCTGCATTTTTGCTGACTCCCCACATCGCCTTGCGGTCGCCTCGGTCTCGACGCAATAATATCGCCATGCGACCATCTTTGAGGAAGCGAACTGTTGCTTCGTTAGGATAGCCGTCGAACTCGAATGGGGTGATATACTTGTAGTTGATGCCATCAGTTGTCGAGAAGAGTCGTCCTTTTATATTTGATTTATCTCGGTAGTAACTGGTGGTGTAACCTATACCATTATGCCAGGTTACTCGCCACAACCAATCGCGCTTGGTGCCGTGTGGTTTCTCAATATTCACGGGTTGTGGAGCAGTGAAGTTGCGGCCATCTTCGCTGAATATCACGTGCGGAATCATCTCTTTTAGCTGCCTGTCTCGGTAGACGGAACCGCCCACGATTATCATCAGACGACCATCGGGCGTTATCGACAGCTTCGGGTCGCGCAGGTCAAAACCCTCCTTACCTATCGCAAGCAGATTTTTCCAATTTTTTCCGTTTTTGGAGTGGAGAATGCGGATTTTACCCTCTGCGTTACCGTTCTTGTCGAAGATGTGCGTTTCTCCCTCTCGGAAGGATATGTAGTACTCGCCCTTGAACTTCACCATCGAAGTGAAGGCGTTGTGCATTCCGTTATCCCAAATTTTCTCGACGGAGTAGGATATTTTCTCTGCATTAGCTGTTGCGCAAGCAAACAATGTCGCAACTAAAAGAGTGGTAATTTGTGATAGTTTCATAGTGCTTTAAGTTATAATTATGCGCAAATGTAATAAATAATTTCGATAAAGTTTGGAAATCTCTCGACTTTCGTCTCTCATCTCTCATCTTTTTATTATCTTTGCACCAAATAGTATATACTTATATGAAACGAATAGTTGCTCCTTCGATACTTTCAGCCGATTTTGGCAATCTCGAACGAGATATCAAAATGATTGATCGCTCGCAAGCCGAGTGGGTGCATATCGACGTTATGGATGGCGTATTTGTGCCAAATATTTCGTTCGGTTTCCCTGTGATGAAGCCTGTGCGAAAGGCGACCTCAAAGGTGCTCGATGTTCATCTGATGATTGTTGAGCCAGAGAAGTATGTGAAGCGTTTTGTGGAGGCAGGAGCCGACTATGTAACCTTTCATCACGAGGCGTGCGCTGACCCCCGCGCTGCGATTGCCGAGATTAAGGCGGCTGGCGCAAAGGCGGGAGTGAGCATCAAGCCGGCAACTGCTGCCGAGGCAATTTTCGACTACCTCTCGGAGTTGGACTTAGTGCTTGTGATGAGTGTCGAGCCTGGTTTTGGCGGTCAGTCGTTTATGCCTGCTTCGCTCGATAAGGTGCGTGCGTTGCGCAAAGAGATTGACGAGAAGGGCTACAACTGTTTGATTGAGATTGATGGCGGTATCTCGGCAAAGAATGCAAAGGAGGTTTTCGATGCAGGTTGCGATGCCGTAGTCGCGGGCTCGGCGGTATTCAGCGCGCCAAATCCCGAGCAGGCAATAATTGATATTTTGAACGCATAATGATTTCGATAGATAATCTCTCTGTAAGTTTTGGCGGCTGGACGCTCTTCGATGAGATTTCGTTTCTCGTCAATCCGAAGGAGCGCATTGGTCTGGTAGGCAAAAATGGTGCAGGAAAAACCACAATTCTAAAACTTATTGCAGGTCTGCAGCAACCCACTTCGGGTGCTGTAACCAAAAATGCCGACTGCACCATAGGTTACCTTCCGCAGCAGATGCAGGTGGCGGATACCACCACCCTCGTAGCCGAAACAGCAAAGGCATTCGAGGAGGTTTTGGCGTTGGAGGCGGAGATTGAGCGACTGACTGCAGAGATAGCCGTGCGTACCGACTACGAAAGCGAGGAGTACGAGAAGTTGTTGCATCGCTTGAACGATGCTAACGACCGCTATCATATCCTCGGTGGTGATACTCGCGATGCTGACATCGAAAAGACGCTGCTAGGTTTGGGCTTTCGACGTGATGAATTTGACAAACCAACGTGCGAGTTCTCGGGAGGTTGGCGTATGCGTATCGAGTTGGCGAAGTTGCTTTTGCGCCGTCCGTCGATATTTCTGCTCGACGAGCCGACAAACCATCTCGATATCGAATCTATTCAGTGGCTGGAGGAGTACCTTAAAAATTACAACGGTGCGGTGCTCTTGATTTCGCACGACCGAGCCTTCCTGGATAATGTAACCACTCGCACAATAGAACTTTCGCTGGGCAAGATTTACGACTACAAAGTCCCTTATTCGCAGTTTGTTACGTTACGTGCCGAGCGTAGAGCGCAGCAGTTGGCAGCGTATCAAAATCAACAACGACTAATCGAAAAGAGCGAGGAGTTTATCGAAAAATTCCGCTATAAGCCGACAAAGTCCAATCAGGTGCAATCGCGTATAAAGCAGTTGGATAAGTTGGAGCGCATTGAGGTCGAAGAGGAGGATTTGGCAACGCTGAATATAAAATTTCCGCCTGCACCACGTTCCGGACAGATTGTCGCAGATATTAAGGGCGTAGGCAAAGCCTTTGGCGACCATCGTGTGTTCTCTGGTGCGGAGTTCACTATCCATAAGGGCGATAAAATTGCGCTCGTGGGTCGCAATGGCGAGGGTAAGACGACGTTTGCCCGTATGCTCGTTGGCGAGTTGGAACAGTCGGAGGGTGAGATAAAAATTGGCGCAAACGTTAGTATCGGCTACTATGCTCAGAATCAAGACGACTTGATGAATGGCGACTTTACGGTTTACGATACGCTCGATAGAGTTGCTGTAGGCGACATTCGTACTCGTCTGCGCGATATTCTCGGAGCCTTTTTGTTCCGAGGCGAAGATGTCGATAAGAAGGTTAAGGTGTTGTCGGGTGGCGAGCGTTCGCGTTTGGCTATGGCGCGTATGATGCTCGAACCTCACAATTTGCTGATTCTCGATGAGCCTACCAACCATATGGATATGCGCTCGAAGGATATCCTCAAAACTGCTTTGCAGAAGTTTGATGGTACGGTGGTGGTAGTTTCGCACGATCGTGAGTTTCTGGACGGTATAGTTGATAAAGTTTACGAGTTTAGAGATGGGGGTGTGCGAGAGTATCTCGGAGGTATCTACTACTTCCTCGAAAAGCGCAAACTCGAAAATCTGCACGAAATTGAGCGTAAAGCACCTGTGGTGGCGGTAGCAAAGCAGGAACAATCGTCGGGTAAACTGTCCTACGAGCAGAAAAAAGAGCAGGAGAAGTTGCTCCGCAAACTGCGTAAGAACGTGGAACAGATAGAGGCTGAGTTGGCGGACGTAGAGCGCAAGATTGCGGAATACGATGCTCGCTTTGCCGTAGCAACGGAGTATAACGCCGATGATTATAAGGCGTACGATGAGTTGAAGGGACGCTACGACCACTTGATGCACGAGTGGGAGAAGGCGTCGTACGAAGTGGAAATAACTGAACAACAATAATATGGAAAATATCGTTTTTGGTATTCGCCCTGTAGCCGAGGCTATCGAATCGGGCAAGCAGATTGAGAAGATTTATATCCGCAAGGGTGCCGAGGGTCAGCTGATGACCGATTTGAAGGATCTTTGCTACCGTCATCGTCGCCACTATCAAGAGGTGCCTGTCGAGAAGTTGAATCGTATGACTCGAGGCAATCATCAGGGCGTAGTCGCCGTTATTGCTGCGATTGATTATGTCGAGGTGCAGGATATTTTGGAGCGCGTCCCCGAGGATGAAACGCCACTAATCGTTGTTTTCGACAATGTAACCGATGTGCGCAACTTCGGAGGTATCGCTCGTTCGGCAGAGTGTGCCGGAGCACACGGCATTATCTCGTCGCTGAAAAACTCGGCACCGGTAAATGCTGATTCTATTCGTTCGTCTGCGGGTGCTTTGACTCGCATTCCGGTAGCACGTGTAGGCTCAATTCGCAATACTTTGAAGTCGTTGCAGGCGGATGGCTTCCAGATTGTTGCTGCTACCGAGCATAGTCGCAAGTTGATGTACGATGCCGATTTGACCAAACCTACCGCAATCGTTATGGGTTCGGAGGAGAACGGTATTTCGAAGGAGGTATTGAAGTTGTGCGACGAGCAACTTGCTATTCCAATGATTGGCGCAATCGAGTCGCTGAACGTATCGGCAGCAGCCGCTATTATGCTGTTTGAAGTTGTACGCCAACGAATTGGAGAATAGGTCGTTGCGTTGCTTTATCTAAATTGATGGATAAGATATATAAACACCATCGTCTTGGCGAGGTTTTGTTACGACAACGACGAACTTCGCGTCGCGTTTTGCTCTCTGTCAAACCAACGGGCGAGGTGTGGTTGTCATTTCCTTACACTGTTTCAGCCGCCAAAGCGTTGGAGTTTTTAGAGCAGAAGGTGGAGTGGGTGTTGCAATCTAAAGAGAGAATGGCAAAGCGCGCAGCCTCTGTGCAGTATTCGCCTGAGCAGATTGAGGCATTGCGTCGGGAGGCAAAGCGAGTGTTGCCGGCAATGATCGAGCGATTGGCACGACAACACGGCTTTTCGTATGGACGTGTTACCATTCGCGCAACACGCTCGAAATGGGGGTGTTGTACGTCGCGAAACAATCTTTCACTCTCGCTCTTTTTGATGACGTTGCCCGCGCATATTCAGGAGTTTGTTGTGTTGCACGAGTTGTGTCATACGGTGCATCACAATCACTCGGCCGAGTTTCACGCACTATTGAATCGTGTTACGGGCGGTCGTGAGAAGGAGTTGGATAGGCAGTTGAAAGGAGTTCGCAAATTGCTCCGTTTTCGCAAGGGTGTCGCAACGGATTTGGATGATATTATGGCGTTGGTTGCCGATGCTCAAAATTGGCTTAAAGAGCAGGGTGTAGACCAGTGGCAAGATGGTTATCCAACTCGTGAACTGATATTGAGTGATATTTTAGGTGGCACAAACTATCTGATTGAGTGTAATGGAGTTGTGGCTGCTACGGCTGTGGTGTCGTTCGATGGGGAACCTACCTACAGCAGAGTGGTGGGTAAAGGGTGGCTGAACGAAAACCGATACGCCGTAGTTCATCGCATTGCTGTGTCAAATGAATACCGAGGTAGAGGTATTGCCAAGGAGATATTGCACTATACGGAGGAGCTATGTGTCGAAAATGGCGTTTTTGATATTCGCATCGATACGCATCGCAATAATAGGGCGATGGCTTCGTTATTGAAAAAGATGGGGTATAGCCACTGCGGTCGTATCACTCTCGCCTCGGGGGCTGCTCGCGAGGCGTACCAAAAGGTGTTAAACAATTAAAGTACGAGAATATGTCGTATAACTTATTGAAGGGTAAGCGCGGAATTATATTTGGTGCGCTTAATGAGCAATCGATTGCTTGGAAAATTGCGGAGCGTGCAGTTGCAGAGGGCGCGCAAATTGTGTTGACCAATACCCCCGTTGCACTTCGTTTGGGTGCAGTGAATAGATTGGCAGAGCAGTGTAATACCATTGTAGTGCCTTCAGATGCAACTTCAGTTGAAGATTTGCAGAGGTTGGTAGACACTGCGATGGAGCATTTAGGTGGCAAGATAGATTTTGTGCTACACTCGGTGGGTATGTCGCCAAATGTGCGAAAGAATATCCCGTACGAAGCGATTGATTACAACAACTTCTTCAAGACGATGGATATTTCGGCTCTGTCGTTTCACAAGTTGTTGCAGACACTCTACGAGAAGGATGCAATGGCAGAGTATGGCTCGGTTGTGGCGTTGTCTTATATTGCGGCACAACGCACCGTAGAGGGCTATTCGGATATGGCAGAGGCGAAGGCTATGTTGGAGAGTATTGCTCGCTCGTTTGGTGCGATTTATGCTCGCAAATGCAAGGTTCGTGTTAATACCGTTTCGCAGTCGCCTACACTTACTACAGCGGGACAGGGCATAGCCGGAATGGGTGATATGTTCGATTATACCGATGCGCTCTCGCCGCTCGGAAATGCTTCGGCGGAGGAGTGCGCCGACTATGTTATTACGCTATTCTCGGACCTCACTCGTAAGGTTACGATGCAAAACCTGTATCACGATGGCGGTTTCTCGTCGATGGGTATCTCGGCGTCGATGATAGAGAGTTTTAAGAGGGGTGAGGAGTAGTAATTCGGCTTTTTTATCACTCTTTTGGCGTTTAGTGGCGTTTATTGTGAAAAATAGATTACCTTTGCAGCCAGAAAAAATAAAAATATAGGATATGAAAAATTTCAACAGCGACTCAACGCCTGCACTTTCTCGCTTTGCGAAGGATAAGCGTCTGCGTACGGAGCGTACAACAACACGCACTGAGCGAGTGACATCCACTCGTACAACTACAACGCGTACCGAGCGTACAAAGCGAGCATCATTCAATCCGAACTTTACGGAGGAGAATCGACCAAAGCGTGCTGCAGAGGGCGGAGAGCGTAAGCCATATGGTGCTAAACCTGCCGGTCGCTCATCATTTGGCAGCAAGCCAGGTGGTCGCGGAGAACGCACCTTCAAAGGTAAGCGCGGAGAGTTTCAGGGCAAGGGCGCAGAGCCGAGAGGACCTCGCAAGCCTATGGGCAAAGGCGAAGGCTACAAAGGTAAGGGTAAACCAACTGCCGAGCGTAGCTATCCAAAGTATAATCCTAATAAGGTTACAGGCGAGATCCGTCTAAATCGCTTTGTAGCACAGTCGGGACTCTGCTCGCGTCGTGAGGCTGATGATTTTATCGCTGCAGGTTTGGTTAGCGTGAACGATGTTATCGTTACCGAACTCGGCACAAAGGTTAAGCCTACCGATGTCGTGAAATTTAACGATGAACGTTTGCAGGGCGAGAAGAATGTATATCTTGTGCTGAACAAGCCGAAGGGCTACGTTACAACCCTCGAAGACGACCACGCCGAGAAGACCGTTATGGAGTTGGTGCAGAATGCCTGCAAGGAGCGCATCTATCCGGTTGGACGCCTCGATAAGAACTCGTTGGGATTGTTGCTCTTTACGAATGATGGCGATATCACTCGCCAGTTGACACACCCGTCGTTGCGTAAGAAGAAGATTTATGAGGTTACTTTGGATAAACCTCTTACACGCGCTGATTTCGAGCAACTTGCCGAGGGTATTACTCTCGAAGATGGTGATATCTATTTCGATGAGATTTCCTACATTAAGGACGACAAAAAGTCGGTGGGTGTAGAGATTCACTCGGGTCGCAACCGTATCGTACGCCGTATGTTCGAGCACCTCGGTTATACGGTTACTAAACTCGATCGTGTATACTACGCAGGTCTTACCAAAAAGAATTTGAAGCGCGGCGCTTGGCGATTCCTCACCTCCGACGAGGTGGCACGCCTCAAGGCTGGACGCTACGAGTAGAGAATGCAAAATGCAAAATGCAGAATGCAGAATTCAAAATTCAAAATGCAAAATGCAGAATGCAGAATGCAAAATGCAAAATTGGAGCGAGAAAAATCTCGCTCTTTTTTTTGTGCGTTTCGGAATAAATTTATAACTTTGCATTAACATATCAGCGAAATAGTGGGCAATTTTGCACAATAAGGGTATACAAATACCCCTCCCCGATTTTTCGGGGGGGGGTATTTCGTTGATACACAGCAAGTTAGGATATGCTTTAACAATACACATATTATTAATACACTTAAAACTTAATTATTATGAGAAAACTATTTTTCATTCTGTCTGTTATCACGATTTTCGCATTAACAAGTTGTGCTCCGCAAAGAATTATCTATAGAGAGTCTTCGGGTCGAAACATCGAGCCAACACAAGGAGCGGTATTCACTCCAGCAATGGTTGCTGATTTGCACATTATGACCGACAAGAGTGTAAAGAACGTGGTTACTTTCAACGATGTAATCGTAACTACAGCTATATTGGGCGAGATTGAGAACTTCAAGAAAATTGCCCTTTTTCAGACCATACAGAAGTATAACGCCGATATTATGGTGGCAAGTATGATAAATGTGAACACCAATGGTCGTGGACAACTCGAGATTACAGTTGTTGGATATCCGGCTCGTTATACAAACTTCCGTCCTATTAGCCAAAAAGATTCTATTTCGATGAAGTACACAGATGAGGTACTCCTTCGCGCACCAAAACCGCAGGCTGAAAATAGTATAAACTTGGGATTGAATCTATTCAAGAAGAAATAAGCAACAATGCGAAAATTCATAGTTCTTATAGCTCTATTATCGGCTTGTTGCATAGAAGCGAACGCACAATATGCAACAGTACAGAGCATTATCAAAGTTAAGGATATTGCCCGCGAAGAAGCAAAGCTAAAAAAACAGCAACAAAAACAAGCCGAAGCGGAGCGCATAGCCGCCGAAGAGGCTGCTGCTGAGAAGGCACGTATCGCTGCCGAGAAGGCTGAGGCTGAACGCAAAGCACAAGAGCAAGCACGCATTGAGGCTGAAAAGGCACGTATCGCTGCTGAAAAAGAGGCTGCTGCAAAGGCTGAGGCTGAACGCAGAGCGCAAGAGCAAGCACGCATTGCCAAAGAGAAGGCAGAAAAGGCGCGATTGGCAAAAATCGCAGCCGAGAAACGCAAAAAAATGTACGCGGAACAGCAGAGCGGCTTTGCATCGATTGCAGATTTATCCTATATGGTTGGTGTGGGAGGTGTCCATTCGGGCATTGGCATCAACTATATCGCTGGCTATCGCATCAACAACCTTCTCTATGTGGGTGGAGGTACTGGTGTAAACCTTAATTTTGGTGCAGGTCCATCTAAGCGTGGCATTCTCTATCATTATTCGGGAACAAAACACCTGAATCCTTGCTTAGCATCGGTGCCTTTGTTTGCCTATTTCAAGGCTAATTTCCTCAATCGCCGCTGCTCGCCATTCTTCGCATTGGCTGCGGGTGGAAACTTCTCGGGAAAGCAGACACTACACCTCGACCTATGCGATGTAAAGTACAGCAATACAGGTGTTTTTGCCAATACTCAGTTGGGTGTAAACTACCGCACGACCACCAAGACGGCGGTCTACTTTGCTGTTGGTTTTCAGGCCGTTTCAGTCCCTACCTGCATCGACTGGACGGGATACAACGCAACCTTCCAAAAGTCGTTTGGTTGTGGCATAGATTTCCATATTGGTTTCACCTTCTAAACGGGCAGAACTATGAAAAAACTAATACTTTACATATTGTCGGGTCTGCTTCTGTTCGCAGGCTGTACCACTACCACCGAGGGCTTCGAGCAAGCGGATGTACTTATCGTATCGCACGATACCATCGAGGCGGAGAGTAGCGTAGGGCGCGTAACTATCAAGGTTAACTCACTCGCACCCTACGATGTAAAAAACACAGAAACGTGGATTACACCCTCCAAGAATTCGGGCACACGAGGCAATAGCGAGTTTGAATTAGTCATCGCAAAGAATGAAACTGTAAATAAACGCAATGCAACCATAACCGTTCAAAATAAAATCTATGGTCTCTCGCACGACATTGTAGTTACACAAAAGGCGGGCAAACCCAACATATCCATATCGACAAGTAGTATGGAAACATCTGCCGAGGCTGGCAATAAAGCAATCACGATTACATCCAACATTTCGTGGACAGCGTCGTGCGATGCCGACTGGGTAACCCTTTCGCACAAAAAAGGCGGAATGGGCGAAACGGCTTTGACTGTCACCGTAAAGGCAAATACAACAACCTCGGACCGCTCTGCTACCGTAAAAATTACCAATAGCGAATACAACACCACAAAGGAGATCAAGGTGTCGCAGGGTAAGTTTGTGCCGGAGTTGAAGGTTGATGTCACTGAGATTTCAGCCTCCGCAGCTGGCGCGACAAAGCCGGTAAAGGTAACATCCAACATCCCGTGGACCGCGTCGTGCGATGCCGACTGGGTAACCCTTTCGCACAAAAAAGGCGGAATGGGCGAAACGGCTTTGACTGTCACCGTAAAGGCAAATGCGACAACCACCGACCGTTCCGCTACCGTAAAAATTACCAACAGCGAATACAACATCACAAAGGAGATTAAAATTTCGCAGGGTAAGTTTGTACCAGAGTTAAATGTTGACGTCACTAAGATTTTAACCTCCACAGATGGCGCGACAACGCCAGTAAAGGTTACCTCCAACATCCCGTGGACCGCGTCGTGTAGTGCCGACTGGGTAACCCTTTCGCAAACTACGGGCGAAGAGGGCGAAACTACCCTGAATGTCACAATAGAGGAAAATGCGATAGGATTATACCGCACCGCCACAGTTCAGATTATCAATAGCGAACACAACAAAATGGCGACGATTAATATTAAGCAGCAGGGATACTACGCAATACTATACACATCGTCAGATGGTGCGGTAGTAACGCCTAACAGTTCTACTGGTTTCGGTGCGAATATCGTATCAAACACCTACACGAATGGTCAAGGCAAGATACTCTTTGATGGTCCAGTTACTTCGATTGGAGGTTATGCATTCCATAATTGCACCTCGCTGACAAGTATTACAATTCCCGATAGCGTTACTTCGATTGGAGAGGAGGCGTTAAGCTGTCCAAATTTGAAGGTTATATATTGCACGCCAATAGAACCACCGGCGCTCACTTACAGATATGACGAGATGTCGTATCCTTCTGAGCATTGCTCTTTCTCCTTAAGGTCCAAATTAACAATATATGTACCTCGAGGTTCGTATGACAAATACACCGGATTTCCGTACAGAGATGATATAGGTCTTGTAGAACAATACGCTACCGATAAGTCTTACTGGCAGTTATACGAAAGTCAGATTCAACCTTACGATTTCTAAAGCCATTGCCTTTTCACCCTCCGCAGAAATCTCTGCGGAGGGTTTGTTTTTATTTTAATGGGGAAGATAGTGAGAATAGAGAATTTTGTGATTGTTATTTTCTCTAAACTCCCTAAAATAATTTTGCATTTTGCATTTTGCATTCTGAATTTTTTGTATCTTTGTAGCAATAACGTAAACAAATCTTAAAAAAAATTATAAACAATGGTAATTTTAGTATTGAATTGCGGTAGCTCGTCAATCAAGTATCAGGTTCTTGATGTAGAGGCTACATCTCACAAATTGCTCGCAAAGGGTATTGTTGACCGTATCGGTTTGCCAGAGGGCGACCTCGTGCATAAGCCTGTTGGTAAGGAGAATTTCCACCTCCACCAGCCAATCGCAGACCACACCACAGGTATTAGTCTTGTGTTGGAGGCTCTTACGCACGCTGAGCACGGCGTTATCGCTTCGCTCGACGAGGTTAAGGCTGTAGGTCATCGTGTTGCTCACGGTGGCGAGTTCTTCGCAGATAGCGCAGTCGTAAATGAGGATGTAAAGGAGAAGATTCGTTCGTTGTTCGCAATCGCTCCATTGCACAACCCTGCAAACTTGGAGGGTATCCTCTCGATCGAGAAGGTGTTGCCATCGGTTCCGCAGGTTGCTGTATTTGATACTTCGTTCCACCAGTCTATCCCTGCACGCAACTACTTGTATGCGCTCCCAATGGAGTACTACGAGAAGTATCGTGTTCGTCGCTACGGCTTCCACGGCACCAGCCATAAGTTCGTAGCAAAGCGTGGTGCAGAGTTGTGCGGTTTGGATCTCGAGAATTCGAAGATTGTAACTTGCCACGTAGGTAATGGCG
This sequence comes from Alistipes sp., assembly GCA_045653565.1. GTDB lineage: Bacteria > Bacteroidota > Bacteroidia > Bacteroidales > Rikenellaceae > Alistipes. Next base: position 68,535 of record JAZOMA010000033.1, read on the forward strand.
GCTCGGTAACTGCTGTTTTGAACGGTAAGTCGTATTGCACATCGATGGGCTTCTCGCCAGTTGATGGCTTGATGATGGGTACCCGTTGTGGCGATGTTGACCCAAGCGCAGTTCTCTATATTGCAGAGCACGAGGGTATGAACTTTGCTGAAATCAACACTATGATCAATAAGAAGTCGGGTGTAGAGGCTGTGTCGGGCGTATCGAGCGATATGCGTGATATCGACGACGCTTACGAGGCTGGCAACGAGCGTGCAATTCTTGCTCGCGATATGTACTACGACCGCGTGAAGCAGTATGTTGGTAAGTATGCAGCATTGATGGGTGGTATCGACTTGCTTATCTTTACCGGTGGCGTGGGCGAAAACTCGAACGACTTGCGTCGTTGGGTGTCGCACAATATGGAGTTTATCGGTATTGAGATTAACGATGAGTTGAACGATAAGACTCGTGGTACAGATACTATCCTTTCGACCGAGAACTCGCGTGTTAAGGTTGCTGTAATCGCTACAAACGAGGAGTTGGTTATCGCTCAGGATACATACAGATTGATAAACAAATAAGAAAACGAATATTTAAGATATGAAACATTTATCAGAAATTGTTGATGCTGCGTTGGCGAAGGGTAGAAAGCGCTTGGCGGTAGCATATGGTCAGGACTCGCACACTATCGAGGCTGTGTACGATGCATATAAGGATGGTTTGGTTGACGCAACACTCTTTGGTGACAAGGAGGTTATCCTCGCAACTTGTGCAGAGTTGGGTATCGACCCATCGATCTTCACAATCGTTGATGAGAAGAACGATGTGAAGTGCGTTGAGTTGGCAGTTAAGGCAGTTGTTGCAGGCGAGTGCCAGGTTTTGATGAAGGGTATGGTTTCGACTGACAAGTATATGCGTGGTATCTTGAATAAGGAGGCTGGTTTGTTCCCTCCAAAGGGTACTTTGAGCCACGTTTCTGTGTTCGAGTGGGCAGGCTATCCAAAGTTGTTGCTTGCATCGGATATCGCAGTATTGCCACAGCCTGATTTCAAGCAGAAACTTACTCTTATCAAGTATTTGGCTCAGACCGCTAAGTTGCTCGGCGTAGATTGCCCTAAGATTGCTTGCGTAGCGGCTATGGAGTTGGTTAACGCAAATATGCCAGCTATGGCTGAGGGTGCAATCATCTCGAAGATGGCAGACCGTGGTCAGTTAGGCAATGTGATTGTTGATGGTCCGCTTTCGCTCGATGTTGCTCTCTACAAGGAGGTTGCAGAACACAAGAAGGTTAAGGGCTCGGCAGTTGCAGGCGATACAGATGCGTTGTTGTTCCCTAACTTGGAGTCGGGTAATGTATTCTTCAAGAGCGTATCGCACATTGGTCACGGCGAGTTGGCTGCAATGGTTGTTGGTACTAACAAGCCTTGCGTATTGACCTCTCGTGGCGATTCGGCTTTGTCGAAGAAGTATTCGATTGCGTTGGCTTGCTTGGCTGCAAAATAGCCAACATCGATAAAATCGAGCAATTTCGGCGTTACACTTGCGCTTGAAATCCTCACATACGTTGAGTATGCTGCGGTTTCTCACGCTTCGCAAGCCTTGAAATTGCACCGATTTAATCAATGTTAAATTGTTGAAAAAAGCCAATGGCTAATGGCTAAAAGCTAATAGCTGATGAAAAAACTTTTAATCTTAAACGGTCCTAACCTCAATTTGCAGGGTAGGCGCGAAAAGTCGGTTTATGGTGCGGAGTCGTTCGAGGAGTATATTCCTCGACTCCGCGCCTTATACTCGGCTCATACTATCGACTACGCCCAGTCGAATATAGAGGGCGAACTGATTGATGCTCTCCATAAGGCAGAAGGGGAGTACGATGGAGTATTGTTCAATGCCGGGGGATATACGCACACCTCGGTGGCGTTGCGCGATGCTATAGGTGCTATTTCTATCCCAGTTGTCGAGATTCATATCTCGAATGTTGCGGCTCGCGAGGAGTTCCGCCACACATCTCTCATTGGCGCAACTTGCGTAGGCACTATCGCAGGTTTCGGTCTTGATTCCTATCGTTTGGGTATCGAGGCTTTGTTGAACCGATAAAATCTTTCTGAAAATATGAAACTTGTCGACCAGGTGGCAAAAGGTGTAGCGTGGAGTGCCGTTGAGAAGGTCTGCTCGATGCTTTTGCAGATGGTCGTAAGTATTGTCGTCGCACGTCTATTGGAACCAAACGATTTTGGCGTGATGGCGATTCTAACATTCTTTACAGCGGTGTCGCTGGTAGTTGTCGATAGTGGCTTCTCGCAGATACTATTGCGTAAGAGTGAACCTACGGATAACGACTACAAGACCGTCTTTGTTTTCAATATTGCAGCGTCGTTGATTCTCTATCTGCTCTTTGTTGCGATCTCTCCGTTGTTGGCAAGATACTACGACATACAATCGATAGCAAAGATTATCCCTGTCCTATTTCTGCTGTTGCCTATCAATGCCATTGGCATAATTCAGAATACAAAACTATCACGCGAATTTCGCTTCGATCTCTTATCGAGAATCAATTTCGCGTCAGCATTTGTGGCTGGCGTTGCAGCAATCGTAGTTGCAGTGTGCGGTGGGGGAGTGTGGGCGTTGGTTGTGCAGCGTCTATTGGTCGTAGCAACTAAATCTCTGCTTTTGTGGTGGCGTGGCGATTGGCGAGGCGAGGGAGCGTTCGCGCTCTCGGCTATGCGCGAAATGGCTCCATTCTCGTTCCGACTTATGTCTACCGATATTGTGGCTGCAATCTACAATAACGTCGCTCAACTCTTTATCGGAAAGATATATTCGACAACTACGCTCGGCTTTTTCAATCAGGCACAAAAAATTAAAGATTTGCCCGTTCAGTCGGCAGTGCTATCGGTGCAAACGGTTACCTATCCGGCAATGGCGAAGATTAAGGATGACGCTGATAAGTTTGCTGAGAGTTTTCGTAAGGTGCTGATGATTAACGTGTTCGTTCTCGCTCCTATGGTGGCGGGAATGTCTGCCGTAGCGAAACCTCTTTTTGATGTGCTGCTTGGCGAGAAGTGGTTGCCAACCGTTCCATATTTCGAAGTTATTGCATTCGCAGGTGTCTTCTATCCGTTGGCTATGGTAGCCTACAATGTGCTGAAGGTGCATAGCGATGGTGCAATAATTTTTAGACTGGAACTGCTCAAAAAGGCAATTATGACGATACTTTTGGCTCTTGCAATTCCACATTCGACAATGGATGTCGCTTGCAGTTTGGTGGCGATGACCTTTGTCGAGTTTGTCGTAAACTTTGCTGCAACACGACGCTATACAACACTGACTTGGTGGCGGATGATTAAAACACTATTACCGTCGTTGTTACTTACGGCTGTGACGTATGTTGTCGTTACAACGGTGGGATGCTATATTGCCGAGTGGCAATCAATATGGGTGCTGCTTACGCAAATGGCTATAGGTGTATTGCTCTATGCTGTTGGTGCGTGGGTGTGTCGCTTGGAGGCCTTCGCGGAGTTTGTAAATACAATTAAAGGTGTGGTAAAGCGATGAGAATGTATGGCGAATTTGATTTTATAGGCGATATCCGCGAGATGTTTGCCAAATTGCCTAATAGGAAGTTTGAAGGCATAGGTGATGATTGTGCTGTTCTGCCTATAGGCGACGAGGCGTTGCTCTTTACCTCGGATATGCTTAACGAAGGCGTTCATTTTCTTACAGACAGAAGCACGGCATATCAGGTTGGTTACAAATCGTTGATGGTTAATATCAGCGATGTGGCGGCTATGGGTGCAACACCTGTAGCAACGCTGCTCTCGTTGGCCCTCCCCGAAGAGCGTTTCGGCGAGTGGTCGAAGCAGTTTATGGAGGGTTACTATGATGCTTCGAAAAAATATGGCGTAAAACTTGTAGGAGGCGATACTACCAAGTCGGAATCGGGCGTTTGCGTAAGCGTAACGGCTATCGGTCGTGCGCCGAAAGCAAATATAAAGCGTCGCTCGAAAGCAAAAACGGGCGATGTGGTGATGGTTACAGGGGCGTTGGGTGCCTCGGCAGCAGGTCTGCGCGATGTTTTAGACGGAAAACTTCGAACTCGAAATGCTAAGATTCACTTGATGCCCGAGGCACAGGTGCTTGAAGGCGAGTGGTTGGGTAAGCAGGATGCGGTTCACGCAATGTGCGATATCTCGGATGGCGTTGCCTCTGATTTGCAACATATTCTCGATGAATCGAAGCGATCGGCAGTTATTTCATCACTGCCTGTGGCTAAGGGTGCAACGTGGAACGACGCCTTTGGTGGTGGCGAGGATTATAAACTTCTTATTACGGTTGATAAGAGTGGTGCCGACGACTTGTCGAAGCGATTTGAACGAAAATTTGGTACACCACTATATCGTATAGGCGAAATCGTTAAACCGAACTGCGATGTCTACAATATTGGCATAGAACAGGAGGATGGTAGCGTGATGTGTAGTTCAGCGGGGTGGGGTGGTTATCACCACTTTTAACGGCTACTCTACGATAAAAATCTGTTCGTCTTTGCCCTGCATAAAGTACTTCTCGCGGGCATATTGCTCCAGAAAATCATCGTTTTTCAACTGTTCGATATGGATGCTATCTCGGCGGATGCTCTCGATGTAGTATGCCTTCTCCTTTTCGAGCGCGCTTATCTCCATCTTTGTTTTGATTAGAGGAATCAATGCCGGAACGATGAAATATACAGCTTGACACACAATGAAAAAGAGTACACCCGCGAAGATATATTTTCTGTGTTTTTCGAAAAATTTCTCCGTTCGTAAGTAGAGCTTATACAAGAATCTCATCTTAATCTTTTTCATACTGCCGACCAATTAAGGAATTCTCATATATTTGTGACTCTGGATGGATATGCTCCATCGAGGGTTGCTTTTGGCGTATTCTACCAACACGGGCATAATATTCTCGGATACGCTCCACTCCGGTTGCAGATAAAGTAGACAGTCGGGACGAACTTTTGTGGCGCACTCCTCGGCCCATAATAGATCCTCCTCGCTCTGTATAACCACCTTCAACTCGTCGGCACGTACGTACGCATCTTCCAAAGGTGCAGATTTTCGTTTTGGCGATAGGCAAACCCAGTCGAATATACCGGAGAATGCGTGCGAACCAGATGTCTCGAGAAATATCGTAAGTCCACGCTCTTTGAGCGATGTTGTCAATATCTCGAGCGGATACATCAATGGCTCGCCCCCTGTGATGACAATCGATTGTGCAGCGCACGCCACAGCGCGTTCCACAACCTCCGCAACAGGTGTAGGAGGGTAGATGCGAGGATTCCAAGTGTACTTAGCATCGCACCACGCACACCCTACATCACAACCACCAAGGCGAATAAAATAGGCGGGCTTTCCTGTGTGAAAGCCCTCGCCCTGAATTGTGTAGAAATCCTCTACGAGTGGTAGTTTGTTACCACCCTCCAACATCTCGTTACTGCTCATTGGCTAAAACATAGATATCTTTGAGGTTGCGACCAATCTGGTCGTAGTCAAGACCGTAGCCTACGATAAATTCGTTGCCAATCTCCATAGCACAATACTTAATTGGCATATCGTAGAGGTATTTCTCCGGCTTAAAGAAAAGAGTGCATACCTCCACCGAATTTGGCTTCATCGATTTGATATACTCGAGCATATGGTTGATACTGTGTCCTGTCTCAACAATATCCTCTACGATGATGATGTCACGTCCTTCGATGTCGAAGTCAATGCCAAGTTTCTGGGTGATTTTGCCCGTAGATTGTGTTCCTTCGTAGGATGAAATCTGCACAAAAGTAACCTCGTTATCGAAGTTAGTTTTGCGCACCAAATCAGCCAAATACATATAGGCTCCATTCAATACGCCTACGAAGATTGGAGGCTTTTGTGCCGAAGCGTAGTCGTTGTTCAACTGCTCGGCAACCTTTGTCACGGCTTTGTCAATCTCCGCTGCGGGAATCATAACCTCGAAGGTCTTGTCATAAAGTGTAACTCTTTCTTTCATTGTGTTCGAGTTTTTTTGTAACTGCAAAGATAACGATTCTATTCTAAAGTTGGTATATTGCTATGCAATTTTTTCTATCTGACGATAAATATCTTTCAGCCGGTCTGCCATAAAGTACTGCAATACAAGACGCGAAATAATATAGAGCAAAAAAGCAAACCACAACGCATCGTTTCCGATAATCGACTTTAGCGTATAGAATGCAACGAAAAAGATAACTGTTGCACCCACCATCGAGTTTCGCATTGCTCGTGTCAGGGTAGCACCGGCATATACACCATCCAGCATAAATGGCATTGCCGCAAATAGAGGTATTACGACAATCCAACCGATATATTTTTTGGCTACAGCCAACACCGTTGCCAACTCCTCGGCTCCACTCTCGCCCAAGAATGTGGTGAATAACCACTCCCAGCCTGCCAAATAGAGTGAAATGGCAATAGCAGCTGTGGCAAATGTCCATACAACGCAGTAACGCAAGCACCTCTTCAATGATATCAAATCTTTTGCTCCAATAAAGCGACCTGTCATAGCCTCGGCTGCATAGGCAAAGCCGTCGTTCATATACGAAAAGAGCATCAATAGTTGCATCAGCGTGGTATTTACCGCCAATATTGCAGCGTCGCGACCTCCACCCTCGCCCATCTTTGCCGATGCGGCTGTAAAGAATGTATATACACCTACGTTACAGAATGTTCGCACGATAATATCGCCGTTTACCTTAAAGAATCGCTTCATTGACGAGAGGTCCAACACCTCGCGCAAAACAATCTTTCGCATAGTTTTGCGGAAGAATATAACGAGCAGTATGGTCGCCAACACAAGACCTATCCACTGCGAAACAACCGAGGCGTACGCAATGCCGACAATACCCATATCGAACGAATTGACAAACCACCATCCAAACACCATATGCAGTGTGTTGACGGTGATAGATATGGCCATCGGTATAACTCCATTCTGCATACCCACGAACCAACCATAAAGACCGAATAGGAGTATTCCGGCAGGTACTGCCCAGATGCGAGCAAAGAAGTAGTCGGCAACCACGTCGTTACCATCCATTAACCACAGCGACAACTCGCCGAGAGGACGTTGGAAAATAAGCACTATGGCACTCAACGCCAGCGAAATAACCACTGCGCGTGCCAACATTGCTGTAGTTTCGTGAAAGTCGCCTGCTCCGTATGCTTGCGCCGTCAAACCACTTGTTCCCATACGGATAAATGAGCAATTCCAGTAGATGAAGTTGAAAATCGAAACGCCGAGTGCCAACGCTCCAATAACCTCTGCCGAACCACTATCTACGCCGACAATGCCGGTAGAAACCAGACCCATCAGAGGTACGGTTATATTCGATATTATATTTGGTATCGCTATGCGAAATATCTCTTTGTTCATCTCAAACTCCCTATTTTTGCGGTATCAGCTCAACCTTGATTGTCGCTCTGCTATATGGGGCTAATGTGGTCTTAAAACCTACACGAGAGCCTTTGTTCTTTACGTCATACCAATTATCCGAGTTGTTCCCCATCACGTACGCCTTTGCTCCCTTTGGCGATACGATGCGAAGCAACAACTCTTTGCCATCTTGCTTGAGTAGTATTGTGTGCTGGTCGACAATTTCTGCATTTGCAAAGGTTGTCATATTCCATCGTATCGAACATTCAATCTGACGGCTTACGACTTTGTCTACGCAGGTGACTTTGTCGTTTTCGTCAATCGAAATAGAGCGTGACACACTCTCTGTATCAAAAAATAGCGACGACAGGTCGAACTCGGCACCTTTGCGTTTGCGCTTCTCGTATACATTGGTCAATGTCGCCATACCTTTGTATTGGTGCAACTTCTCGTTTATGGTGAGCGTGTTGTGCGAATAGTTGTTCAATCTATAGACCTGCCAGCGTTGCGACTTTTGTCCCTTCTTCCAGATGCCAATGCCCTTCGACTCCAGCGAGTGATAATCTTGACTACCTAAATCTACTGCCCAACGAACACCTCCCCATTCGTAGATGAACGAGCCTCCATCCATATGGGCGTGGCTATTTTTTGCACTGCCACCTTTGACACCGAGGTAAGTGTCTTTGTACGAAGCAAAACCATTGCGATAAAGGAAGAGCGATTGCTTTCCTTTTCCTGCCCATAAATTTGATTGAATAGGTTCGATATTCTCGGTGTTGCAACGAGATGCAAACAACATTGCGATAGGCGTTTGTCGGTTGACACCTCGTACGCTCTCCTCGTTTGTAAGACGCTCTCTATCCTGCCACACAAGCGACATATCTCCCGTCTCGAGTGCAAACCAGTAGAGTAGAGGGTTTATCATATTCGAGAGGTTGCCGCAGTCCGAGAAGTTGAATGCTGCTCCCGTTGGCGTAGACATAAAATTCATAAACTTTGCCGACTCCAAAAAGCCGGGAGCCTTCTCCAAATCGCAACTTGTGCCCAATGCCGTACGCAATGACTCTATGAGCATAACCTCATACCAGGTGCCATACTCCCAGTAACCAAAACCTTCGGGGTAGACGCCATCCGGACCATACTCCTTCTGCGCTGTCGGGTTGCTGACGAGTGCTTCGGCAATGATTTTTTGCGCCTCCTCCGGAATGCGCTCATACACAGCCAATGCGCCCATTACCAGACCGCTATTGCATACTTGGTTCCAGTTGTTGTGCGATTTCGACCACCACTTTTTACCTTTCGAGGTGCGTAACCCCTTCTCGATTATGGCATCTTCGATTATTTTGCGACTCTCGAGCGAAAGCCAATCATAGAGCCAATCGTAGCCAATGGCGAGTGCGGTGATCATCTCGGCTACATCCAAGAAGTGAGAAGGGTTCCAACTAACGAAATTGGCTGCAGCCAACATTTCCTTCTCTGCACGGCGGGCATACAACTCCTCGCCGCTAATCAGATACATATACGAACAGTAGCAAACCCTTTCGAGAACTGCACGACAGCGACCAAGAAGTCGCTTTCCGACCATTCTGTATTTGGTTGGCTCTGCCGTGAGAAAACCATTGGTGCGACGCTCTATGATATCGTGAAGAATAAGCAGAGGTTGGTCCTTCTCAATCTTTTGTTTCACAGCCTCAATGTCGCCCTTCTTTAAGATGAGTCGAGGGTGCTGAGGCAGTTTAGAATAGTCGAGAGTTGTATTTGCCGCTGCCGACAGCGTTAGCAACACCGCAAAAAGCGTTAGTAGTCTTTTCATCTGCTTATATAGATATAGAGTAGAACTAACGAATGCTACTTCGTCAGTTTGTTGTAAATCTCAATGCATACCCACGCATCAGTTGCAGCATACATCTGCTGTTGTGGTGTGAGTTGTTTTGCTGCCCAATTACTCAGTCGTTGAGCCTTCGAAACTCGCTTGCCGAGAACTATGCCCGAAATCTTGCGTAGGCTCTTGTCCTCGATGCCGTACTTGACAACCTCGGTCTGTAGGTCTATGAAGCCTCGAGCCGTGAAGTGTCGCAGTTTGTTGAGCGCCGATATGTCGTTGCGAACGTCGGCACCAACCTTTAGTATCGCCTCGCTCGATAGGATGTGGATGAGTTCGCGAGAAAGGGGTAGTTTGTTCAGACGAATCAAAAAACAACAATCTGCTGTTGAGAGTTGTAGCAGCGACACCTTGTGGCTTACTCCCGCTTGGAACGAAGGGCGTGTTTCGGTATCGAAGCCTATGAGTCGCTCTTTAGCGAGTATGTGGCACGCCTTGGCGAGAGCATCGTGGGTCTCTACGACCTCGATGCGCCCGTCAAAGTGAACTGCCTCCAAAGCAGCAACCTCATCGTTCGAGATGCTTGCTACATATGCCATTATTACCTATCGTTTAGACTGTTGTTGCTGTTGTTCAGCCTGCTTCATCAACTGCTCGTAACGCTGCTGGAAACGCGACTTCTTACCCTTGGTGTTCTTGGTGTGATTGTCCATCATAAAACGAATCTTATCGTCGTTCAAAGTGTGGCGGATAATCGTAGTCTGCAAGATGGTGATAAGGTTCGAAAGCAGGTAGTAGTAGCAAAGACCGCTCGAATAGTCGTTAAACCAGAACAACATCATAATCGGCATCATATAAACGGTCATAAACTTCATACCCGCCATTTGTGGTTGAGCCGAGCCTTGCATCTGGTAGTTGATGTACGAATATACGAACATCACGATAACCATCAACAAACAGAAGAGCGAAATGTGGTCGCCATAGAATGGAATGTTGAACGGAAGGTCGAGAATGCTGTCATACGACGAGAGGTCATCGCTCCACAAGAACGATTTGCCACGCAACTCGATACTAGCAGGGAAGAAACGGAACATTGCAATGAGAATAGGCATCTGAATCAACATAGGCAAACATCCGCCCATTGGACTAATGCCCGCTTTGTTGTAGAGTGTCATCATCTCCTGTTGCTTCTTCATAGCATCCTCCTGACGTGGATACTTCGCATTCAGGGCGTCAATCTCGGGTTTGATAACTCGCATCTTGGCAGTAGAGAGATAACTTTTGTAGGTAAGAGGGAATATCAACAACTTAACCAAGAGGGTGAGAATCAATATGATAAGACCGAATGATTCGATATATTTCATCAGGAAGTCGAACAACGGAATAACTACCCAACGGCTAATCAATGTAGAGAATACCCAACCGAGAGGGATGATGCGCTCCATCTCGAGCGAGTCACCGTTGTTGTCGGTCAAATTCTTCAACACCGAGAACTTATTAGGGCCGAGGTAGAACGAAAAGTCGTACTCGGTGGTCTGTGGTGTGTAGTCAACCGACGAGGTCATCTGAAAATGTTTGAGATATCCCGACTTCTGCTCGGCAGTCTTAAACATCAACTGTGGTTGCTGCAAACTATTCGAGCGACCAATGAGTGCTGCCGAGAAATATTGCTGCTTGAACGACACCCAATCGACCGATGATGCGATGTTGTCACTCTTTGTATCCTCCGACACGCCCAAATCGTCAACATCCTTGTTGCCAGGGTGGTGGTAAGCGATAGTGGTGTAGAGGTTCTCGTTTTTGTAACTGCGCTCATTCTGGTACGAACGATTGCTCCATTCGATGCCTACGCTGCTGTGGTTTGCCATCAGCGGAGCGATGTTGTTGAGTTTTACTCGGAAGTCAACCATATAGTCGCGCTCTGGACTCTTCTCGTTGTAGAGGGTGTAGATGTGGTCAATAGAGCCTTCGCCAACATTCAAACGCATTGTTACTACGGTTGCGTTGCCTACGGTCTCGATGCCAGCAACATCGAAAATCTGCTCGCATGTAGAAACCGGAACATACTGAGTACCATTCTTAAAGTAGTACAACATATTGAAGCGTGCGGTTGACGGATCGAAGAGTTTTACCAACTCGTTGCGCTCCTCCTTAGGTGCAAACTTAGTATACTCCTTCAATGTAACGTCGGCAATCTGCGCTCCTTGTGTGTCGATGCTGACCTTTATAGCATCGTTCTCGATATCAATCAATTCGCCTCTCTTTGTGGCGTCGCCCTTGATTAGTGCAGGTGCTACGGATGCGCTCTCGTTTGCCGTAGTCTGCTCAACTTGAGCGAATGCCTGTGACGCACCCTCCGCAATTTGCTCAACGGCGGCAGCCTGTAGTGCCTCCTGCTGCTTTTGGTGTTGATGTTGGTTGTAGAACATAAAACCAATAAACACCAACGTCATAAGGACGAAACCGATAATCGTGCTTTTATTCTCCTTCATACTCTATTTTCTGTTATTTTCTGTGTTAAAATCTTATACTTACTACTCTTGCGAGTCAATCAACTTAATTCGCTCGATGGCATCGGCCATATCTTGCTTTGCGCGTGCTATCTTCTCCTCAACTGCGGCAATCATCGCCTCGGCACCCTTCGACTTTGTGAAGAAGCCGATGTTGTTCTCCAGTGTTTGAATCTCCTGCTCGAGTTGCTTTACTCGGTTGAACAACTTCTCGCGCTCGCTACGCAACTGCTTACCGCCCGACTCTCTCATCGAGGATACCTTGTTCTTGAACTTGTTGATTTGCTGTTCACGGTCGGCACTGCGTACTACGGCAAAGAGTTTGTCTAATGCGGCCTTGTACTGCTTTTGCAACTCATCCTTGTGACGAATAGGCACAAAGCCAATCTCGCTCCAACGACGCTGGAACTCTTTGATGTCGTCGAACGACTTGATGGTCGCGTGTGCCATCTCCTCCAACAACGCTTGCTTGGCTGCGAGGTTTGCCGACTGCTCGCTATCTTGCGACGAGAAGTGCTGAGACTTACGCTCGAAGAACTTGTCGCACGCAGCACGGAAACGCTTCCAGATGGCGTCTGCATATTTGCGTGCAACGGTGCCTGAATTTTTCCACTCGGCTTGCAATGCCAACAACTCCTCGGTTGCCTTTGCCCAATCCTCGCGCTCGGCGATAGCCTCGGCACGCTCGCACAGAGCAGTCTTGATCTCCAAATTCTTCGACATATCCTCCTTGGTATCGGTGTAGAATGCGTGTTTTGCCTCGAAGAACTTGTCGCACGCAGCACGGAAGCGGTCGTATACTTTGTTGTTTTCCTTCTTTGGAGCAAAGCCTATAGTGCGCCACTCTGCCTGGATAGTCTGAACACGCTCGCTAACCTTATTCCATCCCTTGTGCGATGTTGGAGCCTCTGCTACGATATGCTCTATCTCCTCGCAGAGAGCCGACTTACGCTCGAAGTTGCGAACTTGCTCCGCCTTGATGCCTTCGAAATGCTCTTGGTGACGACGGTTGATAATTGTCGATGCGTTCTTGAAACGCTCCCACAACAAATCTTTATGCTCCATCGCTACTGGTCCAATCTCGCGCCACTCCTCGTGCAGTTTCTGCAACTTGTGGAATGCGTCAACTATGGATGTAGCCTCGGTTAGAGCCTCTGCTTGATCGCAGAGCGCACTCTTTGCCTCGTAGTTTCGTTTCCAGTCGAGGTCGCGCAACTCCTTATTTATCTTGACGTAGTCGTAGAAGTTCTCAACGTGGAGGTTGTAGGTCTCGTAGAGGTCGCTCACGTGAGCCTGTGGAACTTGACCAATCGCACGCCAACGAGCCTGAATGTCGTGGAACTTTGCAAATGTCGAGTTGAGAGTCTCCTCCGAATCTACCAACTGCTTCAACTCCTCGATAAGAGCCAACTTCGCTTTGTAGTTCTCCTCCTTCTCTTTGTCAGATATGGCAGTAGCCTCGTCGCGCTTTGTGCGGTAGATGTTGTATAACTCTTTGAATCGAACCTCCGATTCGTCAACCTGTGGGGTATATTCTGCATCTACACCATTCTCCTGAAAGAATGCCTTGCGACGCTCCTCGATGTCGGCACGATGCAGTTTGTAAAAGGCTACCTTCAACGCCTCGACCTCGCTTCGCAACTCGGCAGAAAGATCTTCGCCAACAATCTCGGCAAGGCGTGCCAAGACGCCCTCTTTGTCGAGTCGTGAAACCTCGTTGACAACAGGTTTAGCCTCCTCTTGTTTCTCCTCTGCGGCAGTGGGGTTGTTCTCTTCGCACGTTTGTGGTGCGACTTCGCTCTGAATAGTCTGTTCCTCTACGGGAACTTCGATAGTACTCTTGGTAGCCATAATAATATGCTTCTGTTTAGTTTAACAACGTTATACCTTTAATGGTATAACCCGACAAAGATACAAATTAAAACCGAAAACCGAAAGGTTTCTAATTTTTTTGACTTAAATTTTATATATTTGCCCCGATGAAACAGAAAAATAGAACTGTAGAAGGCAAAGAAATGCCTATTTGGCTTGCGCTGATACCAATGGCGGTGTTGGCGGTAATGCTCTCCCTCGTTATAAAAGTATTCGGATCTGACTCTATCGCCGGAGGTAGCCAAGTGTCGCTCTTGGTTGCTTCGTCGGTGGCTGCACTTCTCTCCATAACCGTTTGTCGCTGTAAGTGGTCCGCGCTCGAGAATGCAATCATCGAAAATATCAGAACCTCTGCTTCGGCTATTATTATGCTGCTGCTCATTGGTGCTATCGCTTCGACGTGGATGTTGAGTGGAGTAGTGCCTACGCTGATGTACTACGGATTGCAGATTATCCACCCGAAGATGTTTTTAGCGGTGGCTTGCCTTATCTGTATGGTTGTGGCTGTTGTCACCGGCAGTTCGTGGACAACAATAGGCACTATCGGAGTGGCACTTATGGGTGTGGGCGAGGCTCAAGGCTTTTCTGAAGGATGGGTTGCCGGAGCAATTATCTCGGGAGCCTATTTTGGCGATAAAGTCTCCGCTTTGTCAGATACAACAGTGCTGGCGTCGACCACCGCGCGTGTCCCTCTGTTCGAACATATCAAGTACGTCAGCATTACCACCATTCCATCGTTTATTATTGCAGTTTTGATATTTGCTGTTGTGAGTTTTCTGCACACCACCGACGCTTCGGCTCAGGTCGAGGAGTTGTCCAATGTTTTGCAGCGTTCGTTTAATATTTCGGCGTGGCTGTTGCTCGTTCCGATTATTACATTGGTCCTCATAGCCAAGCGACTGCCTTCGCTCGTTACGCTCTTCATTTCGGTTGTTATTGCGTGTGTGGCAATGGTGGTTGCGCAGCCGGATATAGTGCAGAGTGTTGGCGGTAATGGCGATTTTTCTACATTCAAAGCGTTGCTTACGGTATGCTCAAGCAGCACTTCAGTTGAAACAGGAAATGCTACTATCAACGAGTTGGTTGCAACATCCGGTATGCACGGAATGCTCGATACAATTTGGCTCGTTTTGTGTGCTATGTGTTTTGGTGGCGTTATGGCGGGTAGCGGAATGTTGGCTGCCATCACCAAACTCTTTGCGAAGTTTGTATATCGCACTGCAAGTGTTGTTGCTTCGACGTTGGGTATGGGTATTTTTGCCAATATGGTAACCGCAGACCAATATATCTCTATTATAATTACGGGTAACACCTTCCGCGACCTCTACAAAAAACGAGGTTTGGAAGGACGATTGTTGAGCCGTTCGATTGAGGATACTGCAACGGTAACTTCGGTGCTCGTACCGTGGAATTCGTGCGGTATGACCCAGTCTACAGTGTTGGGTGTGGCGACAATAACCTATCTGCCTTACTGTCTATTCAACCTTATTAGTCCGGTTATGTCATTGCTTACGGCTATTGTTGGCTACAAAATCTATCGCAAAGAGGGTAAGGAGTAGGGTGAAATATTCTTTTTGGTGCAGTTGTTGTTAGGTTTGGGTTTACAAACCAATACAATAGTTGTATGAAAAAGATTTTTCTTTCTGTTTTGGCTTTGGGTGCAACCGCAGCGGTGGCAGCCCAGAGCAATCAAGCCCCAGCGGCTAATGCTATTCTTATGTCGCAAACACGCGACGGAAATGTGGTGACTTCTCACTACAAAATTCCTCACAACGATGGGCGTAGTGCCGAGTTTGATGTGCATTATGCACTGAACAAGGCGAATATTGTCCCTTCGTACTCCGACAACACGCAACAGATTGCCGATTTGAAAGACTTTATGGCGCAATGTTGCGATTCGACAATGCACATCTCCAAGATTCACATCGT
Source organism: Alistipes sp. (assembly GCA_045653565.1). Lineage (GTDB taxonomy): Bacteria > Bacteroidota > Bacteroidia > Bacteroidales > Rikenellaceae > Alistipes. The sequence continues at coordinate 84,072 of JAZOMA010000033.1, forward strand.
GGGTTACGCTTCGCCCGATGGCAATGTTAAGCAGAACGATACACTCGCATCCAAGCGAGCGCAGTCGCTGTATCAGTATGCGGTGAATACCTATCATCCGACTCAGCACATCGAGACTTCGCACAAAACTTTCCGTTGGAGCGATTGCGCGGCGGTGGTCGAAAAGTGTGATATTCCGCAAAAGATGGAGGTTTTGACAATTCTCAACTCCACCTCTCACACCGAGTCGCAGAAGGAGAGTGCTTTGCGAAAAATGCCGGAGTCGTGGCATTATTTGGCAACCAAGATATTGCCACAGATGCGTTATGCCGATATCGAGTTTGACTATGGCGTGGATGAGTTTGTTACTCGTACCACTACGGTAGCGCAAACCGAGCCGGCAAAACCAGCGCAGCCTGCACAAACCCCACAGCCTGTAGTTGTGGACGAGGAGGTTGGCATCATCATCGCAACGCCAAATCACGATGATGCTAAAAACCACAATCGCAAGCACAAAAAACAGGATAAACCGCGTGTGGTAGGGGAGTATGAGGCAATTTATTGGTAAAAAATAGAGGCAAACCGATAAAAAAGTGCGAAAATCTTTGCGTGATATTCTTTTTTTCTTATCTTTGTGCTACGAAAGATTATAAAAAAGGATAGCGTTATGGCAAATTTACGATTTTTGAAGAAGGAGATCGACTACCGTCTTGAAGAGTTGGTATTCGATTGCGACATGACAATCTACTTCCGTCCAGACAAGGAGCAGGAGATTTTCGCAATTATGCAGGAGGGCGTAGAACTCCGCAATGAGCTTTATCACAAGGCGAATAACCCTGTTGAGCCAAAGAATGCATCGTTGGTACGCAAGTATTACGCTGCTTTCCGCAACGAGATGGTAGAGGGTTATGGCAAGTTGTTCGAGAAGTTGAGCGCATTGCACGACTAATTCCAACAACGATTTTCGATTGAAGGCGCAATGGCTCCCATTGCGCCTTAATTTTAAGATTCCGAACACTATGCGAATACTGGTTGTTGACGACGAACTAGATATACGCGAATTTGTCCATTACAATCTCGTAAAGGAGGGCTACGACGTTGTGTGCGCAGAGAATGGGCGCGAGGCGTTGCAGCGTGCGGCAGATTTCCATCCACATCTGATTCTTCTGGATATGATGATGCCAGAGATGGATGGACGTGAGGCGTGTCGCGCATTGCGAGCAAATCCTGCAACCTCCAAGACGATGATTGTGTTCTTGTCGGCGGTGTGCGAAGAGGATAGCTTGGTCGAGTGCTACGAAGCAGGCGCAGACGATTACATCACTAAGCCTGTGAGTATGAAGGTGTTGTGTTCGCGAGTAGGAGCCATTCGCAACAGAATCGAAAAAGAGGAGCATATTGTTAAACCGCAATCTGCGCGACTTATCGAGGAGCGACATTCGTTTGTTGCTGACGATGGTGTGGAGGTTAAGTTGGCGGTTAAGGAGTTTGAAATTCTGAAATTGCTCGTCTCGGAGTCTCGTATCTTTACTCGAGAGGAGATTTATGATGCGGTGTGGGGTACGGATGTTGTTGTCGGCTCACGCACGCTCGATGTGCATATTCGCCATCTACGCAGCAAGATAGGCGATGACTATATTGCTACCTATAAAGGTGTAGGTTTCTCCTACAAAGATTAAATCCATTTAGAACGCAAATGTAGCCGACGCATAGAATGTGCGCGGATAGGCGTACATATAGCGCGAGTCGTGACGTTTGAAGATGTATTCGCCCGCTAACTTATATCGACGTAGTCGTGAGGCTTCGTAAGCGTTGTATACGATATTCTTTGCTCCCAACAAATTGCGAACACCAACTCTGAATATAAGGCGACTTCGTGGGTATTTGTCTTCGAAACGAGGTACAGCCTTTGTGGAGTATATCTTTTTGCTCAATCGGTTAATATATAGACTTTTCGATAACGATATATCTATCGTGAACGCATCTTTCAAGCGCTCTTGTGCGGTCATAGCCGATAACTCCTCGGGCGACACCGCTATAGCCAATACTCGCTCCGTTCGCATTGTCGGGGAAGGCTCAATGTAGCGCAGTCCTGCGTAGTTTGCGTTGATGGTTGCCCACCAACCCTTATTGTAGTAGGATAGTCCGGCAGTGACGGCAACCTGCGGTGTGTTTCCAATCGAAAGCCCTTTGGTGCGGCTTGCAACGTGGTCTGCAAGCATAAGATTTGATTTGTCACTGTAAATTGTTACGAGTGAGTTGCTTGCATATTGATACCTACCGACAGTGGTAGCAACGGTTGCTCGGAAATGGTTGGCAAAACTATACTCCGCCTCTACCTCCAAACCGTATCGCAAAAAGTTGATTTTGCTCACCACCACATCGGCATACTCTCCCGATAGATCATCGTAGAGGTGGCGCACCTGCGTGTCGTTCAGCATAGCCGAAAAGAATAGTGTGGTACTTACGGCAATGTTGCTCCTTTGGAAAATATAGCGCAACTCGGCGTTGTAGGAGGTTCGCAGCGTTGGACTCTCTATCGTGCGGTTGTTGTATTGACTCTGCAAAAATAGATTCTCCTCGTCGCAACTCGTTGACTCGGTGGCGATATAACCATCTAAGTAGTGATTCTCTGCAACGAGGTAGCCTGCTTTGACTCGTAGTGCATATGGTGCGAATTTCAAGTTTTTGGACTTGCCGAGCGAATTGTCGGCAAATAACTCTTTACGATAGAAACCGCATCGCGAAATGTTGCAATAGCCAGCCTTTGCAGCAATATCAAGGTCGAATCGGTTTGTTGCAAAATGGTAGGTGGCAAATGCGGATATATCGTTTCGGCGTATTGCGTAGTCGTAGCCAAATCGATCTCCCTCGACAATATGGCGATTTGGGGTTGCCATATTGTTCTGTAATGAGTTGCCATAGGTGTCGTCGTCGAGCAGAAAGTAGTCTACATCCACCGAGTATTCGGCTCCGAGTAGATCGCGCATCTGTTTGTAGTTGCGATAGTTGGCTATTCGGGCTTCTATTCCGTAATTGAGTACTCCTTTCTCCAGTTTTGTCGTTGCACCGCAGTTAATTGTGGTGAGAATGGTGCGTTGCACTCTATCCGAAATGGCATATGTAGCCTCGCCATTGTTCAAGCGGTTTGTCGCAACAAGATTGTCGAAATCAATCTGCGTATAGCGAGTGTCGTTATTGAGCCAAGCCGACTCAATCTCCAAAAATATATCCTCCTCGTCGCTGAAGTAACTCGGCATAAAACGGTAGTTATCGGGCGCAGGGGTCATTGCATCGTACCAATCGAGTGCGCTATATCGTTCCACTCCTGCCGTAAGTGCTAATGCGAAATTCAGACGGGTTTTCTCGCTCACAGCCACCTCGTAGGCGGCGAGTGTCGTAGGCAAAAATTCTCGCCGTATTCGTGAGTTGCGCACCTCTCCGTTTTGATAGCCCCACGATGAATTGTAGAGGTTGTTGCCAGTCAGGCGGAATGCTTCGGCGGTGGATGCCAAACGGCTGCTTCGCATCGAAGGACGAGCAAACAGAGCCATTGCAAAAGAGTGTTTGTTGCTCCAATTCTTTGCGGCCATAAGGTTAATACTCAAAGAGTTACCGAACAAACCCTCTACGTGCAAATCGCGACCTGTACGAGCATCCAAGTTTGCCGCCAGAGACCATTTGTTCTTTAACTTATGTGCTGTAGAGAATAGAATCGAATAAGGCATATTGCGTGAAGAGAAGGCGAATCCTGCGGATGTTCGCTCCTCGCGCAGAGTGTCTATGTTGAGCATAACCTCGTCGGTAGAACTCCTCTCGTTGAGTTGCAAGGCGCGTATGGCAGACCAACTTACATATGGCACCTCTATGCCATTTATGCGTGTTCTACGCTCGTAGCGGTGTACGCCTCGTCGTGCAAAGCGGATATGCGAAAAATTGTAGTCGAGTGCGTGGGTTGAGAAATCTCTGTTGAGCGTGAACTTTGCGGTGGTCGTGGTGTCGCTGTCGGGTGCCAACAACTCCTCGACAGTGTCGAAACGCTTATAGTACCTAAAATCATAGAGGTCGAACTCCTGTGCGGAGAGACCTCTATAACATAGAAGAAATAGTACAATAAATATGTATCGCAAGCCTCGCATTATTCGTGCAAAGCATTCCAAAGCATATCTTTCAACTTAGCGATGTTCAATCCCGCCACCGAAGAGATAAATACAGAAGGTATGCCATCAGGTAGGTGCGACTTCATCTCCTCAATCAACTCCTCGTCAAGCATGTCGCACTTTGTGATAGCCAGAATGCGATTTTTGTCGAGCAATTCGGGGTTGTATTGCGTAAGTTCGCCGAGCAAAATCTCGTAATCTTTTTTGATGTCGTCGCTGTCGGCAGGAACCATAAAGAGCAGAATCGAATTTCGCTCGATGTGGCGTAAGAATCGCGTTCCCAAGCCTTTACCCTCGTGCGCGCCTTCGATGATACCCGGAATATCCGCCATAACGAATGAGTGTCCGTCGCGTACCTCTACGATGCCAAGATTTGGCTCCAATGTCGTAAATGCGTAGTTGGCAATCTTTGGCTTTGCAGCCGAAACAACCGAGAGGAGCGTGCTCTTACCGGCGTTTGGAAAGCCCACCAAGCCAACATCTGCCAGTACCTTCAACTCGAGAATAAATGCACCCTCTGCGCCCTCCTCGCCCGGTTGAGAGTAGCGTGGCGCCTGATTTGTAGCGGTGCGAAAGTGCCAGTTGCCCAAACCTCCTCGACCTCCCTTAAGGAGTACAAGTTGTTCGCCGTGCTCAGTTACCTCGCCTACAACCTCGCTATAGGTTTCGCCTGTCTCCTCATCGGTAAAAATCTGTTTGGCTACCGTGCCGAGTGGTACAGGGATTATGATATCCTTCGCATCCTTACCGTGTGAACGTGCGCCAGAGCCACATTCGCCATCTTCAGCAAATTGGTGTCGCTGGTATTTCAAGTGGATAAGTGTCCAGTATTGGCGGTCGCCCTGCAAGATAATCGAGCCACCCTTACCACCGTCGCCACCATCGGGACCACCGAAAGCGACAAACTTCTCGCGACGAAAGTGTGCTGAGCCGGCACCTCCGTGTCCAGAGCGTGCAAATATCTTTACATAGTCGACAAAATTCGATCCAGCCATAATTAAGCCTATTTTTTGTTTGTTTACATTCGCTCCGGAACGTCAATTCCGAGCAGACGCATCGAGCGGTTGATAACTCGAGCCACCTGTTGCGCCAACGAAAGACGCATCTTCTTTACTGCCTCGTTCTCCTCGCGAAGAATAGAGTGGTCGTGATAGTAGCCATTGAACGTCTTACACAATTCGTAGGTGTAGGCTGCAATCATAGATGGTGCAAATGCCTCGCCTGCAGCCGTTACGGTAGCAGGGTAGTCGCACAACATCTTAACCAACTCAACCTCCTCAGGCAACAACTCGCAAGCGATTTTCGCACCCTCAAACGAGATGTTTTGCTCAGCAGCCTTACGAAGTACCGAGCAGATACGAGCGTGAGTATACTGAATGAATGGGCCTGTATTGCCATTGAAGTCGATTGACTCGCGCGGGTCGAACAACATCGTCTTCTTAGGGTCTACTTTGAGGATGAAGTATTTCAATGCACCCAAGCCCACCATCGAACTGATTGCAGCTGCCTCCTCCTCGGTGCAGCCGTCCAATTTGCCCAACTCCTGCGACATCTCGCGTGCTGTCGAAATCATCGCCTCGCACAAGTCGTCGGCATCGACAACGGTGCCTTCGCGCGACTTCATCTTACCCTCTGGCAACTCCACCATACCATACGAGAGGTGGAAAATATCGTCGCTCCACTCATAGCCCAACTTCTTGAGAATAAGCTTAAGAACTTGGAAGTGGTAGTTCTGCTCGTTACCTACGACGTAGATTATGCCGTTCAATGCATTCTGCTCGAAACGCTGCAAAGCCGTGCCGAGATCCTGCGTCATATATACCGAGGTGCCATCGCCACGAAGCAATAACTTCTGGTCGAGTCCGTCAGCTTCGAGGTCAATCCATACAGAACCGTCATCTTTGCGGAAGAAAATGCCCTTCGATAAGCCCTCCTCGACGAGTCCCTTGCCGAGAATGTAGGTCTGCGACTCGTAGTAAACCTTGTCGAAATCAACACCGAGCGTCTTGTATGTTACATCGAAACCATCGTAAACCCAACCGTTCATCTTCTCCCAGAGTGCGCGCACCTCTGCGTCCTTTGCCTCCCATTTGCGCAACATCTCCTGCGCTTCGAGGAGTATCGGAGCCTGCTTCTTTGCCTCCTCCTCGCTCATTCCGCCAGCGACGAGTTCCTTAATCTCGGCCTTGTAGTGCTTGTCGAACTCTACGTAGTAGTCGCCCACGAGGTGATCGCCCTTCTTGCCGGTTGACTCGGGTGTAGCACCATTGCCATAGCGCAACCACGCAACCATCGACTTGCAGATGTGAATACCTCGGTCGTTCACAAGGTTAGCCTTGATTACGTTATGTCCGTTTGCCGCCAAAATCTGCGCCACCGAATAGCCCAAAAGGTTGTTACGGATATGTCCGAGGTGGAGCGGCTTGTTGGTGTTTGGCGACGAGTACTCAATCATAATCGTGCGACCTGTAGGCTCTGCCACGCCATAGTTCTCGTTAGCAGCCACCTCCTCGAAACGCTCCACCCAGAACTTCTGGTCGAGCGAGAGGTTCAAAAAGCCTTTGATTACGTTGAATGAACTGAACTCGGCAGCCGAAGCAACCACCTTCTCGCCAATCTCGGTTGCCACCGCCTCGGGCGCTTTACGAGCCATCTTAACGAGTGGGAAAACCACGAGAGTGTAGTCGCCTTCGAACTCCTTGCGAGTCTTCTGAATCTGTATCTGCGAGTCGGCAACCTCGCCATAGAGAGCCTCTACGGCAGCCTTAACTACGCTTGAAATGTGTTGTTCGATATTCATTTTGTTTGCTATATTTTTCGTTTGGGCGCAAAGGTAACGATTTTTTACCTAAATTCCTATTTCTTAAAGATAAAGAACACTGCTAAGACAAGACAGACGAATCCGGCGATATGATTCCAGCGCAGGGCTTCGTTTTTCATAATCATCTGCACGACAATGGCAAAGACCGTGAGCGAAACGACCTCCTGAATAACTTTCAGTTCCCATATCGAGAATGGACCTCCGTACTCGGCACTTCCGAGGCGGTTTGCAGGCACCATAAAGCAGTACTCGAAAAATGCCACTGCCCAACTGATAAAGATGATTGCCATCAATCCAAAACGCTCGAATTTGCTCTTGAACATCACCTGCCCATACCACGCCAATGTCATAAAGAGGTTCGAGCATACCAAAAGTCCTACGGTCGAGAGTCCACGTGTAATCATAATTTTCTTGCTTTTTAGCCATTGGCCATTAGCCATTAGCTGTTTTTACGGCGCGAAATTATTAAAAATTTGGCGAATTGCGTTCGAAATTGTCAAAAAATAGATACCTTCGCGGTATGAAATTTACTTTAGTCACAGGGGCATCGTCGGGAATAGGGCTCTGCTATGCCGAGCAATTTGCTGCAAAGGGCGAGAATATCATCGTTGTGAGCAACCAAAAGGAACGCAACGAGGAGGTGGCTACCGACTTGAAACAACGCTTTGGTGTAGAGGCGGTTGCCTTATACTCCGACTTGTCGAAGGCGGACGCTGCCGAGCAGATTTATGCGTGGTGCAAGGAGCGCGAGATGGAGGTTTCGACACTCGTGAGCAACGCAGGCATTTTGCAGTTCGGAATGTTCTTAAATACGAAGCCTTCGATGGCGGAGTTTATTACAAATCTTCACTGTGTTACCCCTTCGAAGTTGTGCCGACTCTTTGGCGAGGATATGTGCAGTAGGGGAGAGGGTCGCATCCTGATAATGTCGTCGATGACGGCGTGGACGCCATATATTACAGTATCCTACTACGCAGCGACAAAGGCCTATCTTAAAAGTTTTGCGCAGTCGTTGTGGTACGAATTCCGTCCGCACGGCGTGACCGTTACTACGGTCTATCCCGGTGCTGTCGACACACCTCTCTATTCGCTTGATGTAAAGCAGCGTAAATGGCTGAGAGCCTTTGGGGTTATGATGTCGGCAGAGAAGTTGGCAAAGGCTGGCATTCGAGCATTGGAGCGCGGTCGCCGCACCGCCACCCCTGGACTATTTACAAAGATTGCCGTTGGTGCTTGTCGTTTGTTGCCGGCTCACGCATTGTTGCCTGTACTGAAAATTCCGGCGATAAAACGAATACTTGCAAAGTTATAGCGGATGTAACGTAGTATTAATAGTAAAGGCGAACACTCTCAGTGTTCGCCTTTACTATTGTGCATATTAACATTGCCTATATGAGAAATATATCCCTATTACTCTTCTGGAATTAGCAACCACATAATGATATAAACCCATAGCGACATTCCTCCGAAAAATACAAGTAGGAATGTTACTACTCGTAGTGCGGTCGAATCTATACCTAGATATTGGGCCAAACCTCCGCAGACTCCTGCCAACATACGATCGGTGCGTGAGCGGCGCAAAATTCTATTGGTCATAAATATTTAACTTTCTGTTATATCCTTATTATTAGATTGTTATGCCTGCTTCTCTAAAGCATTGCCTTATGCAATCTCCCAACGTCCGCCTTTGCCGAACACCTTCTCGACCAATTCGTCGTAGAAACCTCCTCGGCGAGCCAAATCGAACATATTCATACGCCAGCGCATCAACTGAACAAATGGCAACATATCCTTCAGCTGCTGACGTGTAACTCCAATATCGGCTGGGTCTGCAGGTGCGCCAACCTTGCGGAAACACTCCTGCATCTTCTCGAACGGATATACCTGTTTGCGATATTGAGCCTTCAACAACGGCCAATGCTTTTTGATAAGCGTAAGTTGCTGGCGAACAGCCTCTTTGTCGTTGTATTTGATAGTGATTTGCTTGTAACCCAAATCTGGCGATACGAAATCTTTGAATATGTCGAGCGCGCGCTGTTGCTCCTCCTCGAGCGAAGGCCAATTCTCTACGCACTTGTCTATGTCGATGTTGCGGAGATCCATATCTATGAGTGCATCAAAGAAGGCGCACATTGTGAGCGTTCCGATAGCCACCTGAAATCCGTGCGACTGCAATTTTCCGTTGAAAGTATGATGCGTCATATCGAGGTAGTGGCTAAAGAGGTGGTCGGCACACGAAGCCGGACGGCTCGAGCGTGCAGCCTGCATTGCAAAGCCGCTCAATGTTAAACCCTCGAAGAGTGCAGCAATGGCATCTTTGTCGCAAGCAGCAACACCCTCTGGATTGGAGAGTTGGTCGTCGAGAACATCCTGTAGAACGTGCCAAGCCTCAGGTATGATTGGCTCAACATCCATAATGTCGGCAATCATCCACTCGCCACCGCACGGAATCTTTGCTGCGAGGTCGGCATAACCTGCGGCGGTCATCTCCTTTGGAGCGTTGGCTATCACGTCTACATCTGCCAAAATTGCCAGTGGGGCAGGGCAGTCGAATGTCTGCTTCAAACCCTCGTAACTGATTGATGAACCGAACGATGAGTAGCCGTCTACGGATGCTGCGGTTGGAATAGTTAAATACTGTTGATGGAGGTGGTGCGATGCAAGTTTGCAGAGGTCGTTGATAACACCCGAACCAACCGAAACCATTATTGCGCCAGCCTCTTTTGCTGCCTCTTCGACCTCCATAACATAGCACCACTCTGCGTGGAACTCGTCCTGCTGGATGATGTGCTTGGTGGTGTTGATACCTGCGTTTACGAGGCGGTTGTATACCTCTTCGCCCGCTATGCGCCAAGTGTTTTTATCAGCGATAACGATTGCGTGTGCGTCGCCAAACTGCTCTTTGAATATAGATGGTGCAAGGTTTAGTACATTGCTACCCATCTCGAAAACCTTGGTGTCGGTTGCAACAGCCAAGGCTTTCGCTATGCGTTCCTTCGTTGCCATGTATTATAATTATATATGTATCTTATGCGAGTTTCAACTCTTTCTTAATCGACTCAATCTTTGCGTCGAGTTCATTTTGTACCTTCTCAAACTCCTCTACGCAAGCCAATGGAGCCTTTACGCCGAAGTAGAACTTAATCTTAGGCTCGGTTCCCGATGGACGTACCGATACCTTTGTACCATCCTCGGTAACCCACTGCAAAACGTTGCTCTTGTCGGTAATGCCCGGAATAGCGCAAACCTCGCCAGTTACGGTGTTCTTCAACTCCAATGTCTTGTAGTCGTAAATCTCAACAACCTTCGAGCCTGCAATCGACTGCGGAGGATTAGCGCGATACTCGACCATCATATTCTGAATCTGCTCGGCACCGTCCTTACCCTCGCGAACAACATTTACGAGGCTCTCGCGATAGAAACCGTATTTAACATAGAGGTCCTGCAACCACTCGTAGAGTGTGACACCCTTTGTATCGCGGCACCAAGCAGCAGCCTCTGCTGCCAACGAACAAGCCGAAACACCATCCTTATCACGAACATAGTCGCCAGCAAGATAGCCGAATGACTCCTCACCACCACCGATATACTTCGCTTTACCCTCGTTCTCTCGGATAATCTTTGCAATGAATTTGAAACCGGTAAGGCAGTTGTAGCACTTTACGCCATAAGCCTCGGCTACGGCGTCAGGCATCATCGAACTAACGATGGTCTTAACTACGTAGTCGCCGTTATTAATCTGTCCAAGTTCTGCCCAGCGTGTAAGTTGGTAGCACATCAAAAGCACCAAAGTCTGATTACCATTCAGGAGAACATATTCGCCCTTGCTGTTGCGAAGAGCCAAACCGATACGGTCAGAGTCTGGGTCAGTTGCCATTGCCAAATCCGCCTGCTCCTTCTCCGCCAAATCGATCGCCATCTTCATCGTTGGACGATTTTCTGGGTTTGGCGACTCTACGGTTGGGAAGTTACCGTCCAATACGGTCTGCTCCTTTACCGAAATGACATTTGTGAAGCCGAAGTTTTTCAACGAGGCAGGAGTGAGGCGTACACCCGCACCGTGAAGTGGGGTATAGATAATCTTCATATCGTGAAAACGTGCCACGCTGTCGGCCGAAAGTTGCAACTCCTTAATCTTGGCGAGATACTTCTTGTCGAACTCCTCGTCGAGAATGGTAATGTTCTCGGCGTGCAAACCTGTCAGCACTTGCGATACCTCGGTAATCTTCTCTACCTCCTTAATTATATTAACATCGTGTGGAGATGTTACCTGCGAGCCGTCGCTCCAGTATGCCTTGTATCCGTTGTACTCCTTTGGATTGTGCGATGCGGTGACCATAACACCCGATTGACAGTGCAACTCGCGAATTGCGAACGAGAGTTCTGGGGTTGGACGCAACTCGTCAAAAAGGAATACTTTGAAGCCGTTCGATGCGAAGATGTCGGCAACGTGCTCGGCAAATGTGCGTGAGTTGTTGCGCGAGTCGTGAGCGATTGCTACGCGAATCTCTTCGCCTGGGAAGTTGATTTTGAGATAGTTAGCCAAGCCCTGTGTAGCAAAACCTACTGTGTAGTTGTTCATTCGATTGGTTCCTACTCCCATAATGCCACGCAAGCCGCCAGTACCAAACTCGAGGTCCTTGTAGAAACTCTCTATTAACTCTTTCGGGTTGTTATCAATCAGATTCTTAACCTCTTGGCGTGTTGCCTCGTCAAACTCTGCGCTGAGCCACTTCTCAGCCTTTGACATCACTAGTTGTTGTAAGTTGTCCATAGGAATTGATGTATAAATTTTGTTTATGATATTTTCAAAAAGTATTTGTTTTGTTGTTTCTGCAAATATACGAAAATTATTTGTAAATGTAGTATATCAGCGAGTTAAAATTGTGTTGAATAGTGGAACTTTTTTCCTTCATAACAAATAATATTTAAAAAACAATAGTTGTGACATTTTTTTTTCCACAATTTTATTTACACCTTTGCAAAGTCAAACCCGATAAACAGTTTGGTTTGTCTTGTTAACTAACTCTAAACGTTTTATTTTCAGATATTTATGCTTGCAACCGCAACGACATACAACGATGCTTGGCAAAATTGCCTTAGCCAGATCAAAATGAAGACCTCGGCGGAGGAGTTTGCTCAGTGGTTCCTGCCAATCGAGCCATTGGAGTTTGATGGTGAACGACTTCGCATCAAGGTGCCGGATCGCGACTTTGCAAAGACTATAGAGAACAACTATAGCCAGGTGCTAAAGCCGATTATCGCGCAACTTTTTGGTAGCGATACTCGCCTTTACTACGCTATACCAAAGAACAATCATCCAATAGCTGTGCCAAGCGAAAGCGATGCTACATCGCCCGAACCAACGTTTAGTCAGCCAACCGACACGTCAAATATACGAAATCCTTTTGTAATTCCAGGCATAAATCGCCTAAGAATTGAGCCGCAACTCAACAAAAGTTACACATTTGGCAATTTTGTCGAGGGAGAGTGCAATCGTTTGGTGCGTTCGGCGGCTATGTCGGTGTCGGTTAACCCGGGTAGTCACACGCCGTTCAACCCACTCTACATCTACGGAGATTCGGGTTTGGGAAAGACTCACGTCGCTCACGCTATAGGCAACGAGGTACGCCAGCGTTTTCCGGAGTTGCAGGTGTTGTATGTTGCGATGAGTAAATTCCAGGCGCAGTTCCAAGCGGCGACCATCAATCACGATGTTCCGAATTTCATCCACTACTATCAGGCGGTAGATGTGTTGATTTTGGACGATATTCAGGAGTTGTCGGGCAAGCCGGGTACGCAAAATGCCTTCTTTAATATATTCAACCATTTGCAGATGTCGGGTAAGCAGTTGGTGCTTATTTCGGATAAACCACCAGTTGAGTTGAAGGATATCGAGGAGCGACTTTTGACCCGTTTCAAGTGGGGTTTGTCGGCGGAGATTCGCATACCAGATTACGAAACGAAAATTAAAATTATCAGCGCAAAGGCGAAGCAGTTGAACGCTGAAATTCCAGATGAAGTAGTTTCTTATTTGGCTGAAAATATATCTGCGAATATCAGAGAGATAGAGGGTGCAATTTCTTCGCTTATTGCGAATGCTACTTTTATGAATAAGCGCATCACTATTGCTCTTGCAAAAGAGGTCTTGAAGGTCTATGTTTCGATGTATCAGAAGGAGGTTACTATCGAGCAGATTATCTCGACGGTTTGCGAGCAGATGAATGTTGATCGCGAGCGAATGAACTCGTCCGAGCGAACTCGTGAAGTGGCTATTGCTCGCCAGTTGGCAATGTTCCTCGCAAAGAAGCATACCAAACAGCCGCTTACCAATATTGGTGCTGCCATTGGTGGTAGAAATCACGCAACCGTTCTGCACTCGTGCAAGACAATATCAAACTTGATGGATACCGAGAAGTTGTTCCGTCAGCAAGTTGAACAGATCGAAAAACTTCTGTTGAGTTAGTCGAAAAGGTGTTAATGGTGAATAGGATTGGGGCAATAGTTGCTCCAATCTTTTTTTTGTGTTCGCTGGCGGTGACAGAAATGTTATCTTATTTTTTTACAAAAATAATAGACAAAAATAGTTTCTTTGTGAAAATTGTATTATATTCGCACGGTAATTGAATAAATGTTGCAAATTAAAAGCTAAGAGCTACTTTTTTATACAAACAATTCATTTTTATTTAACAAACTAACAAAAACCAAAACAATTATGAAAGCAAGAAGATTTTTTGCGTTTGTAGCCGGAGCAGCAATGCTCTTTGGCGTTGGTTGTACTCCAGATGGAGGTCAAGAAGAGGATTTGACATCGGAGGCAGCTATCTCTTTGAACAAAACCACAGCGGCTTTGGGTCTTGAGGGAGGTGAGGTTAGCGTAAGCATTGAGTCTAATGCGTCGTGGACAGCAACACCTTCGGTTACCAATGTTGTTATTACCCCTGCAAGCGGTAGCCACAACGGTTCGGTAGTTGTCAATGTTCCTGCAACTGACGCTCCTCGTACAATTGAGGTTACTTTTAAGGCAACCAAGAGCCAGGTTATTGCTGGTGTTACCGTACCAAGCACCAAGACTGTTGTGTTGTCTATCAACCAGAACGCTACAGGCGAGGTTATCGAGGGCGGTATCGCTTCTATCACTAAGGAGGGCGATTACGAGATTGAGGGCGCTTGGGTTGTAGCAACAAGCTCGCAGAGCTTTGTTATGACAGATGCTACCGGTGGTCTTATTTTGACATACCTCGGTAATGGCGCAACCATTCCTGCAGTAGGCACAGTTATCAATGTTTCGGGCGCAGTAACCACTTATGGTGGTTTGTTGCAGTTCGGTAAAGATGCAACTGTAACCCCAACAGGCGAGACTGTAACAGTTAACTACAGCAATCCTTTGGATATCACTAACTACGAGGCTCTTGATGCTTATGCAGGCAAACTTTCGGTAGTTTACGCAGAGATGAAGGGTCAGCTCATCGTTAAGGATAGCGGTAAGGGTTACAACAACTACAACGTTATCATTGACGGCCGCAACACTTACGATGATTATAAGGGTTCTATCTCTTACGCTTCAACTGCACTCGCTGCAAAGTTGGACGGTTTGAATGAGGCTTACATCGTTGCACGTGGTTATATGGTAGGTATTTCTGGTACTGTGTATGCAAATATGGTAGCTATTAGCGTAGATGTTGACCAGAGCCACCCAGTTCTTAGCGCAGAGAACATTTCTGGCGTACCTGCTGCTGGTGTTACAAATGCAACTCACGAGATTGTCGTTGCTGCAATCGACAAGGTAAATGCAACTTGCGATGGTACAATTGTTACATCTGCAGAGGTAAATGGCAATGTTTTGACCTATTCGGTATCGGCTAATGAGGGTGGCGTTCGCGAGGGCGAGATCACTCTTTCGGCTGAGGGCGTTGAGAGTGTAACCATCAAGGTTGCTCAGAGAGCTGCTGCTTCGGGCGAAGTTGGCGAGGAGAAGACTGTGTCGATTGTATTCAATACATTGGGCCTTGCAAATGGAGAGAGCGTAGACGGTCGAACATTCGAGGTAGATGAGAATGTTTCGTTGGTATTCAGCAAGGGCGGCGCTAACAATGCTCCTGCATATTACAATGCATCGAACGGTATCCGTATGTATCAGAACGGAGCAGTTCTGGATGTAACAGCTAATGGTAAGACCATTACATCTATCGACTTCGTATTCGATTACAATATGTGGTATTTGGGCTGCGACACTGGATCTCTTACATCTGAGGCAAATAATCGTACTTGGAGCGGAGAGGCTACCGATATCAAGTTTACTTGTACTGGTACAACTTCGTCGACTCGTGCTTACATCAAGTCGATGACTATCACTTACCGATAGTGATACTTTTAATCCAAGGCAGGCTGATTACCTGCCTTGGGTACTACTTTATTTACGATGCAATAGAGAACTTAAGGAAATTAGTGAGATTAGGGAATATTCGCTAAGCTCATTAAACTCACTAAATTCTCTAAAAAACAAGAGAGGATATTTTGAATAGTTTGAAGGGAATAAATTTGAGAATTAGAAGCATCAACCGCAGTATTGTAGCTGTGTTGATGCTTGCGCTTGCTTTTACAGCGTGCGATTACGGTTCGACGTGGTCGCCATATACATCTAAGGCAACACTATCGGGTACTGTCATTTCATATAGTGCGACAACCATTTCAGGCAAGACGTCGGGCGATCCATCATATAAGTGGGTATTGCAGGTAGAGCAGGGTGGCGATTTCTGTACAGTGGTGGCGCAAGTGGGCAATGTTGGCACTCCATTTTCGTTGAAATTCGCAACCAACGACAGCGAAGAGGAGCGTATAGCCAAAGTGCGTATAACATTTACTGATAACTATACTCAAACATTCACAATCCGCCAACTCGTTAAGACGGAGAATCCTTCGTATGACCGTGCGTGGTCGGAGCAGCCGGAGTTTACCGCCGGAGCATCATTGATTCACAAAACCTACTACACGACGCTGGCGAATGGAGACTATGTGCGTAACTTCTCTGTCTGCTACGACACAGATAAGTTATGCTCTCGCTGGGTAGCATATCCGGCACATAAGGTGTATACCGACTATCGCAATTATCAAACCGGTGGCTCGACGGCAGGTCGTACTAATGCGTGGGCGTTTGATGATGCAGTAACAAAATACAAGCAAGACGATAACTACAACAAAGCCTACGAGATTGTAAGTAAATACAATAGTGCAAACGATACTTACGATACATACACAAATCCTATAATTCCGCAGAAGAAGCAGGCGGATATTCGCTTTACAAATGGTTTCGGCTCGGGATGGGCTCGTGGACATATGCTTCCATCGGCGACGCGATACAGCACTTGGAATACTAATGCCCAGACCTGCTATGCAACAAATATTATGGTGCAGCAGTACAATTTCAATAGTGGCTCGTGGGCAACACTCGAAAATAATACACGAGACAAAAGATGCGCTGACACACTATTTGTTGTTGTAGGCACACTCTTCGAGAACAACACAACCGTGAGCAGATATGGACGTACGATATCGGTGCCGTCGCACTGCTACAAGTTGTTGCTGCGAACAAAGAAGGGTAATTCGGGTAAGAATATATCCGACATTACATCGGCTGATGAACTTATGTGTATAGGCTTCATCTACGAAAATAGCGGAGCTTCGCAAAATACGTCTATGTCATCTGCAGCAGTGTCGGTAGCGGAGATAGAGCGTCGTTCGGGCTTTAAATTTTTCCGAAACCTCAATCCTGCGATTGCAGACAAGGTTAAGGCGCAGTGTGACTACAGTAGTTGGGATTTTTAGAACAATAATACTATAAGAGAATGAAAAGAGCACTTTTATCTATTTTGTGCGTGTCGGCTATGTTGCTGGCATTTGCGCAGAAGCCTTACAAGGTGGTATTCTACAACCTCGAGAACTTGTTCGACACAATCAACGACCCGAACAAGAACGACGAGGAGTATCTGCCTGAAGGTGCGCGTAAGTGGACCACTTACCGCTACAACTGCAAACTCGACAATATGTCGCGCGTGTTGTTCGACATCGCTGCCGAGGATAAGAATTTCCCTGCTGTAATCGGCGTATCGGAGATTGAGAATCGTCTGGTGTTGGAGGATTTGATTGCTACACCAAAGTTGGCGAAGGCTAACTATCGTATCGTTCACTACGACTCGCCAGACCGTCGTGGTGTAGATTGCGCCTTCTTCTATCGTCCCGACAAGTTCCAGTTGGAAGGCTCGGAGGCACATCGCATTTCGTTCCCTGGTCGCCCAACGTTCTTTACTCGTGATTTGGTGGCTATGTGGGGTAAAATCGAGGGCGAGCCATTCTACTTTATCGTGTCGCACTGGCCTTCGCGCCTCGGCGGTAAGGAGCGTTCGCAGTACTCGCGCGACTTTGTAGCCGAGAAGTGTAAGCACATTTGCGACTCGGTACGCACCGTAAACCCTGCAACCAAGGTTGTGATTATGGGCGACTTCAACGACGACGCAACCGACAAGAGCATTACCGATGTGCTTGGCGCAAAGGGCGATAAGAATGGCAAAATCAAAGATTTGCAGCCAAACGATATGTACAATCCATTCTATTCGATGTTGAAGGCTGGTTACGGAACATTGGGCTACCGCGATTCGTGGAACTTGTTCGATAATATCGTAGTGTCGGAGAATTTGGCAACAGGCTCGACTGGTTCGTTGAAGATTCAGAAGAAGGAGGGAGCAAAGTTCTATGGCAATATCTTCAATCGTCCGTATATGATTCAGCAGGAGGGTCAGTATAAGAACTATCCGTTGCGTTCGTTCGTTGGCTCGAACTTCCAAAACGGATATAGCGACCACTTCCCTGTTTATATCTATATCTCGAAATAATAGATTAACTATATATTAAATAAAAGGTATGAAACTTAAATTTTTACTTATTGCGACAATGACATTGCTCGCCTCGTCGGTTTTCGCTCAAGAGAGCGGACTGAAGGGTAGGGTACTGTCGCGTAACGGCAGAACAGCTGTCGGAAATGTTGCAGTAACGATTGAGGGAACAACCTACAAGGCTCAGACCAACGACGAAGGATACTTCGAGTTGAAGGGTGTGCCTGCAGGTGATTACAAACTCTCGTTCACTGCACCCGAATTTGAGAATCTCAACATCGTGGTTAAGGTTGAGAATGGGGTAAAGGATATCAATGCTGTAATCGTTGTACCGAAGGCTGTTTCGGGCGAGGTGCTCGACGATGCAATTTTTGCGGAGTTGGACAACGACTCTTCTGCGTCGGATACACAGGCCTTGCCATCAACACTTTCGGCATCGAAGGACCTCTACAATAACATCGCATCGTATCGTTTCAGCGAGATGCGCTTCAATGTGCGTGGTTACGACTCGAAGTACACCGATGTATATTTGAATGGTATTCGTTTCAACGACGCTTTGACTGGTTATGGCCCTTGGTCGTTGTGGAGCGGTATGAACGATGCAACTCGTAATCAGGAGAGCACCGCAGGTTTGACCACTACAGACTATGGCGTAGGTGGTTTTGGTGGTACAACCAACATCAACGCTCGTGCTTCGCAGATGCGTAAGGGCTTCCGTGCAAGTGTGTCGGGCGGTAACCAGATGTATAACTTCCGTGCTATCGTGTCGTACGCTACAGGTCAGCTCGACAATGGTTGGTCATTCGCAGCCTCGCTTTCTACTCGTCAGGGAGGTAATGGCTATGTTGATGGTGTTTACTACAACTCGTATGGTTACTTTGCAGCTGCCGAGAAGCAGTTTAATAAGCAACACCGCCTTTCTTTGATGATTCTGGGTACTCCGCAGCAGCGTGGTGCACAGCAGGCGTCGACACAGGAGGCTTATGATATGTTCGGTAGCAACTACTACAACCCAAATGTTGGTTTTCAGGATGGTAAGATGCGTAACACACGTGTACGTCGTTCGCACGAGCCTATCATTATGTTCAACTACTACTACGACATTAACGAGAAGACCCGTTTGACTGCTGCTACTTCGGTGCGTTTCGGTTTTAATGGCTACTCGGCTTTGACCTGGAAAGAGGGTTCTGATCCACGTCCTGACTACTATCGTTTCCTCCCATCTAACTACACTTCGCAGATTCTCATCGCTGACGGAGATGGAGATGGCAACTACGATGGAAGTTTCGCTTCGTTCTTTGCGAACAACAAAGAGGGCTTGGCAGAGCGAGGTCTTGTTTTGGAGGCTGTATATGCGTTACGTAGTGGCGCTCCTGGTGCTGCTATCCCTGGAATTTTCACAGGATCAAGCACCAGCCAGATTTATTCGTACTTGGAGGCAGCAGCTTCGGCCCGCTCGATTTGGGATGGTCGTATCGACTTCGACAATATGATTAACTCGAACAAGAACGGCTCAACCTCGCCGTATGCGCAGGGACACCGCTCGAACTATATGATCGAGGAGCGCCATACCGACCAGATTGACTACAACTTCGCAGCAAATATCTCGCACGATTTCAACGCAAACCACCACCTTAACGGAGGTATCAAGGCTCGCGTAAACCGTACCGAGTACTACGACAAAATTAAGGACTTGCTCGGTGGAGATTTCTGGGTAGACGTAGATAAGTTCGCAGAGCGCGATATGGGTAGCGACCCTATTAAGTATCAGAACGACCTCGACTACTACAATGAGCACGGTCACGCACGTATTGTTAAGGAGGGCGATAAGTTCTCGTACGACTACTACGCTCACGTTCGTCAAGCACAGTTGTGGGGCTTGTATAACTTCCGTACAGGAGGTTTCGAGATGAATGTTGGTGCAGAGGTTGGCTATGCAGGTATGTGGCGTCACGGTTTGTGGCGTAAGGGTCTTTTTGCTGACGATTCGAAGGGCGACTCAAAGCACTTGAACTTCCTTACCGGTAAAATTAAGGCAACTTTCTCGTATCGTTTCTCGCAGGCTCACCACTTGGCATTGAATGTTGGCGCTATTCAGGACGCTCCAACCTTCAATTCGGCATTCGTGTCGCCTCGTACTCGTAACACTGTAACTCCAGGTTTGACTCCGGAGCAGGCATATAGTGCAGAGTTGGTATATAACCTCAATTTGCCATATATTCAGGCTCGCGTAGCGGGTTACTTCACCGAGATGACAAACTCGTCGAAGGTTATTTCGTTCTACGATGATACTCAGTCGTCGTTCACCAACTTCGCAATGAGTAACATTGACAAGCGTTATATGGGTGTCGAGCTTGCTGTTCGTGTTCCAATTTGGGGCGGTTTGGCTTTGCAAGGTGCTTTGAACTATGGCGACTACCGCTATACTTCGGATCCTAACTTCGTTCAGACCGTAGATAATAGCAACAAAATTAAGTTGACCGATAAGGTTTATTGGAAGGGATACTATGTTGAGAGCACTCCGCAGTTTGCCGTAAATGTTGGTCTCGACTTCCGTGGTCCAAAGAACTGGTTTGCCTCGGTTAACTTCAACTACTACGACAAGTTGTACCTCTCGATGAACCCTGCATACCGCACAAATAACGCAGTGAAGCCTTATACGCAGGTGCTCGCAGCCGAGTCTGCAACCGATGAGCAAATTGCTTGGGCAGCAACTCAGATTGGTGCAATGCGTGCAGAGGAGAAGTTGGGTAACGCTTACACATTGGCTGCAAGCATCGGTAAGAACTGGTATATCGGACGTAAGTACACACTCGGATTTAGTGCAGAGGTTAAGAATATCCTTAATAACAAGGGCTTCCGCACAGGTGGTTACGAGCAGATGCGTATGCGTAAGGTGCGTGGTATTATGCCTGGATCGCCTAATCCATCGACCTCGTACTACACTCATTTCGACTCGAAGTATTTCTATATGCTCGGTACAACCTGCTTCGTAAATGTTTACTTCCGTTTCTAAAAGTCAAACCGAATAGATAGAAAAGATTATGAAACAGTATAAGATGATTTTGGTAGCATTGCTCGGTTTGATTTTGACCGCTTGCTACAACAAGTTTGAAGAGCCAACGCCTACATTTGTTTACGATGATCAAACATTCGAAGCGTTGAATCCGGATTTGCAATGTATCACTATTGCCAATTTAAAGGAGAAGTTCGGTACTTTGGAGTACACAGGAACAAACAAAATGGAGGACTCTAATAAGTCTAATGCTTATATCACAAAGCATATTCACTTTGTGGCCGATCCACAGACAGAATGTACTCCTGATGAGTTGAAGGAAAAGTGGTACGATACAGGCAACTACTACATTAAAGGTAAGGTTATCTCGAACGACGAGCAGGGTAACATCTATAAGTCGCTCCACATCTTCGACGGTACCGCTGCTATCGAGCTTAAATTAACCAATGGCCTCTACCTCGATTATCCTTGCGACCTCGATGCAAAAGAGTCTATGTGGGTGTATGTTAAGTTGCGCGGTTTGTATCTCGCAAACTTCCGTATGATGCTTTCAATCGGCGACATTCCAACCACAAGTTACAACTCGTGGGGCGACTACAAGTATTATGGTAATTCGAATATCGTAAGCCAAAATAAAGTGCGTCAGCACGTATTCCCAGGCGAGAAAACAACTCTTAAAGAGGGTACTACCGACGACTGCGACATTCTTGTTGTGGACGCTGGCTCATACAACAAACTCTACGGCGCAGCAGGAGAGAAGTATCTTGGTCGTTTGGTACGTTTTAAGGGTCTCCGAGTTTGTTACGCAGGAGCACCTAACGAGAATGGCGAGACTGAGGCTATTGGCGACAACGTATATCCACAGTGGCTTTGCTCTGCTGGTATACCTGCCAGCATCGGAGGTTCACGAACTCAAGTTGTGCAGAAGCCTTGGTACAAAATGGCTTATAGCGTAGATGGCGTTAGTCAATACGGAAGTATTCTTGTAACATACGATAGTTCTACACCTACCACAACAAACACAGCGGGTGTTTACACGGTTCGTACAAGTGGCTACTCACGTTTTGCAAATAAGTTTATACCAAAAGATGGTACCGTAGGTAATGTTTTGGCGATTTTCGGTCTTTATGCAACATACTGGGATTATCAGTATGCTACATACCAACTCTCAATAAGCCGTTTCAGCGATTTCGAGTTCGAGACTGCGCCTACTGAAACCTATCCGGAGTGGAGCGAGTATCTCTCGTTGGTAGAGAATACCTTCCCTAAATATACGCTGGTTCCTCTTACTGACGATGCTGTACACGCCGAAGAGGTTGCTGCTTGGAAACAGTATTATTTGGAGAATAAGCCTGCAAACGACGGAACACCGCTTTGGACCAAGTGGAATGAGTGGGGAGATTGGGTTGTATGGTGTCTTGAGAATACAACCAAGGACGCGTGGTTATTGCCACAGTATCTCACTGAAGACGAGGATGGCGAGCAATAGTTAAATAGGCTATACTCGAATAATTAACCGAAAAGTACCGCTTCTGAGCGGTACTTTTTTGTATTTGATAATAGATTATCCGAAAGAAATTCGTATATTTGTACGAAATTGTGCCGTTGTGTTCGATTCCGAAGTAATAAATATGGGGAATTGAGCGTTACTACTATGTAGTAAACAAGTTGGCAAACAAAGAAAATTATAACTCAAAATATTTATTAAAATGAGACGTTTATTTATTTCCGTCATTGCGTTGGTTGTTGCCATCACAGTGACTGCGCAACCGGGAGCGCAACAGATTCCGGTAATCCCTGCGGATAAGGCCGTTCGCGTGGGACAGTTGCCGAATGGTATGCGTTACTACCTTCGTCCCAACGACAAGCAGAAGAATTTGGCCGACTTCTACATCTCGCACGATGTAGGTGCTATTCAGGAGGAGGACGACCAGCAGGGTTTGGCCCACTTCCTCGAGCATATGGCATTCAACGGCACAAAGAATCTTCCGGGCAAGATGCTTATCGAATATCTCGAGACCGTAGGTGTTAAGTTTGGTACCAATCTGAATGCCGGAACTTCGTGGGACTATACCCAATATCTGTTGAAGGATGTTCCAACCGTGCGTCCGGGCATTATCGATACAGCGATGCTTATTTTGCACGACTGGTCGCACTTTATCGCTTTGGAGCCAAAGGAGATCGATTCGGAGCGTGGCGTTATTATGGAGGAGTTGCGTATGCGTGATGGTGCATCGTGGCGCGCTACAATCAAGATGTTGCAGGCTCTCGGCAAGGGTACTCGCTACGAGCATCGCAACCTTATCGGCTATCTCGATGGTTTGAAGTCGTTCGACCA
Source organism: Alistipes sp. (assembly GCA_045653565.1). GTDB lineage: Bacteria > Bacteroidota > Bacteroidia > Bacteroidales > Rikenellaceae > Alistipes. The sequence continues at coordinate 107,275 of JAZOMA010000033.1, forward strand.
TAAGTCGCTCGAGAACTTCTACCACAAGTGGTATCGTCCTGAGTTGCAGGCTATCGTAATCGTTGGAGATGTCAATGTAGACGAAATAGAGGCAAAGTTGCATAAGTTGATGGCTGATATTCCGGCTTCACCGGCTGATGCTTCGCAGAAGGAGTTTATCGTTGTGCCAAACAATGAGGAGCCTATTATTTCGATGTTTGAGGATCCCGAGATGCAGCAGTCGAAGGCAACTCTCTTTATCAAGCACGAGGCATTGCCACGCGAGTATAACAACACCATCATTGCAGAGCAGTTGTCGCTCATCAATGCTCTTGCCGAAGATATGGCAAATGCTCGTTTGCAGGAGATTAAAATGAAGCCAAACGCTCCATTCTCGGCAGCATCGTTCACAAATGGTAGCATTGGAGTTTGCCCATCTCTCGAGTGTGCAGGTGTTAGTGTTATTACTCAAGACGGCAAGTTACTCGAGGGTTTGGAGGCCGCTTACACCGAGTTGGAGCGTATCCGTCGCCACGGCTTCACCGAGGGTGAGTTGGAGCGCGCAAAGAACAATGTGATGAAGATGCAGGAGTTGGCATACAACAACCGCAATGACCGCAAGAATGGTCAGTATGTAAGACGTTATCTCAACGCATTCCACCACAATGCAGCAATGCCTGATGCAGAGACCGAGTGGAAGTTGGATAGCACGCTTATCGCGCAGCTTCCTTTGCAGATGATTAACCAGGTTGTAGCACAATACATTACCAATCACAACCAGGTGCTTGTTGCACAGGCTCCAAAGCGCGATGGTTTGGTAAATCCTACCGAGGCGCAGTTGGCAGAGGTGTTGGCAAAGGTTAAGAAGGCTGAGATTGCCCCTTATGCCGATAATACCGTGAAGGAACCACTCATTCCGGCTGACGCGAAGTTGAAGGGTTCGAAGGTTAAGAAGGAGTCGAAGAACGAGGCTCTCGGCACTACTACTTGGGTATTGAAGAATGGTTTGAAGGTTGTTGTTAAGCCTACACAGTACAAAGCGGACGAGGTACAGATTGCTATGACAGCTCACTTCGGACAGTCGTCATTGAGCGATGAGCACTATTGGACTTCGTCGTTCTTGCCTATTATGATCAACTATATGGGAGTGTCGAAGTTCTCGTCTACCGACCTTAACAAGCAACTCTCGGGCAAAAATGCAAGCGTACAGGTTTCAGTTGACGATTATGAGTCGGGTATTATCGGAGAGGGCTCTCCAAAGGATCTCGAGACCATTATGCAGTTGCTCTACTTGCAGTTCACTGCTCCTCGTTTTGCACAGGACGACTTCAATGTTATTATGAACCAGTATCGTCCGTACTTCGAGAACGCACAGAAGAACCCTGACTACATTGCAACCGTTCAGCGTTACAAGACCCTTTATGGCAACCACTTCCGCCGTCAGCAACTCAGCCCGGAGATTCTCGACCAGGTTAAGTTTGAGCATATCGAGCCTGCTTATAAGGCGTTGTTCTCGAACGCTGCAAACTTCACAACCTACATCGTGGGTAATGTTGATTTGGCAACGTTGAAGCCACTCGTTGAGAAGTATCTCGGCTCGCTTCCGGTGTCGAAGAAGTTGGAGAAGATGGTAGATGATGGCGCACAGCCGGTTAAGGGTGTTGTCGTAAACGACTTCAAGGTTAAGATGCAGCAGCCAAAGGTTGGCTTGGCACGTGTCTACACCGGTCCTATCGACTATACAATGAAGAATCGCGTGGCGATGAATGTTCTTTCGCAGGTACTCCGCAGCCGCTATACAGTATCTATCCGCGAGGAGAAGGGTGGTACCTATAGCGTAGGCGTAGGTGGCCAGATTACACCAGACTACACTCCTTGGTATCAACTTATTGTATTGTTTGACACCAACGAGCAGATGGCTGACGAGTTGAGCGAAATCGTAGTTGCAGAGATCAAGAAGATTGCAACCGATGGTCCTAACACCGAGGATGTAGAGAAGGTTCGTAAGTATCTGTTGAAGGAGTACGAGAATCAGGTTCAGGTGAACTCGAATTGGATAGATTGGCTCGATATGCAGAACTATCGTGGTATCGACTTTACTGCCGAGTACAAGAAGGCTGTCGAGGAGTTGACCTACGACGATTTGAAGGCTCTCGCAGCAAAGATTTTGAAGGACAACAATATGGCGTACATCGTAATGCGTCCTGAGAAGTAAAATTGACAATTAAAGGTAATGCCGAGCAATTTGCTCGGCATTTCTTTTTGTTTTATATTAAGCGATTCGCTTATATCCACTCAATCGCGGCGGTACAGGCGACGGCTCCTTCTCCGTTGCGTATCTCGAATAGCGACACATTGTCGCGCTGTTCGTAGCCGATGGTCAGTACCTCGCCCAAACGACACTCCTTCGCAAAGTGAATATCGAGGCGAAGTGGGCGTGGCTCGGTCAGATACTCAATCGGTAGGGTATTGAGCATCATACGAATATATCGCATAGTGTTGACGTGGCGATTGAAGTCGATATCGCTGTAACGCACCTCGTGCTTACGAGTTATGCTCGGCTCAATACCTCGCACCTTTCGTGGAGCCTCGCACGGCGACGGGGCGTCGCAGAACTTATCGGTGAAGAGGTGTTCAACCTCCTCCAACGATACTGGCATACGCTTCTCGAAATCTATCACGCACCACTGCGATACGGCACGACCGAACTGCTTACCCTCCGCGTCGCTCAACTCGAAATTACGGGTTGAGATAAGGCGCGAGGTGTGAGGATTTACCCACGTAAGAATGTTGTACTCCTCGTACTGCTCGGGCTGGCGGTCAATCTCGACCGACATACGCGAAAGTACCCACGAACGATTCTGCTGCATCAGCACATCGGCACTGATACCTTTGTGCTTTGCGTCCACTCCGGCAACGTTGAGAATGTCGGAACAGAGCGATTCGATGGTTGCGTGGAGCATAAAATCAACTTTTTCGGGTGCAACCGAAAATTTATAGTTTGTCTTCTCTGCCATAGTTCTGCTTTAATTTGTATGCAAAATTAGTTATTTTGACAATAAATCGCAATTTTCATAGTCTAAAAACACCTTTTCGAACATATATAAGAGCTATTCGAGCAGAACTAAAAATTTGGAAAGTCGCACTTTTTTGCCTAACTTCGCTCTCGGTTAGAGGTTTTATAACAAGAAAAATGCGAAGAAAATGGGAATTAAGGTAAAACTCGATGTGGTGTTGGCTCGGCGCAGAATGACGCTGACGCAGTTGTCGGAGCGCATAGGTGTTACTCTGGCAAATCTCTCGGTGCTTAAGACCGGCAAGGGTAAGGCTGTGCGTTTCTCGACGCTCGAAGCCATCTGCCACGAGTTGAACTGCCAACCCGGCGATATCTTGGAGTACGAGGAGTAGTCGTATTTGGCGAACTTTTTGCAACTAATTCATCTCTGCAAATGTGCGGAGATGAATTTTTTATTTTCGATTTATTTCGTATCTTTGTAGAGAGATAAAAAAACGAAGTGGTATGAAAATTGTAATTCTCGGTCCTGCACACCCATATCGTGGCGGTTTGGCGTCGATTATGGAGACTATGGCTCGCGAGTATCAACGTCGCGGAGATGAGGTTAAGGTCTATACCTTCTCGCTGCAATACCCTTCGTTGCTCTTTCCGGGCAAAAGTCAGACTGTCGATACGCCACCACCGCACGATTTGCATATCGAGCGTGTGATGAATACTTGCAATCCGCTGAATTGGATTAAGCTCGGCCACCGTCTGCGCCGCGAGGCTCCCGATATGATTCTGATGAAGTATTGGACACCATTTATGGCTCCGTGCTTTGGCACTATTGCCCGCATTGCCCGCCGAAATGGCAAGACAAAGGTGGTGTGCCAAATCGACAATGTCGAGCCACACGAACACCATATCATCGATAAACCTTTCAACCGCTACTATCTCGGTGCGGTGGACGGCTTTGTCTATATGTCGGAGCAGGTGGGTGGCGAATTGCGTGCCTACACCTCGGCTCCTGCGATATTTTCGCCACACCCGATGTTCGAACACTTCGGCGAGAGGGTAGAGCGTAGCGAGGCGTGCCAACGCCTTGGGCTCGATGCCGACAAGCGATATCTGCTATTCTTTGGACTTATACGCGATTATAAGGGCTTAGACCTGCTTTTAGAGGCGTTTGAGCAGATTGAGGACGAGAGGCTTCGATTGCTCGTTGCAGGCGAATTTTACAACGATAAAGAGCAATATCGAGCCATTCTCGACCGCTTGGGCAATAGGGTAGTGCTACACGAGGGCTTTGTCAAGGACGACGATGTAAAATACTACTTCTCGGTGGCAGACGCTTTGGTATTGCCATATCGTACCGCTACGCAGAGCGGTGTTACACAGATTGCCTACAACTTCTCTGTTTCGATGATTGTTACACGTGTGGGCGGTCTGCCCGAGATTGTTGCGGACGATAGGGTAGGCTTTGTCTGCGAACCTACTGTAGAGGGTGTATACGAGGCTATTACAAAACTCTACAAGGATAACGCTCTACAGCACTTCTCCGAGCATTTCCCTGCGGAGCGCAAACGCTTCTCGTGGGCAACGATGTGCGATAGGCTGGTGGAGGTTTGGAAAAAGAGTAAGTAGAGAAAATAAGGAATTTAGAGAGATTAGGGAGTTTAGTGATGCAGTTCGCTAAATTCCCTAATTTCTTTATATTCCCTAAGCTCCCTATATAATTCCGAAAAAAAATAAGGCGACCCGAAGGTCGCCTTAAGTATTACCTAACCAATTTGAATTATTTTGCGAAGTTAACTGCAGCCGAGAACTTGTTAGCCACGAACTTCTGGTTAGCCATCTTGTGCATAACCTTGATGTTCTTCTTAGCCGACAACTTAGCAGGTGCTGGAGCTGGAGCAACCGACTTAACAGCTGTGATATTCTTACCCGAGAATGTGTAAGCTGGCTCATCGTAGATCCAAGGGTAGTAACCCTCGCCGTCCAATGTCATACACCAAATTGTAAATGCAGATACATAGAACTCGTCGCCAGATGTGATCTGACCGATGTATGGGTTGATGGTTACAGCACCATTTGCATCCATTGTGAATACGTAAGCAGGGTACTCACCGCCTACTGTAATTCCATATGTACCACCTGCGTAAGTAGGGAGGTCGCTCAATGCGTGCCACTGGTACATAATACCATCCTCCTCAAAGACAGCGATTACCTCGTCCTTGAGCAACTCAATCTTGTTGTCGTTGTAAACACCAAATGCAGGGCCTTGATCAAGGAAGTTGCCGTCCCAACCGTAAACGATTGCGTAACCTGCCAAGCTTGCATCCAAAGTAGCACCATCAACGATCTCGATATCGCGAGTCAACTCGTCGTCAGTCCACGACTCCTCGTTCTCCTCTGTCAAGAGATTTGTTTCCTGAACAAAGGTCTTAGGCGAAGTAACAGTCCAGAAACCTGTCCACGATGCAGGGTCGAATGTCGACTCCAAAGTCTTGAAAGTCTTGTAAGATGGCTCTGCGCTTGTAAGGTTGCCGTTAGCGTCAATACCAAAAGCGTAAACTACGAACTCAGCATTAGGTGTAACCTTTGATGTAGTCCACTCTGCTACACCTTTGTCGAGGAGCTGAGCCCAAGTGTACTGACCGTCCGCTACTAATGCGACCATCTCTGCGTGGAGAGCGTTCATATCAAACTCTGCGAAAGCAGCCTTCGACACAACGTTTGCGTAGAAAGTGCGTGTTGCCTCCTTAGCCTCTACCTTGATGTGAGCCGAGGTTGCAGCGATCTCCGATACGGTGATTGTGAACTCACCAGCACCCTCATTACCTCCATTACCTCCATTTCCTCCAGGGGTCTTACCGCCTCCGTCTGGAGTACAACTTGCTACCGCCAAACCGATAGCAGCCAAAAGTAAAAATACCTTTTTCATAATAGCATTTTGTTTAAAAGTTAATAAATAAAGTTAATTAAATGTGTGTTTAATTTTGTTTGCAAATTATTAGTCATTATCCCTTACGCCCCTACATAATTGTGTAAAAATGGGTCTTATCCGGGGTAATTGTCTATCGCAAAGTTATATTAAAAATTTTTAATATCCAAATAAAATTGCGCTTAAAAAACACTCAAATTACGATTTTTACGTTTTATCGCATAAATTTTAACAAACAAGCCTCCCAATCTGGAAGGCTTGTTACAAATTGTAAGCAAAAATTTTACTCTTTTATATTTGGCAGCTCCAAACCGTAGCCATTGCGCTTATCCATAGCCTTCAACCAAAGGCTGAACAACAACGCCAAGCCTCCCAATGCAGCGAACATCAACATCGGAACGGTGTAGTTGTAGGCAACACCCTCTGCGCCGGCAGCAATCTGCTCGGCTACTCCAGGGTTGCACTTCTCCAATGCCCAACCAATGAAAATAGGCATACCCATCAGGCCAAAGTTCTGCACCCAGAAGATAAGAGAGTAAGCACTACCCAAGAATCGCTTATCCATAATCTTTGGAATCGAAGGCCAAAGCGAAGCTGGAACCAACGAGAACGATACGCCCAAGAGAATAATAGCGGCAAATGCAACGATAGTATTAGGGAATGCCGGCAATACCAAAGCGAAGGTGAGGTGGCACACAATCATAAGCAACGAGCCGAGAATAAGCATAGTTGCGCCCTTACCCTTCTTATCCAGATATCCGCCAAGGAATGGGGTAACACACGCAGCACCGATAGGGAACCAACGGAAAATATCCGATGCCATAGTTGCCGACAGACCGAGGTTGCTCTGTAACATATTGGCAGCAAACTTCTGGAATGGGAAGATAGCAGAGTAGTACAACACGCACAAAATTGCCACAATCCAGAACAATTTGCTCTTGAATATGTTGATAACATCGGCAAACTTGAACTCCTCGTCATTCTCAACCTTAGCAACATCTTCGCCGAGTTGCTTGTCGAGCTTTTTATCCATAACGCAGAATACGAGGTAGCACAACAAACCGATAACGAGCAGTGCGCAGCAGAGAGCCACAGGGCGAACGATGCTTGGGTTAGCACCGCCAATACCCGCGATACGAGGCGAGATTGTAAATATAATGAACACGCTCACGCGCGTGAGGGCCATCTCCAAGCCCATAGCCAAAGCCATCTCTTTGCCCTCGAACCACTTTGCGAGTGCCTTCGAAGCGGTGATACCTGCCATCTCGGCTCCACAGCCAAAAATCATAAAGCCCAAGCAAGCGAGTTTTGCACTACCAGGCATAGCAACCCACCACGAGTTCATCCACGCCTCGAACGATGAGCCTGCGAACAAATCGCTTACGGCGTAGAATTTGATGCACGCACCAACAATCATCACCAAGGCCGAAGCAACGCCTGTAAAGCGAATACCCATCTTGTCGAGGATGATACCTGCGACAATCAGGAATCCGCAAGTGTTAAGAAAATACTCCGAGCCGGCAAACGTGCCGAATATATCGGAGGTCCAACCACGTTGAATTTGAATCAACTCCTTGATAGGAGAGATTACGTCCACGAACATATGCGCAAAGAGCATCATCAGCGCGATAAGCACCATCGCACCCCAACGAGCCCACGCATAGTCGTTCAATTTCTTTTGAATTGTTTGAGTCATAATACTTTAATTATTTAAGTTTTGTGTGTTATTGCTGTGTCATATACACTTTTAGAACCTCGTAAGCCTCCTCGATGCCGAGTTCGCCCGCCTTCGAGATGTCGAGGCAACCTTTGCGTGTATCTTTCATATAAATCTGTATCAAACCACGATTGTAGTACGCCTCGGCGAAGTTTGGATTCAACTCGATTGCCTTTGTATAGTCGTCGTACGCCTCCGGTAACTTGCCCGACAACGCCAAGAGGTTTGCACGGTTGTAGTAGGCGTAGGAGAAGCCCGAGTAGAGTTTTATCGCCTTTGTCAAATCGGCAATCGCCTCGTCGTAGTTGTAGGTGCGCGAGGTGCGATTGTGGAGTTGACGAGCCGGATCGCTCTCGATAGAAATGCGCTGGTAGGCACTCTCTATCGAGGAGATAAAGTCTATCATCTCTGCCTGTGTTGTGGCGCGATTCAGGTAGACAAACGGGTTAGTTGGCGACGCCTGAATTGCTGCAGTATAAGAGTTTACAGCATTTGTATATTGCTTAACCAACGACTCCGAAATAGCCAACGAGAATAACGACTCGAATGTAGGGGTCGAAGTGCGAACGTTGCTCTTGTGGCGGCGATTTATCGCTACGAGCGAGTCGGGTGCGATGTTGCTCTCGCGGCACGAAAGTGTAAGTAACGGGTTATTCAGGCTGCTGATGAAATCGTTGGCTCGTTGCGAGTGATATTTGTGTGCCGTAGCGGTCTGCTTGGTCGAATCCTGCGAAAATGTAAACTTAAAGAGTGGCAGCAACGCCATCTTTTCGTTGTTGGTGCGACGTGAGGTTATGCGCTCAAACGAGGCACCTGCCAACTTGCTATCGAACGAAAGCAACTTATCGAAACGACGAGTTGTGTCGGCATAGATAGAGTAGGTCGTGTCGTTCAGGCGTGATTTGTACTCCGCAATTTTTCGCTCGGCAATCTGTCTGTCGCTACGCGCACCCTTGTAGTCTCGCAGGAGGTGACGCAGATAACTGCGTCCGTAGTAGGCATTTGCGAAATCTGGATATAGCTCTATCGCCTTGGTGTAGTCGGCTTTGGCTCGCTCAATCTCGCCCAACTGCTGAAGAAGTAGTGCGCGGTTGTAGTAGACCAAAACATTGTCGGGCGAGTAGTCGGCAACCTTGTTGTAGTCGTCGAGTGCACGGTTGTAATCGCCTATCTGTGTGCGAATTATCGCACGGTTGAAATATGCTATCGAACTTGTAGAGTCCAACTGAATAACTCTATCCAAATCGGATAGCGACTGCTTTGGACGTTTGGTTTCGTTGTAGACTAACGCACGATTGAAGTAGGACATAGCTAACATCGAATCGCACTTTACCGCCAAATCGAAATCGTTTTCAGCCTCGTTGTAGCGACCTTGCTGCATAAGCAGAACACCTCGGCGGTTGTAGCCCAATGGGCTTTCGCGATTGGTGCGTATGCCCATATCGAAATCGGCATACGCCTTTACCGTATCTTTCAGGTAGAGGTAGCAAACACCTCGATTGAGGTAGGCATCGGCAACCTTCTTCTCGTAACGAATAAAGTTGTCGAAATCCTCTATCGCCTCTTTGAATTGCTGATTCAACAGACGGGTGACACCACGACTATAGTATGGATTTGGGAGGTCGGGGCGCAACTCGATAGCCTCGCGGAAGTCCGACAACGCATCGTCGTAATTTCCTAAACGCGAGCGTGTTATGGCGCGATAGGTGAATGCGGTTGTGAATACGGGGTTTCGCTCTATGGCCTCGGTAAAGTCCATCTCGGCACCGAGCAAATCGTCGAGATTGTACTTGGCGATGCCTCGCAGGAAGTATCCCTCGTAAGCCTTATCGTCGAAACGTAGCAGAACGTTCAGTGTGCGTATAGCCTCTTTGAAGTCGTTCTCCATCATCTGACGGCGACCTATGTAGAAGAAGTATTCACGATTGTACTGCGCCACAGCCGAAGTTGTGGCGATGCAGAAGAACAATATCGCAATTACTAACCTACGCATTGAGCGACGCTTTTCGTTTAGTTGTCGTTGTATCCAAAACGAGAGAGTTGGCGGTCGTTATTGCGCCAATCGTCGTTTACCTTCACAAAAAGTTGCAAAAAGACCTTCTTACCGAGGAATGCCTCGATGTCGGCACGCGCCTGCTGACCCACCTTCTTGAGTCGTTCGCCCTTATGCCCGATTACGATGCCCTTCTGCGAGTTGCGCGAAACATATATCGTAGCAGATATACGGTCAATGGTTGGCTCCTCCTTGTAGGAATCAATCTCAATCTCGCAACAGTAGGGTATCTCCTTATCGTAGTTTGTGAGTATCTTCTCGCGGATGATCTCCGAGGCAAAGAAACGCAACGTCTTGTCGGTCAGTGTATCCTTTGGATAGTATGGCTCGCCCTCGGGCAAACGCTCCAAAATCGCACCGAATATAGCCTCGATATTGAACTGCTCCTTTGCCGATGCAGGAATTATTACCGCCTCGGGCAATCGCTCGTGCCACTCGGCAACAATCTTTTCGAGCTTCTCCTGTGTGGTGAGGTCTATCTTGTTGATTACCACAATGGTAGGAATACCACTCAACTTAATTTTTTCGATAATCTCTGCCGAACGCTCGCCCTGTTCCTCTACGGTGTCGGTAACATACAACACCACATCGGCATCGCTCACTGCTCCTCGTACAAAATTCATCATCGACTCCTGCAATTTGTATGCAGGTTTCAAGATTCCAGGCGTGTCGGAGTATACGATTTGGAAGTCGTCGCCATTTACGATACCCATAATGCGATGGCGCGTAGTCTGCGCCTTCGATGTGATAATGGAGAGCCTTTCGCCCACCAAAGCATTCATCAGTGTCGATTTGCCGACATTCGGATTACCGATAATATTTACAAAACCGCTCTTGTGCATAGTCTTTTTGTATGGTTTAAGGCGCAAAGATAATAAAAAGAGGAAACTTTTTTAATTAAAAATTAAAAATCTACAATTTGAGACATAAAAAAGAGAGGCGAAAGCCGTTGCCTTCCACCTCTCGTCGTATATCTATAATTAGGTGTTAACGGCGCATACCCATCATATTGCGAGGCATCTTCACCTTGCCACTCGTTACCATCTTCATCATCTTACGCATATCCTCGAACTGCTTGATAAGGCGGTTTACATCTGCCATTGTTGTACCAGAGCCTTTGGCGATGCGCTCACGACGACGAGCATTGATAATCTCGGGCTTCTCTCGCTCCAATGGGGTCATCGAGCCGATAATCGCCTCGGTCTGCTTGAATACGTCGTCGCCAATCTCCACATCGCGCAACATCTTGCCCATACCCGGAATCATCGATGCGACATCCTTGAGGTTACCGAGTTTCTTGACCTGCTCAATTTGTGCGAGGAAGTCGTTGAAATCGAATTTGTTAGTGGCGATTTTCTTGGTCAAACGGCGAGCCTCCTGCTCATCATATTGCTGCTGAGCGCGCTCCACGAGCGAAACGACATCGCCCATACCGAGAATGCGGTCTGCCATACGCTCGGGGTGGAATACCTGCAAGGTATCCATCTTCTCGCCGCTCGAGATGAACTTCAACGGCTTGTTTACTACGGCACGAATTGAGATTGCTGCACCACCACGAGTATCGCCATCCAACTTGGTCAATACCACACCATCGAAATCGAGGCGTTCGTTGAACTCACGCGCAGTGTTCACAGCGTCTTGTCCCGTCATCGAATCGACCACAAAGAGCGTTTCGCAAGGGTTTACAGTAGCCTTAATTTTGGTGATCTCCTGCATCATCGCCTCGTCAACAGCCAAACGACCTGCAGTATCTATGATTACTACGTTGTAGTTGTTCTGGCGTGCGTACTTTATTGCGTTTTCGGCAATTTCGACAGGGTTTTGGTTGCCCTCCTCGGTGTATACCGGAACACCGATCTGCTCGCCAAGAATCTTCAACTGGTCGATAGCCGCAGGACGATATACGTCGCCCGCAACGAGCAACACTTGGCGCCCCTTTGTACTCTTGATGTGGGCAGCCAACTTACCAGAGAAGGTGGTTTTACCGCTACCTTGCAAACCTGCGATGAGGATGATTGCAGGGTTGCCCTCGAGTTTGATGCCGGCAGCCTCGCCACCCATCAACTGCGCCAACTCGTCGCGAACAATTTTGGTCATCATCTGACCAGGACTAACCGCCGTAAGCACGTTCTGACCCAATGCTTTCTGCTTAACCTCGTCGGTAAACTGCTTTGCTACTTTGTAGTTTACGTCGGCGTCAATTAGCGCGCGACGAATCTCCTTGAGCGACTCGGCGACGTTAATCTCGGTGATACGACCTTGACCCTTAAGAATTTTGAATGACCGTTCTAATCGGTCCGTAAGTTTTTCAAACATATATTTTGTCTTTTATTTTTCGAATTTGGCTGCGAAGATAGTAAAAATATTCATATTTTTAGCAGAGTGGGGTAGCATATTTCAAATGCGCCTGCTCTTTTAGCGGCTATTAAGCCAATTTTGCCATAAACTTTTCACGGTTTACGATGAAGCGATTATGTGTGCCTTTGCCTACCTCGCCAACGGCATCGCAAGCGGTGATGTCGAACTTTAATTCGCGTCCGTTAATCTCTGTAAGTACGGCAGTTGCAGTAATCATCTCACCTACTTTTGTAGCACGCGAATGAACTATATTTAGCGCTGTTCCGACAGTTGTTTGACCCTCATCTAAATGGGGTGCAACGGCCATCATTGCGGCGTTCTCCATCAAAGCGCACATTGCGGGTGTTGCCAACACTGCTAAATCGCCCGATCCGATATATTCGGCTGTAACCTCGGCTGTTACTCGCATAACTGCTGTAAAAGATGTTCCAATCTCCATAATTCAATAATTTATGGGGCAAAAGTAATGAATTTTTCGCCCAAATCGTTATATTTGCACAAAGAATTATGAAACGCCGAGTCTTAATACTGCTTTTGATGTTTGTGCTTGTTGCGCCAAATGGTATGGCTCAACGTCGCAGTCGTGGCTATTGGCATCAGGAGTGGTCGGTCGAAAATGGCGATAGCGTGCCGGTGATTCATATAACCCCCATACGAAAATATGCGCGTAAGCCCGATATGAGTCGGTATTGGCGGCTGGTGCGCCACGTCAAAAAGTGCTATCCGCTGGCACAGCAGGTGCGAGTTGAGATGGAAAGGATGGAGAAACAACTTCTTGCAGTGGCGGATAAAAAAGAGCAAGAGAGGTTAGCGAAAGAGCTGCAAAAGGATCTTATAAGAAGATATAAACCCGTAATTCTCAAAATGACTTTTTCGGAGGGTAAGGTGCTTCTGAAACTTATCGACCGAGAGACCGACTATACTGCGTTCGAGATAATTAAGGAGTTTCGCGGAGGCTTTGTTGCGGGCTTTTGGCAGATGTTTGCCAAGATGTTTGGCAACGATTTGAAACTCGACTACCAACCCGAAAAACGAGATAAATTGCTCGACCAGATTGTTCACTACTACGAATTGGGACTACTGTAAGGTTAGTTAGTAGTTAGTAGTTAGTAGTTAGTAGTTAGTAGTTAGTAGTTAGTAGTTAGTTGTGCTCCTAGGTAATTATTAAGCCACTGACAAAGGAGGCTTGGGTGATAGGCGACACACTGCTCAACACGCAAATAGGAGGTCAATCGACCTCCTATTTATATAAGCCCCCTTTACAGAACCGACGCCAAACCGAGACAGAGGGTGTTTGCACACTTTGCCGAGGTGCGAAGGAGGAAGACCGAAGGTCAAAGGGGGTTTGGGGGATAGGTAGCACATTGCTCAACACACAAATAGGAGACCTCGATAGCCTCCTATAAAAGCCCCCTTTACAGAAAGGGGGTTTGGGGGATAGGTAACACACTACTCAACATAGAGATAGGAGGTCACTTGACCTCCTATCTCTATGTTGAGCTGCCGGGACTCGAACCCAGAACGACAGAACCAAAATCTGCTGTGTTACCATTACACCACAGCTCAATCCGTTGCTCGTAAGCGGTTGCAAAGGTACAAATAAAATTCAAAATGCAAAATTCAAAATGCAAAAATTTTATAAAAAGATTTGGAATGATGTACTTTAGGCTCATAAAATCTGCAAGGTTGAAAAAATGTTAATAATTACAAATTGTATTATATATCCTATTATAATAGGAAATTGTAATTTTGTAGGCGTAAAATTGTGAATACTCACAAAATTGCATAGGAAGACTCAAAAGCATTATATAAAATGAAAAAAGTAGACGTAGTACTCGGACTCCAGTGGGGTGATGAGGGTAAAGGAAAGGTAGTTGATGTGTTGACTCCTAATTATCAGGCTATTGCTCGTTTTCAGGGTGGTCCAAATGCTGGACACTCGTTGAAATTCGAGGGCAAGAGTTTTGTGTTGCATACCGTTCCGTCGGGAATTTTCCGCGACGAAGCGATGAATATCATCGGCAATGGTGTGGTTATCGACCCTGTGATTCTCGCCGAGGAGATTGCCGAAATCGAGAAGATGGGCGTAGATGTAACCAAGCATATGGTTATTTCGAAGCGCGCACACCTCATTCTCCCAACCCACCGTATGCTCGACGCTGCAAGCGAGGCTGCAAAGGGCAAGACCAAGATTGGTTCGACCCTGAAGGGTATTGGCCCAACTTATATGGATAAGACAGGTCGTAACGGTTTGCGTGTAGGCGACATTTTGATGCCTGACTTCGAGGAGCGTTACAATCGTTTGAAGGCAAAGCATGAGGAGATGCTCCGTCAGTATGCTTATTCTTACGACATTACCGCATACGAGAAGGAATGGTTCAAGGGCATCGAGGCTATGCGTAAGTTCCAGTTCGTAGATAGCGAGCAGATGGTAAACGAGGCACTCAACAACGGCACTTCGATTTTGGCTGAGGGTGCTCAAGGCTCGTTGCTCGATATCGACTTCGGAACATATCCTTATGTTACCTCTTCGAACACTCTTTGCTCGGGTGTATGTAACGGTTTGGGCGTTGCACCAACACGCATTGGCAATGTTTACGGTATATTCAAGGCATACTGCACTCGCGTAGGTAGCGGTCCGTTCCCAACAGAGTTGTTCGACACTACAGGCGAGACATTGCGTCAGATTGGTAACGAGTTTGGTGCTACCACAGGTCGTCCACGTCGTTGTGGTTGGTTGGACTTGGTAGCGTTGAAGTACACCGTTATGATGAACGGCGTAACCGAGCTGATTATGATGAAGAGCGATGTTTTGAACGACTTCTCGACAATCAAAGTTGCTGTTGGCTATGAGTTGGATGGCAAGCAGCTCGACTACTTCCCATACGAGTGTACCGACGATATCGTTCCTATCTACAAGGAGTTCAAGGGCTGGAATTGCGATATCTGCAATGTTCGCAACTACGACGAGTTCCCTGCAGAGTTCAAGGAGTATGTAGAGTTTATCGAGAAGGAGACAGGTGTACCTGTAAAGATTATCTCGGTAGGTCCAGACCGTGCAGAGACTATTGTTCGATAAGAAACTAAACCTTAAAACTACAGCAAGATGAATATTGGAACTCCGCTTACAACGGTAGCAAAGAGAGCAATTCTTTGTGGATCGGGCGAGTTGGGCAAGGAGGTGGCTCTCGAATTGCAACGATTTGGCGTAGAAGTTATTGCGCTGGATCGCTACGAAAATGCCCCTGCTATGCAGGTTGCACACCGCAGTTATGTGCTTTCGATGCTCGATGGCGAGCGTTTGCGCGAGATTATCGAGACTGAGAAGCCTGATATCATTATTCCCGAGGTAGAGGCTATCGCTACGCCGGTTTTGGTGGAACTCGAGAAACAGGGCTATCGCGTTGCGCCAACAGCAAATGCGGTGTGGTTGACAATGAACCGAGAGGGTATACGTCGCCTGGCAGCCGAGGAGTGCGGACTAAAGACTACGGAGTATCGTTTTGCTGACACTCGCGAGGAGTTCGAACAGGCTGTAGCAGAGATTGGTATCCCTTGTGTTGTAAAGCCGATTATGAGCTCGTCTGGTCACGGACAATCAACCATCAAAAAGGCTGAGGATATAGAGCGTTCGTGGCAAATTGCACAGGAGGGAGGTCGTGCTGGTGCAGGTCGTGTGATTGTGGAGCGATTTGTCGATTTTGACTACGAGATTACGCTCTTAACTGTTCGCCATATTGGTGGAACTACACTGTTGGAGCCTATCGGTCATCATCAGGTTGATGGCGACTATCGTGAGTCGTGGCAGCCGCAACCGATGAGTGAAATCGCATATGCAAAAGCACAAGAGGTAGCGCGCGTAATTACCGATGCGTTAGGCGGTTATGGAATCTTTGGTGTTGAGATGTTCATCAAAGGCGATGATGTGATTTTTAGCGAAGTTTCGCCTCGTCCGCACGATACCGGAATGGTGACTATGGCATCGCAAGATTTGTCGGAGTTTGCGCTTCACGCTCGCGCTGTTCTCGGTCTGCCGATACCAGCCGTACGCTTTATTGCGCCAAGTGCATCGAAGGCGATTGTGGTAGAGGGTGATACCGATAAGGTTGAATTCGAAAATATCGAAAAGGTACTCGAGGAGGAGGGCGTTCAGATTCGCCTCTTTGGCAAACCTGAGGTTGTAGGCCATCGTCGCTTTGGCGTTATTCTGGCTACTGGCACCTCGATTGAGGAGGCTTTGGCGAAGGCTGAGCGAGCATACGCAAAACTCGGAGTTAAAATTTTGCCGAGATAAATTAAAATTTCGGTAATTTACTTTGTAAATTTGTGCAAAAATATTAAATTTGCACCTAATTAAATAATAGAGAGATGAAGCAGTTGGCTTTGTTTTATACTCAACTCTGCCCGGCAGATGTTTTCGTGAGCGTACAAGACGCTCCGCAACCGCTGTTGTCAAATTGCCACTCTCAATATTCTATTACTGTTTTGATACGTTAACTGTTAGCGGGCGGCCTGTGGGTCGCCTGTTTTTTAAATATAGGCTTGCAATGGGCAAAAAAGAGTTGCTAATAAAGGGTGGAACAGTGGTTGCTAACGGCGAAAGTCGTGTGGCAGATGTACTCGTTGTTGATGGCAAAATTGCGGCTATCGGAGAGTCTTTGGTTGCAACTGATGACTGCGAAGTGTTTGATGCTCAGGGATGTATAGTAACTTATGGCTTGGCAGACGTTCACGTTCATCTGCGCGAACCGGGCTACTCATCGAAGGAGACCATCGCTACGGGAACTCGTGCTGCGGCTCGTGGCGGAGTGACTACAGTTTGCTCGATGCCGAATCTGCAACCAGCACCCGATGCGCCTGAAACTATCGCAGTAGAGCAACAACTTATCGACGAACAAGCGGTAGTTGAAGTGCTCCCATTTGCGACCATCTCGAAAGGTCGCGAAAGACGCGAATTAGCAGATATCGAGGCGTTAAAGCCTCTTTCGGTTGGTTATTCCGACGATGGAAACGGAATTCAAACCGAAGAACTGATGCGTAAGGCAATGCAGCGTATCTCGGCGGTTGATGGCATTATCGCAGCGCATTGCGAGGATGACTCATTGCTTCACGCAGGATACATTCACGACGGCGAATACGCACACGCTAACGGACATAAAGGAATCTGCTCGGAGAGCGAGTGGGGCCCAATCAAGCGAGATGTCAAGTTGGCTGCAGAGGAGAATTGCCGCTATCACGTTTGCCATATTTCAACCAAAGAGAGCGTGGCAATTATTCGCGAGGCAAAGCAGTCGTGCAACCATATTTCGTGCGAAACAGCGCCTCACTATTTGGTGTTGTGCGATGCCGATTTGAAGGAGGAGGGACGTTTTAAGATGAACCCTCCGTTGCGTGCTGCAGAGGATAGAGCGGCATTGATTGAGGGAATAAAAGATGGAACTATCGAAGTTATTGCTACCGACCACGCACCGCACACCGCTGAGGAGAAGTCTCGCGGCTTGAAGGGTAGTGCAATGGGTATTGTAGGCATCGAGACCTCGTTTGCAATATGTTATACACACCTCGTTCGTAAGGGTGTGATTACAATAGAAAAGTTGATTGCGCTGATGTCGGAGAACCCTCGTCGCATATTCCGCTTGGGTGGAACAATGCGGGTGGGCGAGAGGGCCGATATCGCAGTGTTCGATATTACAAAGCCTTATACGATTGACACAAAGGAGTTCTTGTCGATGGGTAAGGCTACGCCATTCGAGAATGAAGAGGTATACGGACGTTGTATGCTGACGCTCTTTGGTGGCGAAAAAGTTTGGAGCGAAAACAAATAACAAACAAAACATATACAGAAATGAAACAACCCGACAAAAAATTAGTTTTGGAGAGCGGTCAGGAGTTCTTGGGTTACGGTTTCGGTGCCGATACGAATGCGGTGTGCGAAATCGTATTCAATACTTCGATGGCTGGCTATCAGGAGATTTTATCAAATCCTGCTTGCACCAACCAGATTGTCGTTATGACCTATCCAACGATTGGTAACTACGGTATTACCGACGAAGATTTCGAAGCGAGAAACCTTACGATTGGCGGCTTGGTTGTACGCGAGGAGTGCAAAACACCGAGCAACTTCCGCTACACAAAGACCATTTCGGAGCAGATGGAGGAGAGCAACATCCCGGGTATTAGCGGTGTTGACACTAGAATGCTTACTCGCATTATCCGCGACTCAAAGAGTTGTCGTGCAGCAATCGTTCCGGCAACGATGTCGAAGGAGGAGGCTCTGGCTTTGATAGCATCGACACCAGAGGATCACAATGTTGTGGAGCGTGTAAGTTGCAAAAAGCGTTGGTACTCACGCACCCCAAATCATCGTTTCGACGTGGTTATGGTTGATTGTGGTGCAAAGTTGAACCTCGTGAGAATGTTGAATAAGCGAGGTTGCAATGTTGTAATCGTACCGTTTAATACATCGGTTGATGAGATTTTGGCATTCAACCCTCACGGTATTCTCGTGTCGAATGGTCCGGGCGCGCCAAAGTACGTTCCATCTGTAGTTGAACTGATTAAACAGTTGCGTGGTAAGATGCCAATCTTTGGAGTAGGTCTTGGACACCAACTCATCGCTTTGGCTTATGGAGCAGAGGTTTCGCAGATTGCAGGCGTGCACCGTGGTGGAGGTCACCCTGTGCGTAATTTGGAGAGCGGAAAGATCGAGATCACCTCGCAGGGTTCGCTCTATTTCATCGACGAGAAGTCGTTGGCGAATACTTCGCTCAATGTTACTCATCGCAGTGTTATCGACAACACAGTGGAGGGTATCGAGTGTGTAGCAGAGAAGAGTTTCTCGGTGCAATACAATCCAGAGTCAGCTCCTGGAGCGCAAGATAGCGCATATCTTTTCGATAAATTCATTAAACTAATGGAGGAGAATCACAATGCCTAAGAGAACAGATATAAAGAAAGTTATGGTTATCGGCTCTGGTCCAATCGTTATTGGTCAGGCAGCCGAGTTCGATTATGCAGGTACACAGGCTTGTCTTGCATTGAAAGAGGAGGGTTATGAGGTTATTCTCGTGAACTCGAACCCAGCAACCATTATGACTGACACATTCATCGCAGATAAGGTCTATATGGAGCCTTTGAAGTTGGAGTATGTCGCAAAGATTATTCGTTACGAGCGTCCAGACGCAATCGTTCCAGGCTTGGGAGGTCAGACCGGTTTGAACCTTGCAGTACAACTGGCAAAGAAGGGCGTATTGGAGGAGTGCGGCGTTGAGATTCTCGGAACATCGTTCGAGAGTATCGAGCAGGCAGAGGACAGAGAGTTGTTCAAACAGCTCTGTATCGACTTGGGCGAGCCAGTATTGCCATCGGAGGTTGTGAATACAATCGAGGAGGCAGTCGAGGTTGCAAAGGAGATTGGTTATCCATTGGTTCTTCGTCCAGCCTTCACTCTCGGAGGTACGGGTGGTGGCTTTGTTGATAACGAGACGGAGTTGCGCGAGTTGATGCGTAACGCTTTGGCTCTCTCGCCGGTGCATCAGGTGTTGGTAGAGAAGAGTATTAAGGGCTACAAGGAGATTGAGTACGAGGTAATGCGTGACAAGAACGACACCGCGATTACCATCTGTAATATGGAGAATGTTGATCCTGTGGGCGTTCATACGGGCGACTCTATCGTTGTTGCTCCGTGCCAGACTTTGACTGATAAGGAGGCACAGATGCTCCGCACCAGTGCATTGAAGATTATCCGTGCATTGAAGATTGAGGGAGGTTGTAACGTACAGTTTGCATTGGACCCACTCTCGTTCAACTACTATATTATCGAGGTTAATCCACGAGTTTCGCGTTCGTCGGCTTTGGCATCGAAGGCGAGTGGTTTCCCTATTGCGCGTGTTACGGCAAAGGTGGCTGTGGGTATGACTCTCGACGAGATTATGCTCTCGAATGGTCCTGCTTGCTCGGAGCCTGCATTGGACTACATCGTAACCAAGGTGGCTCGTTTCCCATTCGATAAGTTCAGCGAGGCTTCGAACGAGCTCGGCACACAGATGAAGGCTACGGGCGAGGTTATGAGCATCGGTCGTACCATCGAGGAGAGTTTGTTGAAGGCTGTTCGTTCGCTCGAGACAGGTGTTTGCCACATCTACCACAAAAAGTTTGATGATATGGCTACTGCCGACATCTTGCAGTATATCACTCGCGCAACCGATGATCGCATCTACGCAATCGCAGAGTTGTTGCGTCGCGGTGTAGACCGTTCGCTCATCTACGACCGCACAAAGATCGATATGTTCTTCTTGAAGAAGATGGATAATATCGTAAACTTTGAGCGTGAGGTTAAGGCTCACAAGGGCGACCGCGAAGTGTTGCTCGAGGCTAAGCGCATCGGTTTTGGCGATAAGTTCATCGGACAGTTGTGGAATATGACCGAGTCGGAGGTGTTCGAGTTGCGTCAGGAACTGGGTATTAAGCCAGTTTACAAGACTATCGATACCTGCGCAGGAGAGTATTCGGGCTATGTGCCTTACTTCTATTCGACCTACGAGCAGGAGAATGAATCGGTAGTGAGTGACCGCAAGAAGATTGTCGTTCTCGGTTCAGGTCCTATCCGTATTGGTCAAGGCGTGGAGTTCGACTATTCGACTGTTCACTCGATTTGGGCTATCCGCGAGGCTGGCTACGAGGCTATCATCATCAATAACAACCCAGAGACCGTTTCGACCGACTTTACAATCTCGGATAAGTTGTATTTCGAGCCGCTTACAGTGGAGAATGTGATGAACATTATCCGTATGGAGCAGCCAGATGGCGTTATCGTGACACTCGGAGGACAGACCGCTATCAACCTTGCAAAGCCATTGGCAAAGATGGGCGTGAAGGTTGTCGGAACCGGTATTGAGGCGATTGACAATGCCGAGGATAGAAAACTCTTCGAGGCAATTATGCGTGAGGTTGGTATCCCTCAGCCAAAGGCAAAGGCTGTTACCGATATCGAGGAGGGTGTTGCTGCAGCAACCGAGATTGGCTATCCAGTGTTGGTGCGTCCAAGTTTCGTGTTGGGTGGTCGTGCAATGCAGATTGTAGGTAACGAGCAGGCGTTGCGCCACTACTTGCACAATGCTGTAGAGGTGTCGGAGGATTCGCCGGTATTGGTCGATAAGTATATTATGGGTAAGGAGGCTGAGGTTGACGCTATCTGCGATGCCGAGGGCAACGTATTTATCCCTGGTATTATGGAGCACGTCGAGCATACGGGTGTTCACTCGGGCGACTCTATCAGTGTCTATCCATCGTTCTCGCTAAGTCAAGCTGTTAAGGAGAAGATGATTGACTACACCATACGCCTTGGTCGCGCAATCGGCATAGTTGGTCTTTATAATATCCAATTTATCGTAGACTCGGAGGATAAGGTCTATGTGATTGAGGTTAACCCTCGTTCGTCGCGTACTGTACCATTCCTCTCGAAATCTACGAATGTTCCTATGGCGAAGATTGCAACTCGTGTAATGTTGGGCGAGTCGTTGCCTTCGCAGGGTATCACAAAGGTCTATGGCGAGGAGCGCAAGCGTCACTTCGTGAAGGCTCCGGCATTCTCGTTCGCAAAGATTAAGGGTGTAGATTCGTATCTCTCGCCAGAGATGAAGTCTACGGGTGAGGCTATCGGTTACGACGATTCGCTTACACGTGCGTTGTATAAGTCGTTGCAGGCGTCGGGTATGACAATCGTTAACTACGGAACCATATTCGCTACTATTGCCGACAAGGATAAGGAGGCGGCATTGCCACTGATTCGTCGCTTCTACAACCTCGGCTTCAACATCGAGGCAACGGCAGGTACAGCATCGTTCTTGCGCGAGCACGGTATTCGCACACGCTTGCTCCGCAAAATTTCGGAGGGTAGCGACGATATTGTAAAGGCGTTGGCTAAGGGACACGTAAGTTATGTAATCAATACTATCGATGTAAATCAGCACAATACGCGCCTCGATGGTTACGAGATTCGTAACGCTGCGGTGGAGAACAATGTTTCGCTCATCACTGCGCTCGAGACAGTTAGCGCACTGCTCGATGTATTGGAGGAGATCACTCTCGGAGTTTCGACTATCGATGCAGAGTATAGAACAAAATAGGGTATGCAGAGGGTTATATTAACCGTAGCAAAAAATGAAGCACTGACACCACTCATCTACGAGATGACTCTCGTAGGTGATGTGTCGGGTGTAACTCGTGCGGGACAATTCGTGGAGATTGCTCTCGACGGTTTGTACCTGCGTCGACCAATCTCGGTCTGCAACTACGAGGAAGGTAAGTTAACACTTATATATAAAGTAGTAGGCAAAGGAACCGACCTGATGTCGCAGATGGCGGAGGGTACCGAGTTGGATGTGTTGACAGGGCTCGGAAATGGTTTCAACACGGAGCACGACTGCAAAAAGCCGTTGCTAGTTGGCGGTGGAGTAGGTGTGCCACCTCTCTATCGTTTGACTCGAGACTTGATTGCTCGCGGCAAGGAGGTTACCGTCGTACTTGGCTTCAACACCGAGTCGGAGATATTCTACGCCGAGAGGTTCGAGGAGTTGGGCGCAAAAGTTATCGTCGCTACAGCCGATGGCTCGCAGGGTGTAAAAGGTTTCGTTACCGACGCCATACGCGAGAGCGGGGTAGAGGCAGACTACTTTTATTCGTGCGGACCACTGCCGATGTTGAAGGCGTTGTGCAACTCGCTCGATATTGACGGCGAGGTATCACTCGAGGAGCGTATGGGCTGCGGCTTCGGTATCTGTATGGGTTGCTCGATTCAGACAACAAAGGGCGCAAAGCGAGTATGCAAGGAGGGCCCTGTATTTAAGAAGGAGGAGGTAATATGGTAAGAGATTTATCTGTTGAGTTGTGCGGTGTCGCACTCGATAACCCCGTAATTCCAGCCAGCGGAACATTTGGCTTTGGCAAGGAGATGGCGGAGATTTACGATATTAACATCCTCGGTTCTATTTCGTTCAAGGGAACTACGCGCGATGCTCGTTTCGGTAATCCTACACCTCGTATTGCCGAGTGTCCGTCGGGTTTGATAAACTCGGTAGGCTTGCAAAATCCTGGTGTAGATGCAGTTATCGCACACGAGTTGCCAGAGTTACGCAAAATATTCCGTAAGCCAATTATTGCCAACATCAGTGGTTTTTCGATTGAGGAGTATGTTGAGTGTTGCCAGAAGTTGGATAAGGAGGAACAGGTTGCAATCTTGGAGGTCAATATCTCTTGCCCAAATGTGCATAATGGAGGTATGGCATTCGGTACATCGGCAGAGTCGGCAGCGGCTGTTACAAAGGCAGTGAAGGCGGTTACTACGAAGCCAGTATTCATCAAACTCTCGCCAAATGTTACCGACATCGTCGCTATCGCAAAGGCGTGCGAAGAGGCTGGTGCTGATGGTATTACGCTTATCAACACGATGCTCGGTATGCGTATCGACATCGCTCGCAGAAAGCCCGTAATCGCCAATAAGATGGGTGGCTTCTCGGGTGCAGCTATATTCCCGATTGCAGTACGAATGGTCTATCAGGTGGCTCACGCAGTGAATATTCCGGTAATTGGCTGTGGTGGTGTTTCGTCGGCAGAGGATGTTATCGAGATGATGATGGCTGGTGCTACGGGCGTTCAGGTGGGTGCCGAGAATCTGCGCAACCCTTACGCCTGCAAGGAGATTATCGAGGATTTGCCATTTGTGATGGAGCGCCTCGGAATAGAGAAATTAACTGATATAATTGGAGTAATAGAATAAGTTATGGCAAAAGATGTAATTATTGCGTGCGATTTTAGCAGCAAGGAGCAGACACTTTCGTTCTTGGATAAATTCACGGGTCGCAAGCCGTTCGTGAAGATTGGTATGGAGCTCTTTTATGCCGAGGGTCCCGCTATCGTTCGTGAGATTAAGGCTCGCGGTCACCAGATTTTCCTCGACCTCAAGCTGCACGATATTCCAAACACCGTGCGCAAGGCGATGAGCGTGCTGTCGCGCCTCGATGTTGATATGTGCAATGTTCACGCGGCAGGTACTATCGATATGATGCGCGGTGCGTTGGAGGGTCTGACTCGCGAGGATGGCACTCGTCCACTGTTGATTGCCGTGACGCAGCTCACCTCGACGAGCGAGGAGCGTATGCAGAAGGAGCTGCTCATCGACGCCTCGATCAACGACTGCATCGCAAAGTATGCCGAGAATGCAAAGGAGGCTGGCTTGGATGGCGTAGTATGCTCGCCACTCGAGGCTTCGCTCGTCAAGG
>JAZOMA010000034.1:0-9315 GCA_045653565.1 Alistipes sp.
TTTAAGTTAAATGTTTGTAATAGTAGAGATTGCAGGTCAGCAGTTCAAGGCTGAGAAAGGTCGTAAGCTCTTTGTTCACCGTCTTGCAGGCGAGGTAGACTCGTCGGTGAGCTTCGACAAGGTCCTGCTCGTAGAGAATGGCGGTCAGGTTAAGGTTGGCGCACCTGTTGTAAAAGGCGCTAGCGTAAAGTGTAAGATTCTCAAGCACCTCAAGGACGATAAGGTCTTGGTGTTTAAGAAGAAGCGCAGAACTGGTTATCAGAAGTGCAACGGTCATCGCCAGTACTTGTCGCAGATTTTGATTGAGGACATTGTTGCATAACCCTAAAAACTTTTAGAGAAGTATGGCACACAAAAAAGGTGTAGGTAGTTCAAAGAACGGCCGTGAGTCAGAGAGCAAACGACTCGGTTTGAAGCTTTTCGGTGGAGAGTTCGCTAAGGCAGGCAACATCATCGTTCGTCAGCGTGGTACAGTACACAACCCAGGTGAGAATGTAGGTATGGGCAAGGACCACACCCTCTTCGCATTGGTTGATGGTACAGTAGTATTCACCAAGAAGCGCGACAATCGTTCGTACGTTAGCGTTAAGCCATTGGCATAACCTTCGAGAACGACAAGTTCGACAAATAGTAGTGGCGAGATTTTTCTCGCCATTATTATTTTTTAGAATTATTCACTAATTTTGCAAACGCATCAAAGCGCAGCATAGTAGGCCTATGTGAGCATTTACGGCGCAAGTAAGGTGTAAAATTTACCACTCAGAACAATTTTACTAATTTAAACAATAATATACTATGGTAGCGAGTCCAAAAGATATCAACCCAAACAACGAGCCTACGGTAATCTGCCCAGAGTGCGGAGTCCCTATCCCAGTAAGTATGGAGCGTTGTCCATATTGCGGCATTCGAATGCCTCGGGGTTGCAAGATGTTGGCTATACGAGTGGCAATAGGCGTAGTTGCCCTAATCACAGCCATAGTGCTGCTGGTAACACTGTTATAGAGAATAAGGCTTGCAAATTTTGCAAGCCTTATTTGCTGGTGAGGATCTCGCTATCTAAAGATTAGTGCAAAATTCACCAATCAGCCCCACAAAAAAACAAAAAAATCGTAAATGATTGAGGGAATTTTGCGCAAAGCAAAGTAGCGAGCCCGCAGCATAGTAAATCTATGTGAGGAACTCGCTATCTGAAGATTAGTGCAAAATTCACCAATCAGAACGATTTTTTTAGAATTTGTGGAAGGCACGCACAAATAAATCATCCGCCTTGTAGCCCGATTGAACAAATGGTGGCTCGGTGTTCATATGGGTGTAGAGGGAGAAACGGGGATCTTTATCCTCGGTGGAGGAGTGATAGATCATAATGCCACTTAGGGCAGTACCTCCAGCGGCTTGAACGTTGGCATTAAAACTCTTACGGATATTGCGATTGGATATTGTGCGCGAGCCACCGAGATACATTGTTCCAGCACCCCAAATCTCGTTTATGGATGGCAGATACCACCCTGCACCCTTTGCTCTGCACCACTCGAAAGCGGGAAAATCGCTCCACGACAATCCATTCTCTGCAATATACTTCTCGATAGCTCGCATATTGGCAGCACCATCGTATCGGTCGGTTGCGCCCATCTTCTTCAACTGCTTGCGAGGGAGCGTACTCCAGGCGAGACACGCCTCGTCGAGCGACATAATAAGCCCGTGACGACCTCCGTCGGTGAGCATTACAACAACACCCTTGACGCCATTCTTATCGTAGATATCGCCAATGCTATAGATGCTATCTGCTTCGGCTTCGGAAGCACTTATAATCTGTTTATTCTCAGGGTGTTTCACCGCTCCGTGCCAACGCTTTGGACCCTGCTCGGCAGTATTAGTCGTGTCGGGAAGTGTAGCCTCGACAAACATTTTTCCGTCGGGTGTAGGCACAGGGCCGTGCCACCTTTGAGGCTCTTGCTGAGGTGCAGCCTCAACCTTGCGACCGAATGTATCACGATCGCCCATCGGATACTCGATATACTCAATATCCGAAATTGGCAAAGAGTATATCGGAAGTTCGGTGCCGTGACGGACAAACTCCACCTTTTTTTTAGAGATTTTAAGCACCTTGACGTGCATCTTCTCGCCGTTGCGCTTGACGAGGATATCTTGTGCCGAAGCCGAAACCGACCACAACAGAGCAACTATTAATATCAAAAAAGACCTCATATTATTCTCTTTATGTAAATTGTAACGCAAATATAAGAAAAAATTGTATATTTGCGTGCATATTTAAATGGCTTTTAGCCATTATAAGCAGAGAGTAGTGAGTAGAGAGTAGTGAGTAGTTATTTTTCTCTCGCCATTCGATGTCAATTTTTAATTTTTAATCAGCTAACGGCTAATAGCAAAAAAAACAAAAAGATTATGGGATTTTTTGATATATTCAAAAAGAAAAAGGCAGAGGAGGTTGCAACACCCGAGGTGGAGCAGATTCAGCACGAGGAGGAGCAACAACAAGAGCAGAAGGAGCAGTCAGAATTGAACACCGGACTCGAAAAGACAAAGGAGGGTTTCTTCTCGAAGTTGCATCGCGCCGTTGCGGGTCGTTCGACCGTAGATGAGGATGTTCTCGACGACTTGGAGGAGGCGTTGATAACCTCGGACGTAGGCGTGGATACCACCGTGAAGATTATTCGCAAAATAGAGGAGCGCGTGGCTCGCGATAAGTATATAAACACCGACGAACTCCACTCGATGCTCTACGACGAGATTGCTCTGTTGATGGAGCAGGCCGAAGGCTCTGCCGAGAACTTCGGACTCGATGCCAAAGAGGGCGAGCCATATGTGGTTATGGTTGTGGGCGTAAATGGCGCAGGCAAGACCACCACAATCGGTAAATTGGCAGCGCAACTCACACGCGCCGGCAAGAAGGTATATATTGGTGCAGCAGACACCTTCCGCGCAGCCGCCATCGACCAGTTGGGTGTTTGGGCAGAGCGCGCCGGCGCAACAATGATTCGACAGGATATGGGTTCCGACCCTGCATCTGTGGCATTCGACACACTGCGTTCGGCTGTGGCAAACAACGCGGATGTGGTGTTGATTGACACCGCAGGTCGTCTGCACAACAAGGTGGGTTTGATGAACGAGTTGACCAAGATTCGCAACGTTATGGCGAAGGTTATTCCGAATGCACCACACGAGGTTATGCTTGTGTTGGATGGCTCGACCGGACAAAACGCCTTTGAGCAGGCTCGTCAATTCACCCAAGCCACACAGGTTACATCGTTGGCTATCACCAAGTTGGACGGCACAGCCAAGGGAGGTGTGGTGATTGGCATCAGCGATACATTCAAAGTACCGGTGCGCTATATCGGCATTGGCGAGGGTATCGACCAACTCCGCATATTCGACCGTCATCAGTTTGTGAAGGCGTTGTTCGGCAAAAATTAGTCTGCAATGAATATTGTAAATATCATAACGCTCGGTTGCGCCAAGAATCGTGTAGATTCGGAGCATATTGCTGCGCAGCTCACGGAGGCGGGTTACGAAATTCGATTCGATAGCGATAGCACCGACGCCAAAGTCGTGGTGGTGAACACCTGCGGCTTTATTGGCGATGCGAAGGAGGAGAGTATCGACACTATCCTCAACTGCGTAGAGGCGAAGCGTGCGGGACTGATTGAGCAACTGTTCGTTATAGGTTGCCTCTCGGAGCGATATGCTGACGAGTTGCGCGAGGAGATTCCCGAAGTGGACGACTACTTTGGCGCACGCACCTTCGATGGTGTAGTACGCGCTTTGACGGGCGACTACCGCAAAGATGTCGAAACGCAGCGCGAACTCTCCACGCCAAAGCACTATGCCTACCTAAAAATTGGCGAGGGTTGCAACTGGCGATGTGGCTACTGTGCCATTCCACTCATTCGTGGCAAGCACCGCTCGGTGCCTATGGAGCAGGTGTTGGAGGAGGCTCAAAACCTTGCAAAGAAGGGAGTAAAGGAGTTGATGGTTGTCGCACAGGATACCACCTACTACGGAATGGACCTCTACGGCAAGCGTTGTTTGGCAGAGTTGCTCGAGAAGTTGTGCAAGGTGGAGGGCATCGAGTGGATACGACTGCATTACGCCTACCCTACCGACTTCCCACAGGATGTTATTGAGGTGATGGCGCGCGAGCCAAAGATTTGCAAATACCTCGATATTCCGTTGCAGCACCTCTCGGACAATCAGTTGGAGTTGATGCACCGCCGTCACACCAAGGCAGAGGCACTTGAGTTGATTGAGCGATTGCGTAGGGCTATTCCCGATATTGCCATTCGTACAACTATGTTGGTGGGCTACCCTAACGAGAGCGGCGAGGACTACGAGGAGTTGTGCGAGGAGGTTAAACGACTTCGTTTCGACCGATTGGGCGTATTCCCATACTCCGAGGAGGAGGGAACATTCTCGGCTACAAAACTCTCGGATAATGTTCCAGAGCGTGTAAAGAACTATCGCGCCGAGCACTTGATGGCTATTCAGGCAGATATCTCGCACGCCAAGAACGAGGAGCGCGTCGGTAATACGGAGCGAGTGATTATCGATGGTAAGTCGGGCGACTTTTATATCGGTCGCTCACAGTACGACTCGCCCGAGGTTGACGAGGAGATTCTTATTTCGAGCCACAAACGTTTGATGAAGGGGCATTTCTACAGCGTCCGCATCACCGATGCAGACGACTTCGATCTCTATGCAGAGATAGTCTAAACTATGGCTAAATATCATCTTAAAGAGGTAAACACATCGCACGAAGCGAAGGAGTGGTTGCATCTCGACCGCAAGATATATCGCGATGCAGAGGCGTGGGTATGCCCGCTCGACAACGACATTGAGCGTGTTTTCGACCCCAAGCACAACCACCTTTTCGACGAAGGCGAGGCTATTCGCTGGATAGCCGTAGACGAGAAGGGCGAGGCGGTAGGTCGCATCGCTGCATTCTACAACCGCGAGCAAGCGAAGGTATCGGACAATATGGGTTGCTGCGGCTTCTTCGAGTCCATTGATTCGCAGGAGGTTGCAAATATGCTCTTCGATGCTGCAAGGGAGTGGCTTACAGAACGAGGACTGGAGGGTATGGATGGTCCCGTAAACTTCGGCTCGCGCGACTCGTGGTGGGGATTACTGGTCGAGGGTTATGAACACCAAGCACTCTACGGAAACCCCTATCATCTACCCTACTACAAGTCCCTGTTCGAGAACTATGGTTTCCAGAACTACTTCAACCAGAATTCGTATGTTTGGCGCGCCGAAGATGGCGTTCTGAGCGAAATTGCACTCGCAAAGGCTCATCGTGTACTCGCCAACCCAGAGTATCAAATTAGAGATATACGGGGTATAAATCTCGCCGATGCAGCGGAGAGCCTGCGTACCATCTACAACAAGGCGTGGTCGCTCTTTACAGGCGTAAAGGAGATGACTAAGGAGGAGGCGCAGCAGTTAATGCGCACTCTGCGACCTATTATCGACAGGGAACTAATATACTTTGCTTACCACAACAACGAGCCGATTGGCTTCTTTGTTATGGTACCCGATTTGAATCGTGTGATTGGTAAATTCAACGGTAAATTCGGTTTATGGCAGAAGTTACGATTGATGTGGGAGTTGAAGGTGCGACGCTCGTGCGACAGAGTTTTTGGCATAATATTCGGTATCACACCCGAGTTTCAGGGCAAGGGCATCGAGAGTGCCATTATGACCTATATTCTCGAGAATTATGTAGAAACGGGTCGTAGCCCTTATAAGTCGTTCGAATTTGCGTGGATAGGCGACTTTAACCCGGTAATGAACAGAATGATAGAGCGTTATGTCTGCGCCACGAAGCATAAGATGCACACCACCTACCGCTACCTCTTCGACCGCACTCGCGAGTTCCACCGCTGCCCACGACTTGGCTTGAAACGACCGGAGAAATAGAGGAAAAACTGCATAACAGAAGGAAGCTGTCTAACAAGGTGATTTCTGCGTTACGCATCGGTCGTTGAGATCCTCACATACGCCAAAGTATGCTGCGAACTCAACGCCTCGCAAGCCTTGAAATCGCTATTGTTATACAACTTCTAATAGAAAGTAGAAAGGGAGTGCCTAAAAACTTGTTAGACACTCCCCTTCTTGTCAGGCACTATTTAGAATGGGTAACCTTGAATACGGTCCTCTACATATGCCCAGTGTTTTCTTGTGTCGTCTCCTTCACAATTCTTATAGTAATCAACAGAAGCTTCTGGAACATAGATTACAAGATTCTCGTTGTAGCTCATAAACGCCGAACCATACTTCAATGATGTAGGCGGAATTGTAGGCTTACAATATACTCTAAGAAGGTTACTATTGTTATGGAAGGCGGTGTTGCCTATGAAAGTTACCGTTGATGGAATAGTAATCTCCTCAAATGGCACTCCTTCGAATGCACTTTGACCAATTATTTTGATGCCCTCATTTAGAGTTATGTTTGTAAGAGAGCTACAACCACGGAAACATTCAGTGCCAATTTCAGTTACCAAATTAGGTAGCACGACATTGTTAAGGAGAGCACAAGATGCGAAAGCACGCTCTCCAATATTTGTGAGGGTTTGTGGTAGAGAGATGCTCTCCAAATTACGACAACCTGAGAAACAATAGCCTTCAATAGTTTTAAGGTTCTGTGACAAAGTAACACTTGTAAGAGATTCACAGCAGAGAGCCTGTTCGCCCAAAGAGGTTACGCTATCGGGAATTACAATCTCTGAGATGCTTGTTCTATCAAATACTTGTCGCTCGATTGTTGTAATCGTGCTTGGCAGAGTTACATGTGTAATTGCGCTTACCATACAGAAGTAATAACTTGGCAGTTCATATATCAAATTGTCAAAAGATAATGCACCTGTTCCTGTCTGCTCATCAAAGCTATTTTTGGCAAGAGTTGCCCCATTTGAGAAATTACCATGATAAGAATAAGGTGAAGTTTGTGAAGCTGCCTTGTATATAATACCTGCAAACTCTATATCTGATGCATATTCGCTCCATGTTGTCTTATAACTGTCAAGAGCATCGTAGTCAAGAACATATAGCTTGCGACCTACGGCATTCTCTCGAAATACATCATAACGCCCAAATGTCGGAGCTGTTGTCGGTTTTAGAACAACACTTTTAAGATTTGAACAAAATGCAAATGCTTCAATCTCAATATTCGTAACACTTGCAGGAATTGTAATCTCTGTAAAGGCTGATGAGCGATGGAAAGCACGATATTGTAGCGTCTTTAAACCCTCAGAGAGTGTAATGCTAGTCAGATTTGGACATGAAGAGAAGGCGTAAGATTCAATAGTCTCTACACTTGAAGGGATAACTACACTCTTCAGATGTTGATAGTTGTCAAATGCATAGCTGCCAACTTTTGTCCAATCGTCTGGAATTACCAAATCCTCTATCAAAGTGTTGTTCAGATATAGACCAGCTCCGTTAGCAAATAATGAATAATTGCCTTCATATCCGTGTTCAATGTTACACCAAGCCTTCAAATCTGCAATATCTATGCGCCCTAAATTAGTCGAATAAAAACTTTGGAGTCCTAATCGCTGTAATGATGCAGGAATATTTATTTCTTCAAGATTAGTACAGTCTTTGAATGCATAATCATCTATCGTTTTAAGTGTTGTAGGCATAGTAACTTTACGAAGATTATTACAATTCATAAACGCACAGTATCCAACTGTCTTTACACCTTCGGCAATGGTTACACTTGTTATTTCGTTTAATCCGCAGAATGCAAATCTTGCACTACTATCCACAACAGAAGAGAGCGTAATATCGCCTGTTACCTCTTTAATACCATCAACTTCTGTAGTAAACAATCTCTTGGTAACTCCCGTAGCATTTTCGCTGCCAAAAGATATTTGACACCACTCTTCGAGGCTACCCTCGTAGAAGATAGTATTAGAGCTAGCATTAAATGCGGTAGCACCAATAGATGTTACACTCTTTGGTATGTTGAGAGTTCTTGAACAACCGCTCGAAAATGCTCCATGTTCGATAGTGGTTAGATTTTTACCAAATGTGATATCTTTGAGATTACCACAGAAAGTAAAGGCACTCTCTCCAATAACCTCTACGCAGTCAGGGAAAACAACACTTGTAAGTGTCGAATAACTTTCAAGGAAGTATGTAGGAATTCTGGTAACCTTCCCATCAAATTTCATCGAGATATAACCTGTCTCAGGGTCATAAGCATTCTCAATGATATTTACACCATCTAACGCCTCGCCCTTCGGAGCAAGTGGCTGATTATCCGATGTTGTATAAAGCAACTGATATACAGGAACCTCATTACCATCATAGAACAGCTCCTCCATCGGCTGAATAACATTTCTTTCAATAGTTATACTATTTGATGTTGTCTTCACCATTGTCGATTCATCGGCATAAGTTACAGTTATTGTAATACCATTGCTGAATGTCTGCGGAGGCAGTGCAATATAGAAT
Source organism: Alistipes sp. (assembly GCA_045653565.1). Taxonomy (GTDB): domain Bacteria; phylum Bacteroidota; class Bacteroidia; order Bacteroidales; family Rikenellaceae; genus Alistipes. The sequence goes on from JAZOMA010000034.1 coordinate 8,476, forward strand.
GTTGTAGCCGCAAGATATTTTAGCTCAGCACCATCTGGACAGTTCAATGTAACCTCTTTGATGATTGCTTCGTCAAAAATAAGTCCACCACCTGCGCCATTCTCATCATCGTCAGCAACTCCCATATCAGATGCCAAAATAGAGGTGGCGTCCGAGGAATTTACATACAATTGACCTGCAACCTGCTCATTATTATTTCCTTTAAGCGAAATAGACTTTACAATCTGGCCGTTACCTTTGAGTTGAATTTTGAGCCAACCCAAAACATTTTTAAGCGAAAATTGGTTGTAATATCCAGATGATATCATAAGGTTACTGCCAATACCATAGCTATCTTTTTGGTAGGTCTGTGTAGCGGGTAGCGTAGCCTCAACATCGCAAGTCTCAGGGTTGATATAGTAGTTTTCGCTATATGGATATACAACAACTACTCGACTGATGTCAGCGGTCTTTGTACCTACTGCCACTCTTTTGAGAGCACCGATACGTTCTCCGGTCTCACCCTGATACTGCCACTTCTGATTAGCATTTGAACGATAGAATACCGAAGCATAATCTCCTTGTGTCCACACAGTCTTTCCTTCCCCATTTAGCTCTATACGGGTATCGTCTGCAAAACCGACCGTAATCTGATCGGGAGCAGATAGTTCAACTGAACTTACGTCTTCAACATAATCTTTTGTACATGCAACCATAACCATAGCCACAAGTACGGATAAAATAGACTTTCTCATTGTTTTTTGTATTTAAAAGTGTGAAAATTTTAATTACCACGGTTCAGTTTCAGCCACATCTGGATCTTCTAACGAATTTTGAAAACCACGCTCCACTGTTACAAGG
>JAZOMA010000035.1:0-70449 GCA_045653565.1 Alistipes sp.
AGGTAACTTTGGTTCAAGGGGAAACGTTTGGACAGTAGCGAAAAACACTGTCGAGAAGGGTTTGCAGTATGCTTATGCACACCGCCGACTCAAGAAGCGTACATTCCGTTCGTTGTGGATCACTCGTATCAACGCAGCAGTTCGCGCTTACGGTATGACCTATTCAGAATTTATCGGTAAAGTCAATGCTAAGGGTATCGCCCTCAACCGCAAGGTTATGGCTGACTTGGCAATGAACGAGCCAAAAGCATTCGAAGCAATCGTAAAAGCAGTTAAATAGTAGTTGCGTTTTATCGCACGGCCGTTATCTCTCGTAGGTAACGGTCTTTTTTTGTGATGTCTCAATTCGAAGGTAGGCAAAAACGCAACTATTTAACTGCTTATATACCTATCTATACCTATCAAGAGAGAGCCGTTACCGTCGTGTAGCGGCTTTTTTTGCAAATGTTGAAAGGGAGATTATGGCTCCATTGCAAGACGGAAACCATAACTATTGCCTGTTTCGGTTGGTGTCCAGCCATCGCGAATCGAGATTCTGCTCTGCCACGCATTTTGGCTCCAACCTCCTCCTCGAAGAATACGTTTTGCGCTATCGCTCTGTTTGGCGGTATTGGTTTGGTCTGCATCGTTATAGTAGCCGTACCAATCTTGACACCACTCCCAAACATTTCCACACATATCATACAGTCCCAACTCGTTATTGCGCTTTAGTCCTACAGGGTGAGGTTGTCCATCCGAGTTCTCGCAATACCACGCCACGACCGAGATATCGTCGCTGCCACTGTAGAGATAGTTGCGACTCTGCGCACCACCACGTGCCGCATATTCCCACTCTGTTTCGGTAGGAAGTCTATATTTTTTGCCCGAAAGTTTATTTAGGCGGCGAATAAACTCCTGAATATCGCACCAACTAACATTATCCACAGGATTGTTGTCGTCTTTGTAGCGACTTGGGTTATTGCCCATAACGGCAACCCATTCGGCTTGAGTGACCTCGTATCTCCCGATATAGAAATCAGATATTGTTACTTTGTGGGCAGGATGCTCGTCGGGATGTCCATCTCCTACTCTATCGCCCATAACAAACTCTCCGCCTGCAACAAATACCATATCGGGTTGTATGGTGTTATTTGGAAGTATAAACCATACTGCGATGCCAATACATATTGCAAGAGCCACTGCGATAGCCATCCAATAAATGCGACGTCTTGGATGTCGATTTTCGCTATTTATGGGTTGCAACGAGGGGGTCGCGCTATCTTTATTAGTGCTGTGTGGAATGCTCAACAAAACTTCAACGGCATTCAGAGCCGAGCCAAACGTTTGGTCGGGATTGGGGAATGCATCTATCCAGTTTATATTCTTAAGGTAATATTTCTTGCTACCTTCGAAATTTGTGTTGGTTATACGGAAAGTGAGTATCGGTTTTTGATCCTCACTCGCTATCTCTATTTCGCGGTCTACTTGTGTGGAGCGGTTGAAACTCTCCGAAAAGACTACCAACATCATACGGCTTTGATCGAGAGCCTCAACTACAGCGTTAGCCCAGGGCTTTCCAATAGGTATATCTCGGTAGGCAACAAAGCAACGAATTTTATGTTGTTCAAGATAGGCACACAGACCTTCGACGACCTTTTTGTCATCGGAGGAGTAGCTTATAAATACATCGTATAGCATATCTATTCTCTTTATATCACAAATGTAAAGATTTTTTGCCATTATCCCAAAAATATAAAAGCTTTGGTATATAGCCCACCTCTTTTTATTTTAGAATTCTTCCATTTCGTTGAAAAAACAGACATATTTATTTGCATTTTGCGAGATAATAGTTAAATTTGCATTACAAAAAAATGAGCAAACAGACAACTTTATATTATCAACATTAAAAATTTTTAAGCGTATGAAAAAGATTTTACTCGCAGTTGTTGCTTTGATGTGCGTAGCAACTGTTTCAGCTCAGAACAAGTTCGAGTCTTCGGTTAAGCAGGCAGCGCAGACTGTTGCAGCTCAGAAGTGGTCGGTAGGTCTTCGTGCCACTTATGGTGTGCAGGCTGTTGCAGAGTGCTTCTATGCTGGCGATAAGTATGTAGAGGGTCGTCTCGGTTTGGGTCTTGGATATGGCGCAGGTGCAGATTTCACCGCTATCCATAACTGGAATTGCTGCAACTGGGACTGGACTCCAAATGCTGGTAAGTGGTTCCTCGATGCAGGTGTTGGTGCTAACTTGGGTGGTGGCGCTCACAACCTCTATGTAGGTGTTGTTGGCGATGTTAAGTTTGGTATCAAGTTCAACAAGGTACCTATCCGCCTCGCTATCGACTACTCTCCTTCTATTGGTTGGAACTTCAACTACCACGGTGCTAAGGATAACTTCCACACCCCTGGTTTCTACAACGGTGCTATCTCGGCAACCTACTGCTTCTAATTTAGAAGAGGAACTAAAATTGATAAAGGTTCGGAGTTGTCCGAGCCTTTATTTGTTTGATAACCGATGGGTTGGATGGAAAAGGGACTATAGGATTTTGTAGGATGCGCACCTGCGGTGCTTTATAGGATTGGATGGGATAATATGGGAACGTCTATTTAACCTATTCTCAAAAATCAATACTACTATCACCATTCTCAAAAAAATCGTCAATGATTGAGGGAATTTTGTGCCAAACAAGAAAATCGCCCCGCAGCATACTTTGACGTATGTGAGGAGCGATTTATCGAAGGTTGGTGCAAAATTCACCAATCAGAACGATTTTTTCATTTTTTAATTACCCACTTCGCACAGGAACTTAATACGCACCAAACGTATCTCCTCCTCACTATACTCACCACCGAGTTCGTCGAGGGCTTCGTCGAGAGAGTCGCTTTGGGCGTCCTCTTTGAAATATAGGTATATATCCTCAATCTTATCCTCGTCCATATAGTCGGAGAGATAGTATTGGATATTAAGTTTGGTACCCGAATTTACGATAGCCTCTATTTCGGTGAGGAGTTCATCGAAGGTGAGATCCTTGGCGCGTGCAATATCCTCGAAGTCCATCTGGCGATCGATAGATTGGATGATGAATATCTTGTTGCCCGCCTTGTTTGCCACCGACTTAACCACCATATCTTGAGGGCGGATAATATCATTCTCCTCAACATACGCCTTGATAAGTTCGACAAACTCTTTACCGAATTTATTCGCCTTACCAACACCCACGCCCGAGATATTCTGCATCTCCTCGATAGTCACAGGGTACTGAATTGCCATATCTTGCAACGAAGGGTCTTGGAATATGACAAACGGAGGGAGGTCGTGCTTCTGCGCCACCTTACGACGCAAATCTTTCAACATAGCGAAGAGCTGCTCGTCGGCAACACCGCCACCCTTTGGCACCGATGCCTCAGCCTCGCGCTCCTCCTCGTCGTAGTCACGATCCTGCGCCACCATAACCTTTGTTGGCTTGGCTATATACGCCTCGCCAGCGGCATTTATGGAGATAAGTCCATAGTTTTCGATATTCTTGTCGACGAGTCCCATAATAAGACCCTGACGCACCACAGCCGACCAGTGACGCTCGCCCTTGCTCTTGCCTATACCGAACCACTCCAACTTGGCGTGTCCATAACTCTTGATGGCAGCAGTTACCTTACCCACGAGTACGGAGATGAGGTGTTCCATCTTAAACTTGTCGCCAATGGCACGCAACGCCTGCAACGCTTTGACCAAATCTTGCGTAGCATCGACCTGTGGTCGTGGGTTGCAACAGTTGTCGCACGCACCGCAGTTGTTCTCGGGATACTCCTCGCCAAAGTAGTGGAGCAACGTCTTGCGACGGCACATAGCACTCTCGGCATACGATTCGGTTTCGAGAAGCAGGAGTTTACCAATCTCTTGCTCGGCAACAGGCTTGCCTTGCATAAACTTCTCCAACTTCTGAATGTCCTTATAATTATAGAAGGTAAGGCAGTGTCCCTCGCCGCCATCACGTCCGGCACGTCCGGTCTCCTGATAGTAGCCTTCGAGCGACTTCGGTATGTCGTAGTGGATGACAAAGCGCACATCGGGCTTGTCGATACCCATACCGAAGGCTATAGTTGCAACAATCACATCGACACCCTCCATCAAAAAGGCATCTTGGTTGTCGGCACGGGTCTGCGCATCCATACCGGCGTGGTAGGCGCGCGCCTTGATGTTATTTGCCACGAGTAGCTCCGCCAACTCCTCAACCTTCTTACGACTTAGGCAGTAGATGATTCCGCTCTTGCCCTCGTTTTGCTTGATGTAGCGGATAATGTCGCGGTCGGGGTCGTTCTTTGGTCGCAACTCGTAGTAGAGGTTTGGACGATTGAACGACGACTTAAAGACCACAGCATCGGTCATACCGAGGTTCTTCTGGATATCCATCTGCACCTTCGGTGTAGCGGTTGCTGTAAGTGTAATAAGCGGTGCTTGACCTATATCATTTATGATAGGACGAATACGGCGATACTCGGGACGGAAGTCGTGACCCCACTCCGAAATACAGTGCGCCTCGTCGATAGCATAGAACGAAATCTTTATCTTGCGAAGGAAGGCAATATTATCCTCCTTGGTAAGTGACTCGGGGGCGAAATAGAGCAGTTTGGTCTTGCCAGCCAACACCTCGTCGCGCACCTGCTGCACGGCTGCACGGCTCAACGACGAGTTGAGGAAGTGGGCAATACCCGAATTGTCGGAGAATGTTCGCATAGCATCCACCTGATTCTTCATCAAAGCGATAAGGGGCGAGATGATAATAGCCACTCCATCCATCATCAATGCGGGTAACTGATAGCAGAGCGACTTTCCTCCACCGGTTGGCATCAACACGAAGGTGTCACGACCCGAGAGGAGATTCATAATGACCTCTTCTTGATTGCCCTTGAACGAAGTGAATCCGAAATACTCTTTCAGTTTCTCGCGCAGTAAATTTCTGTCTATCAAAGTTTGCGACATACTATTTTGCTCTAAAACTCTCTTTTTGTCCAAATTTCCAATCAAAGATAACAAATATTTCGGAAAAAAACATAACTTTGTGTGAAATTTATTAGAATTTTTTTAGAAGTATGAGGCTTTTCACTACCGACCTTGTCAAAAAATACAAGTCGAGAACGGTCGTAAACAACGTCTCTATCGAGGTTGAGCAGGGCGAGATTGTAGGTCTGCTCGGCCCCAACGGAGCGGGTAAGACGACGTCGTTCTATATGATTGTGGGACTTATCAAACCAAACGGAGGACGTATATTCCTCGAACACGACGATGGAAAGGTCGACGAGTTGACCAAACTACCTGTCTACAAACGTGCGCAGATGGGCGTAAGTTACTTGGCACAGGAGGCTTCGGTGTTCCGCAACCTGAGCGTCGAGGATAACATCCGCGCTGTGCTTGAGATGACCAACTTCACGAAGGAGTATCAGCGCGACCGCGTAGAGACACTTATCGAGGAGTTCCGTTTGCAGAAGGTGCGTAAGAGTTATGGTAACCAACTTTCAGGTGGAGAGCGTCGTCGTACCGAGATTGCTCGTGCCATCGCCATAAACCCGGCATTCGTGCTACTCGACGAACCATTTGCCGGCGTAGACCCTATCGCCGTGGAGGATATCCAGAGCATTGTGGCGACACTGAAGAATAAGAATATCGGCGTTATCATCACCGACCACAACGTCGACGAAACCTTGGCAATCACCGACCGAACATACCTCCTCTACGAAGGTAAGATTCTCAAAACGGGTACTGCCGAGGAGTTGGCAGAGGATGAGTTGGTACGTAAGGTCTATCTCGGCAAGAATTTCGAGTTGAGAAAGAACCATAAATTTGAGTTGGAACAAAAGTAAAACAATATGGATACATCTGTCCCGCGAGGGCAACTTTCGGGCGTGGTAACACCGCCTTGTTCAAAGAGTTACGCTCAACGTGCCTTGGCTTCAGCACTGCTTGCCGAGGGCGAAACTACACTGCGTAATCTCGATTTCTGCGACGATACATTGTCGGCAATTCGTGTAATCGAAACACTCGGTGCAAAGGTTGAACGCATTGACGAGCGCACCGTAAGAGTTACGGGCGGACTCTCGCCCCAGAGCGACACGCTGAACGTAGGCGAGTCGGGCTTGGCAACACGAATGTTCACACCTATAGCCTCATTGTGCGATACTCCGATTACCATACAGGGCGAGGGTACTCTACTCCATCGTCCTATGGATATGATGATTGAGCCGCTACGCAAACTCGGAGTAGATGTGCGCGACGGCGGAGGTCGTCTGCCGGTCGAGGTGTGTGGCACTATCCGAGGTGGCGAGATTGAGGTTGATGGCTCGGTTTCGTCGCAATTCCTGACAGGTTTGCTTATGGCATTGCCTTTGGCAGAGGAGGATACAACCATAGCGGTAGAGAATGCCGTATCGAAGCCTTATCTCGATATGACTATAGATATGGCGTCGAAATTTGGCGTAAAAATCAGCCACAACGACTACAAAGAGTTCTATGTTGAGGGCGGTCAAAAGTATGAGGCTACCGATATTGCAATAGAGGGCGATTGGAGCGCAGCGGCTATATTGCTGGTAGCCGGTGCAATCGCCGGAAAGGTTACTCTAAACAACATATCGCTCCTCTCCAAGCAGGCGGATGTTGCCATCTGCGACGCTTTGGTGCGCGCCGGAGCATTGGTCACAAGCGAGCCAAACTCCATCACCGTGGAGCATCGTGAGTTAGTTGCTTTCGAGTTCGACGCTACGCAGTGTCCCGACCTCTTTCCTGCATTGGCGGCACTCGCTGCTGCAGCCGAGGGCGAGAGTGTAATTTATGGCGTACATCGACTGGAGCACAAGGAGTCGAATCGCGCCGATAGCATCGCCGAGGAGTATGCAAAACTCGGCATTGAGGTGCGTTTGGAGGATGACGCTATGTATATTCGTGGCGGAGAGATTCACTCGGCAGAGTGCGGAAGCCACCACGACCACCGCATCGCAATGTCGTTGGCGGTGTCGGCGCTCCGTTCCGATGGCGAGATTCTCATTCACGGCGCAGAGTGCGTAGCAAAGAGTTATCCCGACTTCTTCGAGGCGTTGGAGTCGTTAAGAGTGAAATAGTATGTGGCACAATTCGTTTGGGGCAAAGTTCAGAATATCCATTTGGGGAGCATCGCACACCTCCGAGATAGGCGTGCGCATAGGCGGCGTACCTGCCGGCATAGCACTCTCCGAGTCGGACTTCGAAGCCGACCTTGCGCGCCGCAGAGCCTCGGCAAAGGGTACAACTGCTCGCCACGAGGCTGATATTCCGACCATTCGCGCCGGTGTTGCCAACGGCAAGACCACAGGCGAAGAGATAGAGATAGTTTTCAAAAATGGAGATGTTCGCTCCTCCGACTATTCGCAATTCGAGGCACATCCACGTCCTTCGCACGTCGATTTTGTGGCTCGCCAGAAGTATGGCGAGGAGGTCGATTTGCGTGGTAGCGGACAATTCTCCGGACGAATGACGGTGTTGCTTGTTGCCGCCGGAGTAGTTGCAAAAAAGATAGTCGAAGGGGTGCAGTACAACACCTCGATAGTGGAGATTGGTGGCTCACGCAACGAGGCGGAGTTTGCCAACATCATAGCCTCCGCAATGGCAAATGGCGACTCGGTAGGTGGCGTTGTGGAGTGCGTTGCCAAAGGAGTGAAGGTGGGCTTGGGAGAGCCATTCTTCGACTCGGCAGAGAGCATTATTGCCCACCTGCTTTTCTCTGTACCAGCAATCAAAGGAGTTGAGTTCGGTAGCGGTTTCGAGGGTGTTCGCCTTCGTGGCTCCGAGCGCAACGACTGCATAATAGATGGCGAGGGTCACACCTCAACCAACAACGAGGGTGGCATAAACGGAGGTATCACGAACGGCAACGACCTAATCGTACGCGCAGCAATAAAACCTACGGCGAGCATTGCGTGCGAGCAAATGACCTACAACAAGGTATTGGGCGAGGTTACCCCACTCCGCATCAAAGGTCGCCACGACGCCTGTATTGCTCTGCGCGCTGCGGTGGTTGTGGAGTCGGTGGTTGCTATAGCCTTAGCCGAATTAGCCCTGTAAAAATTGATATTTAACTTCTGCTATGACTTTGCGTCTTATTATACACACGATAAAGGGTGCGACGGAGCATCTTTACGGTGCTGACGAGGCGCAATCCATAGCCCGTATGGTTGTGTGCGATAAGTTGAATTACAACCTTTCGCAACTGGTGCTGCACTACGATGATGAGTGCGAAATAGAGAACCTCGACACCATTGTGGAGGAGTTGCGTAGTGGTCGCCCCGTGCAGTATGTTTTGGGCAAAGCGGAGTTCTGCGAGGCAGAGTTCGAGGTTGCCGAGGGGGTGTTGATCCCACGCCCCGAGACCGAGGAGTTGGTCTACCGCATAGCCGAAACGGCAAAGCGAGGAGCCAAGATTCTCGACATCGGCACAGGCAGCGGAGCCATAGCCATATCGCTCGCCAAGATGGTGAAAGATGCGGAGGTTACGGCTATTGACATCTCGAAGGAGGCGTTGGCAATAGCGCGTCGCAATGCAGAACGTTTGGGTGCAAATGTAGAGATGGTAGAGGCGGACGCTTTGGGCGATTTGAGTTACCTCGGAGAGTTTGATATAATAGTGTCTAATCCGCCCTATATTCCGCAGAGCGACATCGTCGATATGCGAAAGAATGTGGTTGATTTCGAGCCACATACAGCACTTTTCGTTCCGGACAACGACATTTTGCGATTCTATCGCGCTACGGCAGACAACGCACAAAAGATGTTAAGCGAGGATGGCTCTCTATGGTTCGAAATATACGAGAAGGCAGGCGAAGCGATATGTTCGATGCTCTGCGAAAAGGGTTTTACCAAGAACGAACTTATAGAGGATGCCAACCTCAAACCTCGAATGATATGGAGCAGAAGGGCGTAACAAAAAAGAGTAAGACGGCTGAGCAGGCGTTGCAGTCGCTGATGCGTATGTGCGCTCGACAGGAGCGTTCGTCGGGCGATGCGTTGCGACTAATGAAGCGTTGGGGCGTAGCCGACGAGGAGGCAAAAAAGGTGCTTGCCCGACTGTGTGCCGAGCGATTTATAGATAACAGTCGCTATGCCGAGGCGTTTGTGCGCGACAAACTCAACCTAAGCGGTTGGGGTGCCTACAAAATCAAGACTGCACTACGCACAAAAGGGGTGGCAAAGGAGATTATAGACGAGGTGGTTGCGCCAATGCTTGCCGAGACCGATATGACGGAGCGTTTGGAGGAGATTATGCGTCGCCGTATGCGTACACTGAAGTATAGTTCGCCCTACGACGCCAAGACAAAACTCATTCGCTTTGCTGCATCGCGAGGCTACGATATTGAGCAGGCAATAGAGTGCGCCTCGAATATTATTAAGGAGTAAAAAACAAACAAATCATAATGTTATGAAAAGATTTTACGGAGTTGCAATGTTGCTGTTGGTGGCACTAACACCATCGGCACTATCGGCGCAGTCGCTCAGCAAGGCGAACCCTGCGCCAGTAGATTTCACAAATTTCGTAACCAACTGTTTTATCAACTACTTCACTACGGGTGGCGTACAGGAGAAGTTATATCTCGTTACCGACAAGCCATTCTACAGTGCTGGCGACACCATATACTTCAGCGCATTTCTCGTAAATTCAATCTACTTCAATCGTTCAACCGATAGTAAATTCATCTATGTGGAGTTGATTGACGCAACCGGAAATGTAGCACACCGTATGCGTGTGATGGGCTCGGATGGTCGCTTCCACAACGCCATACAGCTCTCACCACGCACCACATCCGGAAAATACACGCTACGCGCCTACTCCAAGTGGCAAACCAATGGCGACAAGGAGTTGCTCTTTGCTCGTCAGTTGGAGATTGGAAACTATATTGACGACGCCGTGCATACCAATATTAAATATGAGTTCGACGGAAACGGTAGGGTTGTTGCATCGGTTGAGGTAACCAACAATATGTTTATTCCCATACCAGAGAATGACGTGGAGTACTCGCTAAGCATAAATGGTCGCACCACACGCCATATGACAAAGACCGATAAAGATGGTTTCTTCCGCTTCTCGTTCCGTCCGAGTTCGAACGCTACGGACTGCATCCGTATGAACATCAACGCCAATGGTCGTAAGTTGGATAGAAAGATGCAGTTGCCATCGTTCGAAAACGACTTCTCTGCCAAGTTCTTGCCAGAGGGTGGTAACCTTATTGCAGGTCTTGAGCAGACCATCGCCTTCAAGTCGGTGGGCATCAACGGACACTCGGTAGAGGTAGAGGGTGTGATTCGCACAAAATCGGGCGTTGAGGTGTGTGCCATCCGCACCGAGCATTGCGGTATGGGTAAGTTCACGCTCAAAGCCGAGGCTGGCGAGACATATATCGCTACCCTCTCGAATAAGGATGGTGTAACCCGTTCATTCACCCTTCCCGAAGCGAAGACGGAGGGCTGTATCGTAAATGTGAAGCCCGAAAACACCAATCAAATCATATTGCAGATTCTAACGACCAATGGCTTTCCTCGCGAAAATCTCGTAGCGATTGTGCAGTCGCGAGGCATCATAAACTATGTTATAGAGGATCTCTCGCGCGCATTGCGTATATCGTTGGATAAGTTACGTAGCGGCGTGGCACAGATCTCCGTCGTAGACAAAACCACGCGCAAAGTTGTGGCACAGCGTCTATTTTTCGTGCGAGGTAAGGTTGCGTCGGCAACCATAACGCCAAGTGTTAAGAAGTTCTCGCCACGCGAGCGTGTGCAACTCGACTTTGCCATAAAGAGTAGCGCAGGCACCGCCGTAAAGGGCGACTTTGTGCTCTCGGTAACAGATGCCGAGTTGCTGAAGGAGGATAGCAACACCGACAACATATTCTCGTATATGTTGCTCAACTCCGACCTAAAGGGACACATCGAAAACCCGAAGTACTACTTCGAGGCTGACGACGCCAAGCGCAACGAACATCTCGATTTGGTTATGCTTACTCACGGTTGGCGACGATACGACATAAACTCTATACTCGCCGGCAAGAAGCCACGCATCACGCAACCATTCGAGCGAGAGCAGAGCATCTCGGGAGGTGTGAAATCTACTATCGGCAAGACCCGCAACACGAGTGTGATGATTTTCCGCAACCGCAAGGAGTATCTCGGTGTTCACGACCTGAACAGCACCAACCGCTTCTTCATCACAGGTATAGATTCGCCCGATACGACCACATACATACTGCAAGCACTCAATCGCAATGGTAGCAGCGACCGTGTACGCATAAAGGTCGATCCGCAAATCTACCCGATGGCACCAGCCATTGCCCGCGACATATTCCGCAAGGAGAGCAAAGTGTCGCTTACAGAGGAGTATATGGTGCGCTCCAAGCAGAGTTACTTCGAGGATGGTCGCACCCCGGTAATCGATATCGACGCAGTGGAGATTATAGCCAAACGCTCTGTAACCTACGACTACTCATCGTCGCTCAACGACTTCAACACCGTAAGTGGCGATATGACACGATTTGTTTCGATTTTCGATGCGTTGCAGCGTTTCCGCCAACTCGAAGTAGAGGGCAACAACGTATATGTGCGCTCCTCGAAGATGCGCTCCCCTGTAAAAGCGGTAGCCTCTACGATTGAAGAGGGCGGAGACGGTGTTGAAGGAGAGTTGTATGTCGAGACTGTGGAGATTGATATGGAGGATAAGGTTGACTTGATGCCTGCGGTATATGTCAATGGAACACAAATGGATATGGGCGTAATCGACGCCTACCCTATGAGCGAGGTTATAAGCGTGTCGTACCTCGACAAGTTCGAGTCGATGGCGGCAGGTATGGGTTCGGAAACGGGTGCCATCATCCTTCACGTCAAGGATATCAACGCGCGCGAGAAGTTCCTCATAAACTCTATGGCAGAGGTTGTTGTTCCAGGCTATGCTGCACCAGTGGAGTTCTACGCTCCGGACTACTCGGTCAAGAACGACAAGAGCAAGAAGGATAACCGAACAACTATCGCCTGGGTTCCTTCGCTACAGAGCAACTCGCTGGGCGACGCCTCCACATCGTTCTGGACAGCAGACAGGCAATCGGACTACAGGGTAATCATCGAGGGTATAACCGCCGAAGGCGAACTACTACACCAAGAGATGATTCTACAATCGAAGTAGAAAAAATGGGGGAGAAAGTTTTGGCAATCTCCCCCATTTTTACTATATTTGTAACAACATACACAAATAACTACTATTATGGGTAACAAAAGAGCTTTGTATTGTGTGATTATGGCGGGTGGCGTAGGCACTCGTTTTTGGCCTGAGAGCCGCCAGAGCAAACCAAAGCAGTTTCTGGATATCTGCGACACCGGCAAGTCGTTCCTTCGTACGACCTACGAGCGTTTTGCGCACCTCGTACCTACCGAGAATTTCTTGGTGGTAACCAACACTCGCTACAAGGATTTGGTGTTGGAGCATATCCCCGAGTTGAAGGAGGAGCAGGTGTTGTGCGAGCCTATCGGTCGCAACACTGCGCCGTGCATCTGCTATGCAGCATATCACCTCAAACATATCGCACCCGATGCGATGATGATTGTTACCCCATCGGATCACCTTATTCTGAACGAGCCGGAGTTCCACAACATCGTCAACGATACGATAGAGTTTGCCGAGGAGAACAATGCGTTGATGACCATAGGCATCACACCAAATCGTCCCGAAACTGGCTATGGATACATCCAAAAGAGCGACAACTCAAAAATATCGCGTGTGAAGTGCTTCACCGAAAAACCAAACTTGGAGTTGGCGCAGGTGTTTGTGCAGTCGGGCGAGTTCTTCTGGAATTCGGGTATATTCGTGTGGAAAGTGAGCGACATAATCGAGGCTGTGGCGGAACACCTGCCCGAGCATCACGCACTCTTCGAGGGGGTCTTTCCACTCCTTGGCACACCATCGGAGAAAGATGCCATAGCGCAAGTATTCTCGGAGTGCCGTTCAATTTCGATTGACTACGGTGTGATGGAGAAGGCTGAAAATGTATATGTTCGCTGTGGCGACTTTGGCTGGAGCGACGTCGGCACGTGGGGGTCGTTGTATCAACTCTCGCGCAAAGATAAATACGCAAATGTTAAGCCCGAGCAGCGATGCTACACCTACAACACTCGCTCCTCTATAATCTCATTGCCGAAGGATAAGGTCGCCATCATAAATGGTTTGCACGACTACATTGTAGTTGACACGGAGGATGTTCTGCTCATCTGCCCTCGTGCCGAGGAGCAAAACATCAAAAAATATATCGACGAGGTGAAATACAACACGGGGGACAAGCATATTTAACCCAAAGCTATTGTCGTGCGAAGAATATTCAGCTATATAGTCCTGCTTCTCTTTGCAGCCACTATTGCAGGGTGTGCACCGATAAATCTCACGATTAAGTGGGAGGAGGATAGCCGTAGTTTTGTTGGCCGAGGAGTCTATGCTCGAGTGAAAGAGGTGGGCGACCGCCACGCTATTGTCTATAACATTAGCCGTACCGCAATAATACGCTTTAGCGACGATAAGTGTGAGAGTTGGGGAGAGCCTATCGAGGTAGCGAAGGCCGAGGGTTACAGTTACACCAACTGCGAGTTGCTAGAACTGAGCAGCGGAAAGCTCATCTATACGTGGAATGCTCGACCACTGCGAGATACAGGGCTACCCTACAAGATTATGTATGCCTTATCAGAAGATGGTGGCAAGAGTTGGAGCGAGGCCAAAGATCTATACATTGGAGGCACGGAACATCGCAGAGGTTGTTGGGAGCCGGTAGCACTACAACTACCTTCGGGCGAGTTGCAGATATATTTTGCGAACGAGGCGCCCTATGCCGAGAGCTCGGAGCAGGAGATTTCGCTAATGCGCTCCTACGACGAGGGGCAGAGCTGGGGGAACGCCGAAAAAATTTCTTTTCGCGCAGGCGCACGCGATGGTATGGCAGTACCGATCTACCTACCTCACTCGGGCGAAATTGCCGTAGCGATTGAAGATAATGGCATACGTGGAAGATTTAAGCCCGTAATTGTTCGCACGGCGAATAATTGGCGCGATGGTTTTGTCTCAGGCAATGATTTGCGCAGAGAGGAGGCCATTGCAGAGGGGTGGAGCGTTCAAGACGCGGTCTATGCAGGTGCACCCTACCTGATAAGATTGGGTGAAAACCACACGCTGCTATCAATACAATCGACCGAAGGACGAAAGGGGCGCAACCATAAGTTCGCCAATATGCAGGTATATGTTGGCAATAGAGATGCTCGAAACTTCCGCCACCGCTCGACACCACTGCCTAAGCTCGATGAGAATGGCAGCGCACTGTGGAACTCGCTTGCACAGATTGACGAGAAGAGGGTTATTGCCGTGATGAGCGTCAGAGGAATGGAAGAGGGTAAAAATGGTATTTGGACAGTAATGGGAACTATTAGAAAGAAGCGATAAAAAAAGTGATGATTTTGGAACGATTATATACAGCTTTTACGGAGTCGGCGGGCATTACCACCGACTCTCGAAAAATTGAGAAAGGAACGATGTTCTTTGCTCTGCACGGAGCGTCGTTCGATGGCAACGACTACGCCATCGCAGCACTCGAGCAGGGGGCTGCGGGTGCCGCCATTGACCGTAAGGATATTTTGGAGAGTAACCCGCAATATGCCGAGCGACTATTCTTGGTGGAGGACACTCTACAGGCGTTGCAAGACTTAGCACGCGAACATCGTCGCACGTTAGCAATTCCTATCATCGCTATTGCGGGTAGCAACGGCAAGACCACAACCAAAGAGTTGGTGTCGCGAGTTTTGGCAGAGAAGTTCGAGGTTTCGACCACCAAAGGCAACCTCAACAACCATATTGGTGTGCCATTGACGCTGCTTTCGATGAGTGCCGAGACCGAATTTGGCGTGGTGGAGATGGGTGCAAGCGCACAGGGCGAGATTGCACTGCTCTGCTCGATTGCCGAGCCAAACTACGCCATTTTGACAAATATCGGACTCTCGCATCTGGAGGGTTTTGGAGGTATTGAGGGTATCCGCAAAGGTAAGGGCGAGTTGTTCGACCACCTCAACGAGAATGGAGGTAGAGCCTTTGTTCCAGAGGAGGATGCCGTACTTTGCGAGATGGCACGCAGCCGCGAGGATTTGGCTGTAGAGTACTACTCTCGCACGATTGGAGAGGGCTTTGCGAGCAACCTCACTGGCGACTACAACCGTTACAACATTGCGGCAGCGGTGGAGGTGGGTCGCTACTTTGGTGTTGCCGACGAACGCATTGCCGAGGCTATACTCTCGTTCCGTCCCGACAACAACCGTTCGCAAGCGATGAAAACCGAGCGCAATAGTCTGGTGGTTGATTGCTACAACGCCAACCCTTCGAGCATGGAGGCAGCATTGGATAATATCTCCACGATGGATGCAGAACATAAGGTGCTGATTTTGGGCGATATGCTCGAACTCGGCGAGTGGAGCGCCGAGGCGCATAAAACCATTCTGCACAAGGCTGACAGCGTGGCAGAACGCATAATATTGGTGGGCAAAGAGTTCGCAAAGGCTTACGAGGCGAGCGAGGGGTTGCAGAGCGACTACACACTCTACCCTACAACTGCCGAGGCGGCAACTGCACTCGAGAGCAACCAAATAAGCGACAGCCTTGTATTGTTGAAGGGTTCACGCGGAATAGCATTGGAGAAATTGATAGATAAATTGTAAAACAAAAAGAGCCAATGGTCCATTGGCTAAAAGCAAAAATTATGGAAGATAACAAGAACATTTCTTTGCCCGAAAACGCCTATCGCGAATTGAAGGAGGGCGAGGTGTACAAGCCCGTGATGCCGGCAGAGAGTAGACCTGCCGAGGCTACGCCATATTCGGTGACTATGGGCGTCATTATGGCAATTATTTTCTCGGCGGCTGCGGCCTTCCTCGGTTTAAAGGTTGGTCAGGTGTTCGAGGCGGCAATCCCTATCGCAATTTTGGCGGCAGGATTTGGCTCGTTGCGTGGCAAGAAGCGCAGTATGCTCGGCGAGAATGTTATTATTCAGTCGATTGGCGCATCGTCGGGTGTGATTGTGGCGGGAGCGATTTTCACACTGCCCGCACTCTACATTCTCGGTTTGGAGGCGCAGTTCTACCAAGTATTCCTCTCGTCGTTGTTGGGAGGAGTGTTGGGCATTGTTTTGCTCATCCCATTCCGTAAATACTTTGTTAAGGATATGCACGGCAAGTACCCATTCCCCGAGGCTACGGCAACCACCGAGGTACTCGTTTCGGGCGAGAAGGGCGGCAAGCAGACCATACTACTCGCCATTGCCGGCGTGCTTGGTGGTCTTTACGACTTTGCCATCTCGTCGTTTGGCGCGTGGGCGGAGAATATCTCCACCAAGATGACCGCTTGGGGCTGCGCCGTAGCAGATAAGTTCAAGGTTGAGTTATCGATGAATACGGGAGCAACGCTGCTCGGTTTGGGATATATCATCGGTTTGAAATATGCCGTAATCATCACCGCCGGCTCGTGTCTCGTATGGTTTGTGATTGTTCCGCTGGTAGCCTACGTATCAACCGACGCCGCTTCGATGAGCGCAATGGAGTTGTTCCAAGCGTATGGTCGCCCTATCGGCATTGGAGGTATTGCTATGGCAGGTTTGATTGGCATTATCAAACAGGCGGGCATCATCAAACAGGCCGTAGGTCTTGCATTCAACGAGTTGGGTGGCAAGAAGAGCGAGGGCGAGGTAGCACGTACGCAACGCGACATCTCGATGAAGGTTATACTCTCGGTTATCATCGCAGTATTGGTGGCAACCATCGTATTCTTCCAGTTTGGTGTGTTGGGTAATTGGTTCCACACCATCATAGCACTGCTGATTGTCTTTTTGATTGCGTTTCTCTTCACTACCGTGGCGGCAAATGCTATCGCCATTGTAGGCTCGAATCCAGTCTCTGGAATGACACTTATGACGCTGATTTTGAGTTCGCTCGTCTTGGTTTCGGTAGGCTTGGAGGGCGAGAAGGGAATGACCGCAGCGTTGATTATCGGCGGTGTTGTCTGCACCGCGTTGTCGATGGCCGGAGGCTTTATCACCGACCTGAAAATCGGCTATTGGCTTGGCACTACCCCACGCACACAGGAGAAGTGGAAGTTCCTCGGCACTTTCGTATCGGCAGCTACGGTTGCAGGTGTGATGATTATCCTCAACAAAACCTATGGCTTTGTTGGCGAGAACGCACTGACTGCACCTCAGGCCAACGCTATGGCGGCAGTGATTGAGCCTTTGATGAAGGGTGGCGACACTCCGTGGATACTCTACTTTGCGGGTGCAGTTTTGGCACTCGTACTGAACTGGATAGGCGTGCCGGCGTTGGCATTCTCGCTCGGTATGTTTATCCCTATGTCGTTGAATGCTCCACTTGTTGTGGGAGGTGCTATTGCGTGGTTTGTATCGTCGCGCTCGAAGGACGAGAAATTAAATAAGGCCCGTTTCGACCGAGGTACATTGCTCGCATCGGGCTTTATTGCCGGCGGTGCATTGATGGGCGTTGTGGCGGCCGTACTGAAGTTTGCAGGTGTCGACTTGTATATGTCAGAGTGGGCAGCCTCGAGCAGTGCCGAGTGGTTGGCTTTGGCTATGTATGTAGCCTTGGCAATCTACTTCACCGTTCACACCTTGAAGGCAAAGAAAGAGGATGAATAAACAGAGAACTACAAAGATAAACTAATTAAAAATTGGAGGTGATTGAGGAAATTTTGTGCTAAACGAGGGAACGAAAGCGCAGCATACTAATGCGTATGTGAGCATTTCGTTATCCGAAGAGCAGTGCAAAATTTACCAATCAGAACGATTTTCAAACAACGAAGATATGGAACTAAAAGATAGATTTTTGAAATATGTCGCTATCGACACACAGAGCGACGAGAATAGCGAGACATTTCCTTCGTCGGCGAAGGAGTGGGACTTATTGAACCTGTTGGTAGAGGAGATGCAGGCTCTCGGGTTGGAGGACGTAACCATAGACAAGTATGGCTACGCTATGGGAACTATCCCTGCAACCAAAGGTAAGGAGAATGCACACGTAATCGGTTTCCTCGCACACGTCGATACATCGCCAGATATGAGCGGAGCAAATGTTCGACCTCGCATCATCGAGGAGTACGACGGCAAGGATATTGTGCTGAACCCGTCGCTCACGATGAAGGTTGCAGAGTTCCCAGAGTTGAGTCGTTTTGTAGGTCATACCCTTATCCACACCGACGGCACCACGCTGCTCGGCGCAGACGATAAGGCGGGTGTGGCAGAGATTATGACCGCTGCGGAGTACCTTATGGCTCACCCCGAGATTGAGCACGGCAAAATTCGCATCGGCTTCACGCCCGACGAGGAGATTGGTCGTGGTGTAGATTTCTTCGACGTGAAGGCCTTTGGCGCAGACTTCGCCTACACGATGGACGGAGGTTACGAGGGCGAGTTGGAGTACGAGAATTTCAACGCTGCATCGGCAAAAATCACCATTCAGGGACGTAACGTTCACCCGGGCTACGCCAAGAATAAGATGATTAACGCCATAGATGTGGCTTGCGAGTTGAACTCGTTGGTTCCTGCTGTCGAGCGACCACAGTACACCGAGGGTTACGAGGGCTTCTACCACTGCGTAGGTATCACAGGTACGGTCGAGGAGGCGACAATATCATATATTATTCGCGACCACGATGCCGAGAAGTTCGAGGCGAAGAAGGTGTGGATGCACAACATCGTGGGTATTCTGAACAACAAGTATGGCGAGGGCGTGCTGAAACTCACACTCAAAGACCAATACTACAATATGCGTAAGATGGTTGAGCCACATCCGCAGGTTATCGAGTTGGCAAAGGAGGCTATGCTCGAGGCAGATGTTACGCCTATTGTTCGTCCAATTCGTGGTGGAACAGATGGCGCACGCCTCTCGTTTATGGGGTTGCCTTGCCCTAACATCTTTGCCGGCGGTATGAACTTCCACGGCAAGTTCGAGTACTGCTCTTTGAACTCGATGGAGAAGGCGGTGAAGGTTATTATCAACCTCTGCAAGTTGTGGGCGAAATAGGCTACGCCTAAATTGACAATTTATAGTTAACTGCCGAGCGTTTTGCTCGGCAGTTACTTTTTCGGCTATTAGCCGTTAGTCATTGGCTATTTTGAATGGCAATCGCTCATACTGTTCGCTGAATGTCGTAAATATGTTATCTCTTTATTCCTCCGTACTAGGCTGATTATACGAATCGCCCTCCCATAAGGTTACCACTAATATAACGACAGCATAAACCAGTCCTATGACAGGTATCAAGCAATAGAGTAACAACTCCCAACTTTGACCTACATCGTGTAATCGCCTAACAAGAACTGAAAGAGATGGAATAAACAAAAGCGCATCAATAAGCAACAATATGATAGCAATAGTATGTTCGGTGGCTTGAATATAATACAACGGTATGGCAGTCAAAGCACCTATCAAGAAGTAAAACAATTGCCACCACCAATACTCTGCACGCGTAGCACACCCTTTGAAATCAAAGGCTTTTTTGAATCCATTCTTTACTGCAACTGAAAAAGAAATCATAGTGTTTAGGTTTTAAAATTTACCGCACCAACCCCGAATGTGCGGTTACTATAAAAAAGAAAGTGTGAGGTCGATTAGTTTATCTTTCGGAGGCTCTGGAATGCCCTATCACAAATAAACAATACCCCACACTCGTATCTATCTACAAGAATGGGGCTAAACACCCCTATTGAAGAGTCAATACGGAGTGACGAGTGTGATTGCTTCCCTTGTGATATAGAAATTTTCCAGATTTCCGAAAGGGATAAAAGCTAATACACTTTCATCAAATTATGTCTGCAATCCATGGACTGCACCACAAATTTAGAAATAATTTTTGAGAGTTGTGGAATTGTGCGCAAAAATTTTTAATTTTGCGAAGGAATTGCAGTAACAATCAGTGGCAATGAATGGCATTGAATGACAGATTTTGGTATGGATATAACAAAGCAAAATAACAATCTGTATCGCAATCTTATTGCCTATCGCAAAGCGGTGGTTATCTACGATTTAACCTACCATTTCTGCGATAGATTTATTGCCATAGGAGACCGTACAAAAGACCAAATGTTACAGGCGGCTCGTTCGGGTAAGCAAAATATTGTAGAGGGTAAAGCCGCATCGCTCACTTCTGCAGAAACACACTTAAAGTTGTTAGGCGTGGCGAGGTCTAGTTTTCAAGAGTTACTGGAAGACTATATCGACTATCTGCGAACTCGCAATTTGCGAATATGGGAAACCAACTCGAAAGAGGTCGAGACTATGCGAGAACTTGGTTTGAAACAAAGTGATTCGAAATTCTTTTTAGAGTTAGCCGAAACGAGAAACGACGAAGTAATTGCAAATATGGCGATTGTATTGTTGTACCAAGAGGATGTTTTGCTCCGTAAACATATAGAGAAACAGATTTCACGCTTTGTCAGTGAGGGAGGTTTTAGGGAGTCATTGACAAAAGCGCGTATTGAAGAAAAGAATAAAAAGTAGTATTTTTGCCATTCAATGCCATTCAGCAATCTTTGATTGCGCTTGCCATTAAGGGCGAAGCCCGAATGCCATTGAGTGCCATTAAAACATACAACTATGAACAACAGATACGGTTTTGTAAAGGTGGCGGCGGCAACACCGCTGGTGAAGATTGCCGATTGCCACGCCAATGCCGAGGCAATAGACAAGATGACTGCCGAGGCAGTGGAGCGTGGTGCGAGTGTAGTGGTGTTCCCAGAACTCTCACTGACGGGCTACACTTGTGGCGACCTGTTTTTGCAGTCGCGAATTATAGAGGCTGGCGACGAGGCGTTGGCGCAGCTGCTCGCTACGCCACGACCTATAGTGTCGATTATCGGAATGCCGATATACTACAAAAACAATCTCTACAACTGCGCCGTCGTTATCGCCAACGGCAAAATTTGTGGCATCGTGCCAAAGAGTTATATCCCGAACTACTCGGAGTTCTACGAGAGCCGCTGGTTTACCGAAGGTCGCGATATCCGCAACGCCGAGATAACCATCTGCGGACAGAGGGTGCGCTTTGGTGCAGATCTGCTGTTTGATGTTCACGGCACACGCTTTGGAGTGGAGATTTGTGAGGATTTGTGGGTGCCGGCACCACCTTCGTCGGATATGGCGTTGGCTGGGGCAACACTTATATTCAACCTCTCGGCTACGCCCGAGATTTTGGGCAAGCACAACTACGTCCGTTCGCTCATTAAGCAGCAGTCGGCACGCGCCCTGTGCGGATATATCTACTGCTCGGCAGGTGTGGGCGAGTCGTCAACCGACCTCGTATTTACGGGCAACGGCATAATCGCCGAGAATGGCAAAATCATCGCATCGCGCGAGCGTTTTGTGCGCGAGGCGCGACTCACCGTAGCAGATATCGATGTGGAGCATATCTTCAACGAGCGTCGTCGCCACACCTCGTTCATAAATCTCGACAATCGTTTCGACATTATCAAAATTGATATCGCTCAACCCGAGAGCGAGTTGGAGCGAGCGATTAACCCTGCACCATTTATCCCCGAGGATCTGGATGAGGGCTGCAAAGAGGCCTTCACTATTCAGTGCGCGGGTCTTGCACAGAGACTCTCGAGCATCAACTGCAAGTGCGCAGTTATCGGCATTTCGGGCGGTTTGGACTCGACCTTGGCGTTGCTGGTTACCGCCTCGACATTCGATATGCTCGGTCTCGACCGTAAGGGTATAATCGGTGTTACGATGCCGGGCTTTGGCACAACGGACCGCACCTATCAGAATGCCCTCACGCTGATGAAGGAGTTGGGTATCTCGTTGCGCGAGATATCTATCCGTAAGGCGTGCGAGCAGCACTTTGCCGACATCGGACTCGATCCGAATGAGCGCGGTGCAGCATACGAGAACTCGCAAGCACGCGAGCGCACACAGATACTTATGGACTTGGCAAACTTGGAGGGCGGCATCGTCATCGGTACGGGCGATTTGAGCGAGGCGGCACTCGGCTGGGCAACCTACAACGGCGACTCGATGTCGATGTATAATCCAAATTGCTCTATCCCAAAGACTTTAGTGCGTAAGTTGGTTGAGTGGTGCGCAGAGAACGATAAGAATGAGCAAGTTTGTTCAACATTGAAGGATATTGTCGACACCCCTGTCAGCCCTGAACTTTTGCCTGCCGACAACGATGGTAACATAGCGCAAAAGACTGAAGATTTGGTAGGCCCATACGCTCTGCACGACTTCTTCATCTATAACTTCCTGCGCAATGGCTTCTCGCCAGCGAAGATTGAGTATTTGGCGTGCCGTGCCTTCGAGGGCGAGTACTCAACCGAGGAGATAAAGCACTGGTTGCAGGTATTCCTGCGTCGTTTCTTCTCGCAGCAGTTCAAACGCTCGGCAGCACCCGATGGTCCAAAGGTTGTAACGGTATCTCTCTCGCCACGTGGCGACCTCAGAATGCCTTCCGACGCTTCGGTTGCAGAGTGGCTGAAATAGATAGCAAAACGGACTTCGAAATGAAGTCCGTTTATTATTTGGCTATTAGTTATTGGCCATTAGTTATTGGCCATTAGCTTTTTGACGAGAGATTTTCAGAATTCTTTTTTTGTTTATTGGACAAAGATTTGTATATTTGTAACAGCATTGCGAAATACGCAGTGTCTGTAAATGGCATTTAGGCTATTGCTGACCTTGTAAAACGACCAAATTATTACACACAAGCAATAGGCACAATAAATGCTCTCGCCTTATGGCGTGAGTTGTGCTTATGTGTGTATGGGTACTTGGTCGTCCCTTCAAGGTATAAGTGTGACCCACGCTTCTTTTTTTAGTTAAGCGGTTGCCATATGTTACCACAGCAACCAACTTATTGTTTAACTTAAAAATCAAAGTATTATGAAGAAATTATTACTAGCAATTGTACTTATTCTATCAATAGGTACTACCAATGCTCAAATTATCACTACTCAAGATGTAGAGAATGCAATTGGAGTTTTATTTGGGCATCAACCGCAAAATGGAAAAGAGTATATGGAATTAGCCGACAAATTAGTTGCAGAATACCCTCTTGATCAGAACAATCAAATTTCATTTACAACAATACTCAAGGCTCCAGGCAAAAACAAAGATGAACTATTCGTATTGCTTAATAATTGGTTTGTAGCATCATTTAATAGCGGTAAATCTGTTGTCCAAATGTCAGATAAAGAACAAGGTATAATATTAGCCAAAGGATATCTCTCAGGAGTTGGACATAGGGTCGGCTTTGCAAAATCAGTGACAGTTGGAGAGTACATTGTTATTCGTCTAGATGTTAAGGATGAAAAAGCAAGACTCATAACATCAATCCAAGAATATTATATGGATACATCAATTGGTGTTGGACAAGTACTATTCGGAGGAACCGCTCCTGCAGACATTGAAATACCTGTATATCAAGGGTATCCTTTCAACACACAGCAATACAAGATGTACAAAAAAGAAGCCGCAATAGGTTATGTTGGAGGAATTGTTTATTCGAAGGTATTAGTTAATAAAATCGAAAAAGCAATAAACTCAGGAATTGTTGGTACAGAATCCCAAAATTGGTAGACTTTTTATTGCAACAATACAGAGATAGGCGAGATTTACTCGCCTATCTCTGTATTACATCTTATCCCAAAAAAATCGCAAATGATTGAGGAAGTTTGGTGCAAAATTTACCAATCAGAACGATTTTCGCTCCAAGTCCACGAAGGTAAACGCCCCATCATACTCCTCGCCCTTGGAAAACTCCTCACGGGCAACCTCGCGCCACTCGGAGTAGTCAATCTCGGGGAACGAGGTGTCGCCCTCGTAGTCGCGATGCACAATGGTCAAATACAACTTATCCGCCAACGGCAGTGCCTGCTCATATATCTGTGCGCCACCTATAATGAAAACCTCCTCGTCGGCAGGAAACATTGACACAGCCTCCTCCAACGAGTGAGCCACGTGACAACCCTCAAATTCGTTGTCGCCTCGAGTAATGACTACGTTAGTGCGCTTAGGGAGAGGGCGACCGATAGATTCATAGGTCTTGCGTCCCATAACCACAGGGTGTCCGGTGGTAGTGGTACGGAAACGGCGCATATCCTCCTTAATATTCCAAAGCAGAGCGTTCTTATCGCCTATTACGCCATTCTCAGCAATGGCAACAATGATTGAAATCATAGTTCAAAAATTCAAAATGCAGAATGCAAAATTATTATTTATTAACTACTCACTACTCTCTACTCACTACTCTCTAAAACAAAAGTTTTCCGTTAAAAAGACATTGGGGCCTTGATAGTTGGATATGGGTCATAACCCTCCAACTCGAAGTCCTCATACTTGAAGTCGAAAATCGACTTTACATCGGGGTTGATTCGCATCTTAGGCAATGCTCGCGGAGTACGCGAAAGTTGCTCATCGACCTGCTCCATATGGTTAAGGTAGAGGTGTGTATCGCCCGTAGTATGAACAAACTCGCCAGCCTCCAAACCGCAAACCTGCGCCATCATCATCGTAAGCAGTGCGTACGATGCGATGTTGAACGGCACGCCGAGGAAGGTATCGGCACTACGCTGATAGAGCATACACGAGAGTTTGCCGTCGGCAACATAGAACTGGAAGAGCGTGTGACACGGTGGCAACGCCATCTTCTTGACATCGGCAACATTCCACGCCGAAACAATTATACGACGCGAGTCGGGATTTTTGCAAATCAAATCTACCGCCTGTTGAATCTGGTCGATAGCCTCGCCATTAGGACGTGGCCACGAACGCCATTGATAGCCATAGACGTGGTTCAAATCGCCAAACTTATAGTTTTCGATTGGCGAATCGATGCCCTCCTGCGCAGCACGCAGGAACTCCTCCATCGTAACCGGCAAAACACCCTCCTTGATGCACAACTCATTGTAGTAGCGGTAGGCGTCGTTATCCCAAATATGTACACCATTATCAACCAGATACTTGATATTGGTGTCGCCTTTGAGGAACCACAACAACTCGTGGATAATGCCCTTGAGAAAGACCTTCTTCGTGGTCAGCAACGGAAAACCTTCGGCGAGATTGAAGCGCATCTGGTGTCCGAATACGCTCTTTGTACCCGTACCTGTACGGTCGGTCTTTACAACGCCTTCATTCTTAATTCGAGCGAGTAGGTCGAGATATTGTTTCATATTTTTTAGCCATTAGCTATTGGCCGTTAGCCATTAGCTTTTATAAAATTTTAATTCAATCTTTCCGTCGTTATCGAGCGCAATGTAGCTCGGTTGCGTGTGCCAATCGCCCATAAAGAGTATGCGTTCAGGCTCCACAACATCGCTTGCATAGTGCATATGACCAAAGACAAAATAGTCTACATTGTGCTTAGCAGCATACTCCGAAGCGTAGCGAATGAGCGGTTGCAGAACCTTTGCATCAGTTACCGCACCGTGCGATTTACGAGAGCGACCACTCCACCACTTACCAAAACGCATAAAACAGTTGGGATGAACGAGCCACGTCACCAACCACCTCAACACCTTCGAGCGAAACATTGCATTCATCACTCGCAAAATCGGTTGATTCTCGATATTCATATTGTCGCCGTGCGCCACAAATATCTTTTTGCCGGCGAGTTCGAGAATCTGAGGTTTGGTGTAGAGCGTTATACCGCACTCTTTCGTAAGGTAGTCGCCCACCCACATATCGTGGTTGCCCGTGAGCATAATAACCTTCACTCCCCTATCGCTCAACTCTGCCAAACGTCCCAAAACGCGCACAAAGCCCTTCGGTACAACCTGCTTATACTCGAACCAGAAGTCGAATATGTCGCCCGCCAAAACGAGCGTCTCGGCATCCTCCTCAATCATCGCGAGAAAGTCGAGGAAGGTGCGCTCCACCTCTCTCTGCTCGGCAACAGAGCCTGCTCCCAAATGTATGTCCGACACAAAATAGTGCATAGTCTGCTTATTTTAATAGTTTGGAGAGTTCGCGCGCTAACTGTTCGCCATAGACATTCTTGGCTACTATATTGCCTTTGCTATCGACGAGAAAGTTAGAAGGCAATCGTTTGACGTTGTAGGTCAGCAACATAGGCGACTTGCTACCGCCAAAGTCGCAGACCGAAATCCACGGTAACTTCTGCTCCTGCACCGCCGTAATCCACAACGCCTTCGAGGTGTCGGCAGATACCTGATACACCCTGAAACCGAGTGGCTCATACTCGGCATATATCTGCTTCAACTCGGCATTCAATGGGTTGCTGCCGCCAGCCTCTGCTGCCCAGAAATCTATCAACACCACGTATCCGTCTAACGACGATAGTGGCACAACATTGCCATACATATCCTTACCCTGCAACTCGGGATATGAGCGCACCTCAACCGAATTCAGCACCTCGATACGAGCCTCCATACTCTCGACGCTCTTGCCCAACTTGGCAACCAACGAGGCTTGCGGATAGTTCTGCGACACCGCCTCCAAAACTGTGCGGTAGTAGACAGCGTCACTCTCTGCCGTTGAGAGATACTGCTCGCCAGGCAGACGCTGATAGAGAGCGTAGACCGCAGAAAGATGGTCCTTATTCTCGACAATATATGTTATCTGCTTGCGTTTAATCGCTTTGTAGAGGGCGTTATATTGCTGCTCCAACTCTTTGCGCACAACATCATTTGCAGTCACATAACTCTGCAAAATGGACTCAATTTGCGAGACACCCGCTACAAAGTCGTTGTAGAACGAGTATAACAACTGCGACTCCGAGGAGCCACTCACCTCGCACCCTGTGCCAACATTCAGCGTTATCTCCTCGCCACGCGATACGAACAAAGGGATGCGGCGAGTGTCACACACGAGGTTATACAACGCAGGTGCTTTACCCAGATTCTTGACTACAAAGTTGTAGTTGCCATCGCTTAATGCCACCGAATCCACCAATCGAGCCACCTCTGCAACCTCTTCGAGATAGACCTTCTCTGCCGTTGTTGCATCGATGTGTCCGACAATGGTTGCCTGATGACGACTCTGGCAACCTATCAGCAACAGAGCGACTGCTATATAAAACCAACTCTTCATAATATTATGTTCGGGTCTTACCCTTATTTTTGCGTGTGACGTTGTGTGTTTTTGCGACCACCCTTCTGCTGTGTTTGGCGTGCAGGTCGCTGATGCTTGCCCTTTTGTCGCGATAAGGCTGTTTTATGCCCCATCTCGACATTTTTCAGCCACTCTTCATCGATGTTTATGCCACTTTCGGACAAAATCTTTATATCGTTTACAATCATATCCGGCGTCGGATGCTCTTGGTTGTACTCCATACTCTTGCCGTGCATATATCGAACAACATCGCGCAACTCCGACTCCACCTCGTCGGGCGCAAAGAACTTCAAACGATTTATGACGCGAACGATATTTTTGCCGTAGTGCTTGTGCGAAATGGAGGTTTGAGGGTATGCCAATCGCTCGGGCTTAATCGCCAAATCCTCGCGCGTAGGCAGAGGATATGGACTATCGACATCCAAACGGAAATCGGACATAATAAATAGGTGATCCCACAATTTGTGGGTAAAGTCTGCCGTATCGCGCAACAGCGGGTTCAAATTTCCCATAACGGCAATCACCGCCTTAGCCTGACGAGTGCGCTCGTCCCTATCCTCAATCTCGAGCAACGAATCAATCATCTCCTGAATATGACGACCATACTCCGGAATCAACAATCTGCGACGTAAATAGTTGTAATTTTTATACATATAAGCGAATATTCAATCTGTGTCACAACCCCTCTAAACCGACATTTTCATACTCTGCGAGGTCGCGCGAAATGCAAAATTAAGGCAACCAGACCACCCTGTCAACCTGAAGTACGAGATTAGGGCGTGTCGTCCAAAAGTTCTACCTTTGATGCACTATTTGAATGCAAAAATAGTATTTTTTTACAGAATAGCAAAATGGCAAAAGTTTTAATTTTAGAACAATCAAAAAGCGTGCGCAACAATCTGCGAGAGAGATTGGAGTTTGAGGGCTTCACGACCGAGGGAGCCGAGACATTGGATCTTGCACGAAAGATGTGCGAAAGGATACCTTTCGACCTTATTTTATCGGATCGTGCCGATGGGCTTTCTGCCACCAACCTTCCGTTTATAATTCTTTCACGCGAAAACGACATCGACTCGGCTGTCGAGGCGGTGCGACACGGGGCTGTCGACTTCCTGACCAAACCGATAGATATGAATCGGTTGTTGAAATCTATTCGCAAGGTGCTTTTAACGAATACCGAATCCACTACCGAAGTGCCGTCACGAACAAAAACAAGAGCAAAAAATAGTGCCGAATGCGCAACTATCGAGGCCATCGTAGGCGAATCGGACGCTATTGTTCACGTCAGGGAACTAATCGAGAAGGTGGCTCGAAGCGAGGCGCGCGTTCTCATCACCGGCGAGAATGGCACAGGCAAGGAGTTGGTGGCACGATGGCTACACTGCAAAAGTAGCCGAGCAAGTGCGCCATTTGTCGAGGTCAACTGCGCCGCCATCCCGTCGGAACTTATTGAGAGTGAACTGTTTGGTCACGAGCGTGGAGCCTTCACCTCCGCCATCAAACAGCGCAAAGGAAAGTTCGAGCAAGCAGATGGTGGAACGCTCTTTATGGACGAGATTGGCGATATGTCACTCTCAGCTCAGGCTAAGGTTCTCAGAGCGTTGCAGGAGCGCAAAATTTCGCGTGTCGGCAGCGATAGAGATATAGAGGTGGATGTGCGAGTTATTGCCGCCACAAACAAGAATTTGGAGAAGGAGATTCAGAATGGAAATTTCCGTGAAGACCTATACCATCGCATCGGCGTGATTCTTATAAAAGTGCCACCTTTGCGCGAGCGAAAAGGGGATGTTGCCATACTGGTAAATCACTTTTTGGACAGCATCTGTCGGGAGTATCATATACCGACAAAAGATATTGAAGCAGAGGCTGTTGCGTTGCTTTCGACAAAACGCTGGAGTGGCAATATCCGAGAGTTACGCAACACTATCGAAAGGCTGGTTGTGCTGAGTGGCTCGACCATCAACAAAGAGGATATCGAGAGGTATTGCTAAAAAAGCTATCGACCTATCGCATAGAGCGGAAAATGGAGAATAATAACGAAAAACTGAAAGTTTTACGTTTTACGTTTTCCGTTTTCCGTTTGTTTTTGTATTTTTGCGCCCACAATGTATATACCCAAAACGATGAAAGCAGTTTCAACAGTCAAGGCATTGCGCGAGGAGCTCTCGGCGTGCCGTGGTAAAAAGATAGGTTTTGTTCCAACAATGGGCGCACTGCACGAGGGACACATCTCGCTCGTAGAGCGCGCTCGCAAGGAGTGCGACGTAGTGGTGGCGAGTGTATTCGTAAACCCTACGCAGTTCAACGACAAAAACGACCTCCGCAACTACCCTCGCACACCCGAGGCAGACGCAGCGATGCTCGAGGCTGCGGGCGTAGATTTTGTTCTTTTCCCCTCGGTCGAGGAGATATACCCCGAGCCAGATACTCGCCAGTTCGACTTTGGTTTGATTGATAAGGTTATGGAGGGTGCAACCCGTCCGGGTCACTTCAACGGTGTGGCGCAGGTGGTTTCGCGCCTCTTTGCCATTGTTGAGCCTACGTGCGCCTACTTCGGCGAGAAGGATTTTCAGCAGATTGCCGTAATTCGTGCTATGGTGGCACAACTCGGACTCTCGGTCGAGATTATCGACTGCCCAATCATCCGCGACACCGACGGCTTGGCTCGTTCGTCGCGCAACCTTCTGCTCACAGCGGAGCATCGTGCCGCAGCACCTCACATCTACGAGGTGTTGAGCGCAGCACAGGCAAAGGTGGGCGAGATGTCGCCCGCGGAACTCACTTCGTGGGTTGTAGCCGAGGTTGAGAAAAACGAGTTGCTGAAGGTTATATATTTCGCAGCGGTGGATGCTCTCTCGTTGCAGACCATCAACGAATGGAGTGACTCGGAGCGAGTGCAGGGTTGCATCGCAGTTCAAGCGGGCGAAATCAGATTGATAGACAATATTAAACTTAAATAAGACGTTTATAAGACGATGACAATCGAAGTATTGAAATCAAAGATTCACCGAGTACACGTTACGCAGGCCAATGTAGATTATGTTGGCAGCATAACTATCGACTCGGCATTAATGGAGGCTGCGAACTTGATTCGTGGCGAGAAGGTGCAGGTGGTAAATGTTACCAATGGCGAGCGACTCGAAACCTACGCTATTCCAGGCGAGGCTGGCTCGGGCGTAATCTGCTTGAATGGAGCAGCAGCGCACAAAGCGAGTGTGGGCGATGTAATTATCATCATCTCATACGCTTCGATGGATTTCGAGGAGGCAAAGGAGTTCAACCCAAGTGTAATTTTCCCGGACACCGCAACCAACAAACTCGTAAAGTAGAATGGATATCACCCTATCGATACTCGCCGTTGTATTTGGCATAGTAGGCTGCATAGGTTGCATCGTCCCGGTGTTACCCGGCGTGTTGCTAACCTACATCGGCTATCTGTGCCTATATTTCGTGAGCGGAGTCGATATGTCGTTGGCGTGGGTCGTTGCATTTGGTGTGCTGACGCTCGTTCTAACCATTGTCGACTATCTGCTTCCCGCCTATCTGACCAAACGTTCGGGAGGCACTAAGGCTGGCGAATGGGGTGCAACCATAGGTGTTATTGTCGGAATGTTCCTCGGCCCAATCGGCATTATCGGAGGTTCGTTCATCGGAGCATTTGTTGGCGAGTTGCTCCACGACAACAAAGACACTGACCGAGCCCTCAAGAGCGGCATCAGTTCGTTCCTATCGTTTATCGTAGGCACACTCTCGAAACTCGCCATCTCGGTGTGGATGACCGTTCACATTTTTATTCACCTATCCAAACTTCTATTTTAGTATGAAGAGATTATCTTGGATATTGATTTTAGCGATATCACTCATAACCTACGCCTGTGGCTACCACTACGAAGAGGTCGAGGGCGACAAGTTGGGTACACGCATCTACACGCTCGACAACGGACTGAAGGTCTATATGTCGGTGAATAAGGAGCAACCACGTCTGCAGACGATGATTGCAGTGCGTGTAGGCTCGAAGAATGACCCTGCCGAGACAACAGGTTTGGCGCACTACTTCGAGCATTTGATGTTCAAGGGTACCGACAAGTTCGGCACTCAGAACTACGAGGCAGAGAAGCCTCTGCTCGACGAGATTGAGCGTCTGTTCGAGATTTACCGCACAACCACCGACGAGAAGGAACGCACGGCAATATATGCACAGATTGACAGCGTATCGCAGGAGGCGTCAAAATATGCCATTCCGAACGAGTACGATAAGTTGATGCAGGCGATAGGTGCCGACGGCACAAATGCTTGGACCTCGTTCGACGAGACCAACTATGTGGAGGATATTCCGTCGAACCAGATTGAGAATTGGGCAAAGATTCAGTCGGAGCGTTTTGCTAACGCCGTAATTCGTGGCTTCCACACCGAGTTGGAAACGGTTTACGAGGAGTACAATATGGGACTTACTCGCGACAGCGGTAAGCAGTTCGATAAGTTGTTGGCTCTGACCTTTCCGGACCATCCATATGGTACACAGACCACCATCGGCAAGCAGGAACATCTGAAAAATCCATCAATCACAAATATTAAGGAGTACTACAAAACATACTATGTGCCGAACAATATGGCAATATGTATGGCGGGTGATTTCGATCCCGACGAGGCGATTAAGATTATCGACAAATACTTCGGCACACTCGTTCCGAACGAGAATCTGCCAAAGGTGGCGGAGTACGAGCCAAAACATCTCTCGCAGGTTTGCGAGGCAAATGTTTATGGTTTGGAGAGCGAGAGTGTGGCTATCGCTTGGGCTATAGGTGGCGCACGCAGCGAGGGGGCGTTGGTAGGCGAGATTCTCTCGTCCGTACTCTCGAATGGCGGCAACTGCGGTCTGCTCGACACCAACTTGTTGCAGACGCAGAAGGTACTCGACGCCTACGGAGGTGTTGAGTTGCTTGCAGATGCGGGTATAGCTCTTGTTGTTGGCGAGCCAAAGCAGGATCAATCGCTCGAGGAGGTGCGCGATATGTTACTTGCCGAGATTGCGAAGTTGCGCAATGGCGACTTCGACGAGGAGTTGCTCAAATCCATCATCGCAAACTATCGCCGTAGCGAGATGGCAGAGTTGGAGAACAACTTTGCTCGCGCCTACAAGATGGAGGCAGCATTTATCAACGGACTCAGTTGGGCCGATGTTGCCACCGAGTTGGACCGTGCCGCACAAATCACAAAGGAGGATATCGTAAAGTGGGCTAACGAGAATCTCTCGGCAGAGGGTTACTGCGTAGTCTACAAACGTCAGGGCGAGGATAAGTCGCAGAAAAAGATAAACAAACCTTCGATTACCCCTATCTCAGCCAATCGTGATGCACAGAGCGACTATCTATCCGCAATGCAAGAAGCAGTCGTAGAGCCAATCGCTCCCGCATTTGTAGACTACGAGAAGGATATGAGCCGCACCTCGTTAGCAGACGGTGTGGAGGTGTTGTATAAGCAGAACAACACCAACGAGTTATTCTCGCTCATCTACCTCTACGACTTTGGCACCTCGACCGTAAAGTCTATGGAGTTGGCTATAAACTATATGGCTCTGCTCGGCACCGACACGATGTCTGCCGAGGAGTTCCAGCGTAAGATGTACGACTTGGCTTGCTCGTTCAACATCATTACAAACGCCGAGAAGACCTACCTCACAATCAGCGGACTCTCCGAGAATATGGATAAGGCTGTGGCGTTGATTGAGGAGTATTTGGCAAACCTTCAAGGCGACGAGGCTATTCTGCGAGAGGTTAAGAGCGACACTAAGCAGCAGCGCGCAAACGCGAAGGCATCGCAACAGAGCAACTTCTACGCCCTACAGCGCTACTGCCTCTATGGTGGCGACTACATCCGCAAACAGACACTCTCGAACAACGAGTTGCAGCGCATCACGTCGAACGAGTTGATATCGAACATTCAGCAGTTGCCAACCATAAAGCATCGCATTTTGTACTATGGTCCAAAATCGCTGAACGACCTCACCTCGCAACTCGCATCGTCGCATAAGGCAGAGAACAGACTCACCGAGTTGGCATCCGAGCCTATGCCGTCGCGTGCCGTTGCTGTACCAAGTGTACTCTTTGCACAGTACGATGCAAAGCAGGTCTACTATATGCAGTACTCGTGTCGTGCAGAGGATAAGTTCGATGTTGAGTTATCGCCATTGACAAACCTCTACAACAACTACTTCTCGGGCGGTATGAATGCCATCGTATTCCAAGAGATGCGCGAGGCACGAGGTTTGGCATACTCGGCATCGTCGTATTTGGCAAAAGGCAAACAACCAAACCACCCATACTACTTCTACGCATTTATCGCGACGCAGAACGACAAGGTGCAGCAAGCGGTTGAGGCATTCGACGAGATTATCGAGGATATGCCTCGCTCGGAGTCGGCATTCGAGTTGGCAAAGGGCGGTTTGTTGGCAAATTTGGAGAGTCAGCGCACCACCAAGATGGATGTTTTGTGGAGTTATATCGAGTCGGAGAAGTTCGGTTTGAAGCAGGATATCAACAAAACCATCTACGAGGGTATCCAACCGCTTACACTCGACGATGTGGCTAAGTTCCAGCAAGATTTTATCAAGGGTAGATCCTATACCTATTGTATTTTGGGCGACAAGAACGACCTCAATATGCAGTACGTCGGCACACTCGGCAAGATAAAGTATCTCTCGCAGGAGGAGATCTTTGGATATTAGTGAGTATAAAGAAAGACACAACACTTAAATAAATATAATAATAGTATGAAAAAAATCTTTTTTGTAACAATGGGAATTATTGCAATGGCGCTTACTTCGTGTAAGGAGCAGGCGAGCGAGCAGCCTTGGATTGTGGATCGTTTTGACGACGTTAAGATTATTCGCTACGAGGTGCCCGAATTTGAGAATCAGTCGCTCAACGACAAAATTTTGATCTACTACTTGGCAGAGGCTGCAAAGTGTGGTCGCGACATTATGTTCGACCAAAACTTCAAGTACAACCTCACCATCCGTCGCGCGTTGGAGAAGATCTACACCTCGTACGACGGCAACAATGAGTGCCCAGAGTTCGTGGCTATGAAGAAGTATTTGAAGAAGATGTGGTTGGCAAACGGTATTCACCACCACTACTCGAACGACAAGTTCAAGCCTGAGTTCTCGCGCGAGTGGTTCTCGCAGCAGTGGGACAAGTATGGCGTTGAGTCGGCTGTTGAGAAGGAGGTTATTTTGGAGGCTATCTTCAACGAGGCACTCTACGCTACACGTCTCAATCAGGCTAAGGGCCAGGATGTTATCGCAACATCGGCTGGCAACTACTACGAGGGTGTAACACAGGCCGAGGTTGAGAAGTTCTACAACGCAATGATTAAGAAGGCAGGCAACGACCCTTGCCCAATCTCGTACGGTTTGAACTCGAAGCTCGTGAAGAATAGTGGTAAGATCTACGAGCAGACCTACAAAATTGGTGGTATGTATAGCGAGGCTTTGGAGCAGGTGGTATATTGGTTGGAGAAGGCACAAGAGGTTGCAGAGGAGCCACTCAAAACCACTATCGGTCTTTTGATTAAGTACTACAAGAGCGGTGATTTGCGCGACTTCGACGCATTCAACGTTTCGTGGGTTAAGGATACACAGTCGAATGTTGACTTCGTAAATGGTTTCACCGAGGTTTATGGCGACCCACTCGGATATAAGGCTTCGTGGGAGTCGGTTGTAAACTTCCGCGACGAGAAGGCGTGCCAGCGTACTCAGATTATCTCGGAGAATGCACAGTGGTTCGAGGATCACTCGCCTATCAACCCTGCATACCGCAAGGAGAAGGTTAAGGGCGTATCGGCAAAGGTTATCACCGTAGCGATGCTCGGTGGCGACTGCTACCCTACAACCCCAATCGGCATCAACCTTCCAAATGCCGATTGGATTCGCAAGGATCACGGCTCGAAGTCGGTAACTATCGACAACATCACCTACGCATACAAGAAGGCTGCTCAGGGCAGTGGTTTCTCGGAGGAGTTCGTTCTTCGCGAGGAGGACCGCGCTCGTATGAAGGAGCACGGCAAACTCTCGGATGACCTTCACACAGACCTCCACGAGTGTCTTGGTCACGGTTCGGGCCAGTTGGCTCCAGGCACTACAGGTACCGAGTTGGGCGTATACTCTTCGCCACTCGAGGAGACTCGTGCCGATTTGTTTGCCCTCTACTACCTCGGCGACGAGAAGATGGTTGAGTTGGGACTCATCCCATCGTTAGAGACAGCAAAGGCGCAGTACTCATCTTACATTATGAATGGTGCAATGACCCAGTTCTCGCGCATCGAGTTGGGCAAGGATGTAGAGCAGGCACATATGCGTAACCGCAAACTTATCTCGGAGTGGGCTATCGACCTCGGCAAAGAGGAGAAGGTTATCGAGTGGGTAGTTGAGAATGGTAAGCACTACCTCGTGGTTAACGACTTCGATAAGTTGCGTGCTATCTTTGGCAAGCAGCTCTACGAGATTCAGCGCATCAAGTCGGAGGGCGACTTCGAGGCAGGTAAGGCGTTGATCGAGAAGTATGCCGTTAAGATTGATCAGGCTCTTCACGCAGAGGTCCTCGAGCGTTACAAGTCGCTCAACATCGAGCCTTATGGTGGCTTCGTAAACCCTGAGTATGAGTTGGTTAAGGAGGGTGACAACATTGTTGATGTAAAGGTTTCGTACCCAGCAAACTTTGTTGAGCAGAACCTTCACTACTCTGACACATATTCGTTCTTGCCAAGTTTGAACTAATCGGTTCAAACTTGACAGAACAATAACAAACGAGAGTCTGCGGGCTCTCGTTGTTGTTGAATGGGGGGGGGTAATATAGATAAGACCTATGGAACTTATATTTACTCGCTTCAAAATCGTCAATGGTGGAGGAAAGTTTGTGCGTTACGCAGTGGCGGAAAGCGCAGTTTACTCGGCGTAAATGAGCATTTACGGCGCAAGTAAGGTGCAAAATTTACCCGCCAGAACGATTTTTTTTGTATATTTGCAAAAATATTTCAAACAATATGGAGAAAAAATTGGAGGCTACGGCACGACTGATAGAGGTGATGAATCGCCTGCGCATAGAGTGTCCGTGGGATAGAGAACAGACCATACACTCGTTGCGAAACAACACCATCGAGGAAACTTTCGAGTTGGCGGATGCTATTACGGCTGACGATATGGAGGGTATCAAAGAGGAGTTGGGCGATCTGTTTTTGCACATTGTTTTCTACTCGAAGATTGGCGAGGAGCAGGGTGCATTCGACTTGGCAGATGTAGCAAACGGGGTATGCGACAAACTCATATACCGCCACCCGCACGTCTATGGTGATGTGCTGGCGGAGTCGCCCGAGGAGGTTAAGCAGAATTGGGAGGCGTTAAAACTTCGCAAAAAGGCTCGCAAGAGCGGTGTCTTGGGCGGTGTTCCACGCTCACTGCCGGCTATGGTTAAGGCGTTCCGCATAAGCGAGAAGGCGGCAGCCGTAGGGTTCGACTGGAACTCGGCAGACGAGGTGTGGGATAAGGTTCACGAGGAGATTCGCGAGGTCGAAGCCGAGATGCAGAGTGGCAACAAAGATTTGTTAGAGGCGGAGTTTGGCGATCTGTTCTTTGCTCTCATAAACGCCTGTCGCAAGAGTGGCATCGACCCCGAAAACGCATTGGAGCGCACGAACAAGAAGTTTATCGAGCGTTTCAACCACCTCGAAAAGCGCATAGCCGAGCAGGGCAAGATGGTGAGCGAGGCTTCGCTCGACGAGATGGAGCAATACTGGCAAGAGGCAAAGCAATAGTTAGTAGTGAGTAGCGAGTAGTTTAAAAAATAATTTTTAATTATTAATTTTTAATTTAGCTAATGGCTAATGGCCAACAGCTAATAGCAAAAAATATGGCTTACATTAAATCGGTTAGAAATCACACGCCCGAGGTGGGCGAGGGAACATTTGTGGCTGAAACAGCCGTATTGATTGGCGACGTTACGGTGGGTAAGGATTCGTCAATTTGGTACAACGTAGTGCTGCGTGGCGATGTGAACAAAATCACTATTGGCGACCGCACAAACATTCAAGACGGAACAGTTATTCACACTCTCTACGACGGCTCGCCGCACCCATCACAAACCCACATCGGCAACGACGTGTCGGTGGGACACAACGCCACCATCCACGGTGCAATAATCGAGGATAACTGCCTTATCGGTATGGGTGCAACGATTCTCGACAATGCTGTTGTGGCTTCGGGTTGCATAATCGCAGCAAATGCTTTGGTACTCTCAAATTCGAAGTTGGAGCCGAACTCGGTTTATGCAGGTATCCCTGCAAAGAAGGTTAAGGAGGTGACACCTGCACAGCGCGAGGAGATTATCGCCCGCATAGCACGCGACTACCGTATGTACGCCTCGTGGTACGAGGAGGATAAATAGCATTAAACGCCAAAAAAGACCGCGATGATTAAGAAATTGAAGGGACGCTCCCCTATTCTCTCACACATATTTGTGGCGATAGCCATAAGTCTTGTCTGCAACTTCTCGTACTTGCTCCTGCTCGTATCGAATCAGTCCGACTCGGGCAACCATCGAGCAAACGTGAAGCGCAGTGCCTCGTCGGTAGAGGTATTGGGAACACTCTCCATAGGCGAGGATGGTTTCGGATATCTCATAACCGAGGAGGGAGATAGTGTATTTGTCGACCATCGCAGAGTTATCCGACTTCATCTTGCCGAGGGCGATAGATTGCTCGTCGAGGCGGCAAAGCGCAGTGGTTTCCCTGCCAAGCACCTCTATATGCAGCACATCATCGAGCGCAACGGCGAGGAGTTCAACTATGGTGCCTTTTTCCGTGGTTCAGAGCAGTGGGCCATACTATTCTACCAGTTCCTGTTCTACTTCGTTTTATCGTTCGTGCTGTTGGTGGTGATGAGCGGAAAAAAAAGCAACACATCGGTGTGTCAGTACCTGATACGCGCGTTTGTATGTCTGTTGATAGTCTTTGCAACGTACTTTATTTCGCCCGTGCCAAAGATGTTTTCGGGCGAGGTGATACCCGTCTACAAGAGCCATCAGGTTGTGGAGTTTGTTGCGGTACTGAAGTCGTGCTTCATATTCGCCATTGTGGTGCTTTACTCGCGTGTTCTGACACTTATCTATCGCGAGCAACAGGTGATACTCGAGAACGAGATGCTTCGCAACGAAAACCTCACCACCAAGTACAACATGTTGGCGAGTCAAATCAACCCACACTTCCTCTTTAACTCGTTGTCGTCGCTGTCGATGCTGGTGCGCGAGAAGGATGAAGAGCGTGCGTTGAACTATATAGACCAACTATCCTACACCTTCCGCTACCTTTCGCAGAATAGCGCGAGTTCAACCTTTGTGACGCTCCGCGACGAGATTCATTTTGCCGAGGCGTATTGCTATCTATTCAAGATTCGCTATGCCGACAAGATAGCCTTCGACTTCGATATCGAAGAGCAATATCTGGACTATCTGTTACCACCAATTTCGCTACAACCGCTCATTGGCAACACCGTAAAACACAACACCATAAGTAGTCGCCAACTCTTCACGGTTCGCATCTATACGGAGGAGGGTTGTTTGGTTGTAGCCAACGAAAAACGCCCAATGCTCGAGCCAAATGTTGGCACGGGATTAGGTTTATCGAACCTCAACAGTCGCTACCAACTACTTCTGAATCAGGATATTGAAATCATCGATACGGAGAAAGAGTTTGTGGTGCGTCTGCCACTCAAATCTCCAAACGAATAGACCCTATGCGCGTAGTAATTATTGAGGATGAGACCGCAGCGGCGCACAACCTCGCAGCCGTACTGCACAAAGTTTGCCCCGATGTCGAGATTGTGGCAACAATAGATACTGTGGTGGATAGCGTGGAGTTTTTCCAATCCTCGCCATCGCTCGACTTGGTCTTTATGGATATCCATCTTGCCGATGGAGCCTCGTTCCGCATATTCGACAGCGTGGATATCGCCACGCCCATCATATTCACTACGGCATACGACCAATACGCCATCGAAGCGTTCAAGGTCAACAGCATAGACTATCTGCTAAAGCCGATAAACGAGGAGATGGTAAACCGCTCCATCAACAAGTGGGCTCGACTCACCTCAGCCGACCGTAAGGAGTACTCCGAACGAGTATCGAAGGTTGCCGAGGCACGCCCTGCGGAGCAGGTCTTTTTGGTCCACTTCCGCGACAAGATTATCCCTCTGAACTCGAAGGATATAGCCTTCGTCCACACCTTCGAGGAGCGAGTTACTGCCTACTGTCACGATGGAAACAAATACCAACTCTCGCTCACATTGGACGCGTTGCAACAGAAGTTGCCGAGTAACGATTTCATTCGTGCCAATCGTCAATTCATCATCTCGCGCAAGGCGATAAAGGATATCGCCGTATGGTTTGGAAGTCGCCTAGTTGTAAACCTCGCGATAGAGACTCCCGAGCGCATTGTTGTGCCTAAAGCGCGCGTTCACGTACTGAAAGATTGGCTCATTTCACCCGAGAAATAGTCCATTTCACCCCCACTTATTGTCATTTCACTCGGTTTCGTTGAATATAATCAATTATATTCACTACCTTTGTGCTGCCTTTTGAAAAGGCATTGAAAAACGCAAACAAAAACTACTCAATAATGAAGCGAATTATCGTTTTACTCGTGGCAATTTCGTTCGCCATCTCAGCCTTTGCACAGACGGGTAAGGTGTCGTTCTCACTCACCGACTCGCAGACAAAGATGGGCTTGCCTGGTGCTGTTGTCGAACTCTACCCAACAGCAAAGCCTGACAAGAAAACCTACTACACAACCGGAGCAAATGGCTATGTGTCGATTCAGGGTTTGGCATACGGCAACTACACTATGCTTATCACATTTATCGGCTACAAGGATGTAACCAAGCAGTTCCGCATCGCTGGTGAGTCGCTCTCGCTCGGCAAGGTTATGATGATCGAGCAGGCGGAGCGCATCGAGACCGTCGTAAAGACCGTAAAGGCGTTGCGTACATCGCAGCAGGGCGACACGCTGAGTTATAGTGCCGGAGCCTTCAAGGTATCGAACGATGCCGACGTGGAGGGTCTGTTGAAGAAGATGCCGGGCATCACCATCACCAACGGCGCAGTCGAGGCGCAAGGCGAAACCATCCAGAAGATTTTCGTAGATGGCAAGGAGTTCTTTGGCGAGGATGTAAGCACCGCCATCAAGTCGTTGCCGGCCGAGGCGGTGGATCGCATCGAGGTATTCAACAAGTTGAGCGACCAAGCGGAGTTCTCGGGTATGGACGATGGCGAGGGCTACAAGGCGATAAATATCGTCACAAAGGAGAATATGCGCCAAGGTCAGTTTGGTAAGATGTACGCCGGAATGGGTTACGAGCCGGATTGGGAAAAGAACAATGCCGAGGATATTGCCAAAGGACACAAGTGGATTGTGGGTGGAAATGTCAACTTCTTCCACGGCGACTCTCGATTGTCGTTGATTGGTCTGTTCAATAACGTCAATCAGCAGAACTTCTCGTTCGAGGATATTCTGGGTGTAAGCGGTCAGCAAGGCGGTGGCGGACGTGGTCGTCGTGGTGCTGTCGGTCAATATATGGTGCGTCCACAGAGTGGTATCGCGCTGGTAAACTCGATTGGAGCCAACTACTCGGACCAGTGGGGACGTCGCAACAACGTCAAGTTCCAAGGCTCGTTGTTCTTCAACCACACCGACACCGACAACAACTCCCGCACTGAAAAGTGGTACGAGAGCCCTATGCCGATTGGTTATATGTGGCAACAAGGCTTCTCCAACACCATAAACTACAACGCACGTTTCAACGCACGTTTGGACTGGAAAATCTCACGCAATATGTCGTTGATGTCGCGCACATCATTCTCGTATCAGCGCAACAACCCTAATTCGAATACCGAGGGTTATACCATTGGCGAGAATGCCGATGCTGAGGAGTTGGAGGGTGCCGAGACTCCGCACCAGTCGTTGTCATACACCAACTCGGAGAATCGAAGCACGATGGATGCCTTCCGCTTCAACGAGTTCTTGCAGTTGCGTACCAAGTTGGGCAAGCCGGGCAGAACGCTCACG
Source organism: Alistipes sp. (assembly GCA_045653565.1). Classification (GTDB taxonomy): domain Bacteria; phylum Bacteroidota; class Bacteroidia; order Bacteroidales; family Rikenellaceae; genus Alistipes. The sequence goes on from JAZOMA010000035.1 coordinate 41,237, forward strand.
GTGGATGGTCGTTTCAACTACCAGAACAATCGTCGTGAGCAGTGGACAGCCGCAAACGATGCGAATGGCATTCCTTACAACATCGCAGCAGGCTCCGACTATCAGAATGCCATCGAAAACTACTTTGGCGAGGGCAAGTCGTGGCACGATATGGTAAATTCGCCACTCTACTCGCCACTCCATCAATATATCCATCGTCCAAGCGAGGAGTTTACCGTGCGTGCAAATGTAACCTACAACGAGCCAATATCGCAGTATGCACAGGTGTCGTTGCAATATCGTATGTCGTACGAGCACGAGATGAACGACAAGAATACCTACTACACGGACAAGGATTACAACTATAATCCTTCGACCGATAGGAACGACAATATGTCGCAGGCGTTCCGAAGTGGCTTCTGGACACATCGTGTAGGTCCGGGTTTCCGCTTTGCAAAGAATAAGAACACCTTAGTATTAAACCTTTCGTACCAGCGCGACATCCTCGATGGCAACATCGTAGGTGCGCAAGGCGACGACATCAACAAGCACTACAACAAGTTCTCCTACTTTGGTATGGCAAACATCGCCTTCAACAAGGAGAACACCCTCCGCATATTCCTGCGTTCGTGGTCGGGTAACCCTTCGGTAACGCAGTTGCAGAGCATATTCGACGTGTCGAACCCTCAATATATCAGTATTGGTAATAAGGCGTTGAACCCATCGTTCACGCACAATGTGAGCGCACACTACAACCTCTCGAAAGTGGATAAGGGTATCACATTTATGTGGATGTTCTGGGGACAGATGCAGCAAGACTATATCTCGGCTTCGACGTGGAACAACCCGAAAGGTTTTGACCTTCCGGCAAAGTTTGGCGACTTGGATATCCCAACCGATAAGGATGGTAACGCCTATCGTCCAAAGGAGGTCACCTCGTACGAAAATATGGACGGCTACTACTCGGCTCGCACCCACGTTTCGCTCGGTTTGCCGCTCTCATTTATGAAGTGTAACCTCAACATCAAGGGAGGTGTTTCGTACAACCGCATTCCGTCGGCAATCTACGCTACGGGCGATGGCAACGTGTTGCAGAATATGATTGACCACAAGTACGACATCAACTACGCCAACAACATTGGCTACGATGCCGGTTTAACCCTCGGTAGTAACATTTCGGAGAATCTCGACTTTACGATTTCGTGGAACGGAACCTACAATCAGGCGTGGAACACCATAGGTCAGACCGCAAAGAACGACTACTTCAACCACTCGGTAAATGGTAATGTGAAGTGGACCTTCCTCAAGCGATTGACAATTACGGCAGCCGTGTCGTACGTACAATATAAGGGTATCTCGACCTCCTACAACGAGGACTACGTATTGTGCAACCTCTACCTCGGATGTAAGGTGTTCAAGAATAAGCGCGGCGAGGTGCAGGTGGGCGTAAACGACCTCCTCAACCAGAATACAGCATTTGCTCGTTCGACAGGCTCGGGTTATACACAAAATTCGTGGAACAGCTGTATCGGACGCTACTTCTCGGTGCAGTTTGTCTACAACCTCCGCCACTTCGGCAAGAAGGGCTCAACCAAGATGTCGGACTACGGATATAAGGAGTCAACTGGCTCGGTGGGCGTAAATCGTGGCACCTCGTCAGGCGGCTGGTATGGACCAAGACGATAGGAGATAGGAGATAAGAATTAGGAGTTAGAAGAGGAGAGTTACGCAATGTGGCTCTCCTCTTCTATCTTCTTTGCAGAGTTAAAATCGTGATTTCGGGTGGTGCACCTATACGCATATGAAAACCTACGCTACCAACGCCATCGGTGATGTAGAGGTGGCTACCCTGCTCCTCGTAGAGTCCACTCCACTCACGATACATAAGTTGTGCGGGCGAGAACTCCAACCCACCAACGCGCCCCTTCATCTGCATTGCGTGAACGTGACCCGAAAGCACCAAATCACCATAGCCAAGTGCCGCTATTTTACGCCACAACTGCGGCATATGCGACACCGAGATATTAAACTTTTCGCTCGGAACACCCTCGTAAATCGGACTTAGATCCAACTCATCGGCAACCTCTGCCGAGTGGCGATCCTCGAGCAACTCGCGTGAGAAGGCAATACCGGTTAGGGTAATCGTGTCGCTACCCCTCGTCAACGACTCGGTTGTGTCGTTCGCCACACGCCACCCCATTGCCTCGATGCGTTCGATAAGCAATCGCGTATTCTCCTCTATCGGCAACGCAACCGTATCGCGCACATAGACGCCAGTATCGTGATTTCCTAATACCGCAACAACTCCATCCCTCGCTTCCAAACCGCTCAAAATGGAGGCTATCTCGGGCGACAATTCGTCATAGCGAGCATTGACCAAATCGCCACCAAAGATGATTAAATCTACATCCAGAGCGTTCACTTTGGCAACCAACCGCTCACACATCTGCTGTGCCGAGGTCATCGAGCCAATATGCACATCCGAGAATAGAGCAATACGGTAGCCATCAAACATCTGAGGCAACCGCTCCGACATTACATCAATACTTTTGATTGTCAGCTCCTTACGGGTACGCACTACGCCGACCATAAGCACCCACACCACTATTGCGCAGAGCATAACGCCCACCGTCCATTTCACGTATCGATTCTTAAAAACCAGAATTCCCGCATACAAGGCGATACGCGAAAGAGATAGTATGGTATAGGCAGTCAGCAGCCACATCATCGGCACCATCGTAACCATATCGCACAGCCATATCATCGCCATAGCAATGTATGGCAAGATGTTCGACACCACAAACAGAGCCACTATACCCCATCGCACATATCGACAACCCATTGTGGCGACATACCGCTTGTATGCCACCCAATCTGCCCACACAACAAGCAACGAGAGTATGAATATAGCCGCTACAAACACTATTTTCGCTTCGGATTTTTAGGAAACCAACCTTTACGAACTCTTTCGCGTTGGTCGAACAACTCTTTGATGCTCCAGAATGATGAGGCACCAACCACCGCCAACAACGTGGACCATACAACATTTGCGACGAACAACGACGCCACAACTGCCACAGCACCCACCAACGCAAACACCCACCAGCATCCTACGCCGAAGTAGTACTCGCCCTTAATAACGAGCGGATGAAAGAGTCCGATAACAAAGAAGGTGGCAACTCCAATGATTATGCCAACAAAATGCAACTCCATAACTATTCGATTTTGATGCAAAGATAACAAAAAAGTGGCAACCGCGCGGTTGCCACCCAAAAAACACTCTTTAACGACTACTTTTTAGCCTCTGTACTCGTTGCCGCTTGGCGATACTTCATAATCTTTGCTGCCTCGCGCGACACCTTCTCGTCGACACGATAGAGATTCATAACCTGCATTGGCTCAATCACTTCGGCAAACAACAGCAAATAGCGTTGCTTGACTGTCGAAGTAAGGATATTGTTCGCCAAACGAGCCGAGGTCACAGCCAAAGCATTCTCGTTGGTGATTTCGGTTTTCTTCAGGCGAGCCTCCTTGTTCATACCCGTCACGCGCGAAATCTCCTTGCGGTAACGACGGTACACGGGGTCGAACTTCGCAAACTGCTCATCGGTGAGTTGCAACTCGGTTTTGAGCAACTCCAAACGAGTCAGCATCAACTGCTCACGACGCTCCTGCGATGCCGCCTTCTGCTCGGCAGTTTGCGCAGGTTTCTCTTGCGCAAAAGCACTCTGTGCGAACATTGCCGCTACGGCAACCAACAAAACAAAAATCTTCTTCATAGTCTGCAATTTTAATCGTTAATACTCAATAGTTTAGAATGTGCTTGGGTCGTCGAGGTAGTAGCAGGCATCCACAGCCAAATCATCTACAATTTCGTCCGGCGCACTCTGCATCTGCGAGATAAGTCGCTCCATCGGAGTCGGCTCAATGGACTCGTGATATAGTTTTACGGATAGTGCCACCGAGAACACCAACGCAATGGTCGCAACTACCGCCGAAGCCCAACGCACCTGCACTCGTCGAGGGCGATATTCTGCTGGTCGAGCCACCTCGCGCACTGCCAACTTTGCACGATACTTGGCACTCTCAATAGCCCCCTCTTCAACCCTATACGGCATCTGTTTCATCTTCATAATCAATCCTCTATCTCTATAACCTTAACCTGTTCCTTTATCTTTTTCACTGCGTAGTGATAGTTCGTCTTCAGCGTCGACACACTATCGCCCGTGGCTTGCGAAATCTGCTCGAACGATAACTCGTCGTAGTAGCGCATATTGAATACCAAACGTTGCTTTGTCGGCAACTCCAGAATTGCCTTTTGCAGTCGGACTACAATCTCGTCTGCCGAGGGGTCAACCTCGTGTTCGAATGTTGCCAACAAATCGCCACGCACCGAGTCCAACGAGGCAAACATCCACTTTTTACGCTTGCGTAATACTCTGATTGACTGATTTGTAGCTATGCGATACAACCACGCTGTCAAAGAACTATCGGTGTCGCCTCGGAAGTCCGCTATCGAGAGGTACGCTCGTGTAAATGTCTCTTGCAGGACATCCTCCGCCTCCTCGTGATGTACGACAATACGACGTATATGCCAATAGAGCCTGTCGCCATACTGCTCAATCAGCCGGTCGAACGCCTCGACCGCATTGCTTCTCAACCGAGTAATCAACTCTGTCGTACTCTCCTTCATCTTGTCCGAGTTCACTTATATAGACACCTCTTTTGCCGAGAGGTTAAATCTTCGCACTACAAAAATAGCATTTTTTTTCGATTATTTATATAAATAAAATATTTTTTCATATATTTGCACCCGTGTAAATATATTAAAAGCAATAGATTTAACTCAAAATATCAATTAACGTTTAACTACAAGACAAATGAAAAAATTTGCAAAACTTATCTTAGCAGTTGTGGGAGGAATGTTCGCATTCTCTTGCGTTACTGACACAACTGAAGATCTCGGTGTTAATGCCGGTCAGACCGGTGTAACCGAGTTTTCTATTTCGTTGGAGGAGTCGAGAACAGAGCTCGGCGAGCGCAACGCAGATGGAAAGTATCCACTCTACTGGAGTGCGGGTGACCAGATTGCAATCAACGGACACGCATCGAATCCGCTGTCGGAGAGCAACGACGGTTTGGCTTCGGCAACGTTCTCGTTCAACGCTCCGCTCATCGCTCCTTACAACGTAGTATATCCTGCACCAACAGGAGAGGGCGAGGGTACTGTTTACCCTGTAACCTTCTTGGCTGAGCAGCCTTACACCGAGGGTACTTTCGCAACCGGCGCAGCACCAATGTATGGCTACGTAGCATCGCACAACGATGCAATTCAGCTTCACCACCTCACCGGAGTTCTCCGTTTGGCTGTTAAGGGTAATGGCGAGGCTATCACAAGCGTAGTTGCGAAGTCGGAGGTTGGCAAAATCTCGGGTCCTTTCACCGTAGATTGCGCAAACGGCGCATTGAAGGCATTGAAGGGTACTTCGAACGCTGTAACTTTGACCTTCGCTGAGCCACTCGTACTCAGCGCAGAGACACAGTATCTCTACCTCACAGTTCCTGCAGGCACTTACGGCACATTCACCGTTACATTGCACACCGCAAACGACAAGATGACCGTTAAGTTCAACTCGCTTGCAAAGCCTATTCTTGCAGGCGCTGTTCGCGAGTTCACGGAGTTCACCTACTCGGCTAACTCGGTAGAGGATAACGGTTCTACCTTCGAGATCGACAGCAAGGATGCTTTGATCCAGTTCGCAAATATGGTTGCCGATGGCTCGTTTGCCGAGACATACTCCGCAGCGCAGGTTATTGACGACATCGATATGAGCGGCTACAACTGGACCCCAGTTGAGAACTTCAACAACTCTATTTTCGATGGTAGCGACTACACAATCAATGGTTTGAATGCTCCATTGTTCGGCACGACTACTGCAACCATTATGAACGTAAACCTCACAAACGTAAACATAGCTTCGAATGGTCGTTTGGTTATAGGTGCTGTGGCGTGCGTTCTCGCAGAGAGTGAGCAGAGCAGCATCAGCAACTGTAAGGTTTCGGGTAGCATCACCGTTAACAACCCAGACACAACTATTGCATCGGGCGCGAACAAGTATAACACCGTAAACATTGCAGGTGTTGTAGGTACTTCGTATGGCGACATTAAAAACTGTGTAAACGAGGCTAACATCACCGTAAATCAGGTTGCAAATAGCGACAACACCGTTGTTGTTCACCCTTGCGTTGGTGGTGTTGTAGGCTACTCGTTGGCTGGCGGTGTTACCAACTGCGTAAACGGTAACGAGGCAAAGACCACAGGTGCTATCAAGTATCTCGACAATCAGGCTGCACAGATCTATACTCCACACGTAGCAGGTGTTGCAGGTATGGGTGTAAATACCAACCTTTCGGCTTTCTCGGGCAACACCAACTATGGTGCTATCGAGTTCAACGCGAATGCTGCAGGTACTGGCGAGTTGGACTACAACTCTACCTCTATCGCAGGTGTTATTGCTCAGAGCTGCCACGAGATCGAGAATAACAACAACTACGGAGCTATCACCATCTCGGGTGGTAAGATTAAGGCATTCGTTGTTGGTGGTGTAATCGGAACATCAAAGCCAGTTAAGTTGATCAACTGCCACAACCACCAGGGCGCAAACATCACCGTAGATAGCGATGTTGCATTCTGGGGTATTAGCGTAGCGGGCGTTGTTGCTTCTTTCCAGAACACAAGCACAGCTCTTGACAACTGTACCAACGATGCTCCTATCCACGTTAAAGCATCTACCGACACCAACGCAACAGCAGGTTCGCAGTTCTACTATCGCGTAGGCGGTGTCGTTACCTATTCCAACTTCTCCGTTCACAATTGCGAGAATAAGGCAAATGGCGACATCACCGTTGAGGGTAATGTAACACTCCTTCGTTCGAACAACCAGCCAGGCTATGGTGTAGTTGGTGTATCGTGCTACCACACTACCGATGGAACTTCGGTTAATCTCATCAACCGTGGCGATATCAATGTCTACACCAATGTAACACCTTTCGCTTCTTGGAACACTACAAAGACTCACCAGACTTATGGCAAGATTGATATTGCCGGCATCAGCGGATACGACACCAAGACAAAGCGTGACTTCCAGAACTATGGTAACATCACCATTGGTAAGACCGATTCGGCGATTTCAATTACCGGTAACGGTATCCACATTGGCGGTTTGGCATCGTATTTCTCGAACTCTATCGGTGTAACAAACCTCGCAAAGAATATCAACGCAGGTAAGATTACCATCAATAAGGTAACTTTCAATGGTAAGTTCTCTCCTACAGCAGAGAGCACTGATAACACTTGGTCAACTCATATCGGCGGTATTGCAGGCTATCCAACGGGAGCTATTTCGAAGAGTGAGAACTCGGGTGCTATCACCGTTGGTTCGGGCGCAACATTCTCGAGCGAGACAAGCATCGGTGGTGCAGTAGGTTATACTACAGGTGCTCTTACATCGGTAAACAATACAGCAAATGTAACCGTAGCAGGCAAAATGTCGGCTCTTGGTTATGTAGCAGGTGGCGTTGGTCTTGTTTCGGCAAACCTCAACACTTGTACCAACTCGGGTGCCGTATCGGTATCGACCACTAACAGCAATACAACATATGTTGCAGGCTATGCCGGTTACATCATCGGTGGCGAGGAGTACAAGAGTGTAAGCAATACCGGAGATGTAACCTTCAGCGGAAACAGCGGAAACAACACTCTCGCTATGGGTGGTATGGCTGGCGCTAACAAGGTTGCCGGAACCTACACAAGCTGTTCAAACAACGGTGTTATTACACTCACAAAGGGTGCTAAGGCAAATAAGGCTCACTATATTGCAGGATTGATTGCCTACACGGTAACGGGTACAAAAATCACATCTTGTACAAACAGTACAAAGTCAGGTGTACAGTACGGAATAGTTGTTCACCAGACATCTTCAACCACTGGTGGTAGCAGCGCGAAGCGTATCGGTGGTATTGTTGGACAGGCGGCAGCTCCTAAATTGACCGACGTATCGAATAGTGCAGGTATCTACCACGATGGCTACCAGTTGGGAACAGCAGGTCTTTCGCTCGGCGGTATCATTGGTACTGCATCGGGTACTCCAACCGCAAGCGGAACAATCACCAACAGTGGCGACATCTACTATGCCGGAAGATGTCCAAAGTCAAACTTCGGTATTGGTGGTATCTTTGCTACACCAGGCTCTGGCACATATACCAATGCAACCTTTATCAACACAGGTAATATAACCATCGAGAAGAAGTTCGATGACTTCCTCCCAACGGATAACGGTAGCCATCGTTGCGTATGTGGTGGTATCACGGGTTATGCTCCAACGGCGTTGGCAAATGCGAAGTCGTACTGCACAATCTCGGCTCCAGATTGGAGAGCAGAGGGCGGTACTGCAGCAAACAACAACTTTATTGGTGCTATCCAGGGTATCAACACCCCTACTGACCACATCAAAAATTGCCACGTGGGTGGTACGCTCATCATAGGCAACAATGAAACTCCAGGCGTGCTCAACGCATCGAACTACGCTGCTTACCTCACAGGAGGTAACGTAGTAACTTCGGCAGCTGCCAAGGCGCAGGGTTGCGGTGTCATCACCTCGATTGACGATACCACACCAGAGTATGCAGAGTAAACAAACAGAATAGTTGAACGATAAAAAATGTTGAATATTATGAAAAAGATAGTTTTGAGCTATTCTGCTCCAGAGATTGATATGTTCGAGGTTGTAGCCGAGCGTGGCTACATCATCAGCACAGGAACTTCTCTTCCAGGCTTCGGAAGCGAGGAGGACGACCTTATCTACTAAAAGCAAAAGGGGCTCGAGTTTTTCGAGCCTCTTTTCTTTTACCATTTAGCCATTGGCAATTAGCCATTGGCTTTTTTGTGCGCGAGCGGTTTGTAGCGTCGGGCATAAATGCCCTCTATGGCGTCACACCTGCGGTGTTCTATGGCGTCGAACTTTCACTCCTCTATGGCGCGCGCCATAAAGCACTCCTTGGAGTGCGCCGCTATAAAGGAGGCTCGCCTCCGCCGCCATAAAGCCAACTTGTTGGCGCCGCTATATCTGCTGCGTGCCCGCTTTCCCTTCCAAACTCCGACCCTTATCTCAACTACTAACTACTAACTACTCTCTACTAACTACTCACTACTCTCTATCAAAAAAGTTTTCCGTTTTCCGCTCTCCGTTTTCCGTTTTTTACTATCTTTGCACCGAAGCAAACTCATAGACTATGAACCAAAAGCGTACTTCAATAATTGTTGCAGCGACCATCATCGTGTTGCTCATTGCCGACCAAGCACTCAAAATCTGGGTTAAGACCAATATGCTCTATGGCGAGCAAATCGAGATTTTCTCGTGGTTCAAACTCCTCTTCATAGAGAATAACGGAGCAGCCTTCGGTATGCAAATCTCGTCTGACGGCTTCGACTGGGGCAAACTCTTGCTCTCGATATTCCGACTGATAATGGTTGGCGGATTGGGCTACTATATCCACACGCTCATTCGTCGAGCAGTACCTATGGGAATTATCGTGGGTCTGACGCTCATCATTGCAGGTGCTCTCGGAAATATCCTCGATAGCGCACTCTATGGTGTAATATTCTCGGAGTCAACCGCTACGCAGGTGGCGCAATTTGGTGGCTCGTACGCACCATTTATGATGGGCAAGGTGGTCGATATGTTCTACTTCCCACTCTTCCAGTGGGAGAACCACCCGCAGTGGCTCTCATTCCTATTCGACTCGCGCGGATACTTCTTCGGACCAATATTCAACCTCGCCGATGCCTACATCTCGGTGGCGGTAGTCTATCTGCTCGCCTTCCAGTACAAGTTCTTCAAATAGAACCTCGAAGCGATGCTCAAGCCTATACCTTCTTTTATATATAGTAGGGCAAACCAGATCTTTATGATTCTGTTTGTCCCCATCTTTGCGTTGGTATTCATAAACATCTATCGACCTCTCGAACTATACAACGTCGAGAACAACTTCCTGATAAATTTGGGTATCTCGCCCGAAATGGCGAGCCAACTCATTGCGCTTATGTTAGTGGCAAGCGGTATGGCTATAGCCGCCATAAGTCGCCTCATTATGCGCGCATACGTAAATCGGCACACGCTGACATACCTCGGATATATTGTGTGGATATTGAGCGAGATTGTAACGATGGCAACCATCTACACTCTCGCCGCCCTGGTCATCGGCACCGAGAAATCGGCACCCGAACTATTCAGAAACTCGTTCGTCAAGACCTCGCTTATAGTGGTGATACCATATGTTGCGTGCTACATCTACTTTATTTGGCAGGAGAATAGACGCGAGTTGCGCGAACTACGCAAACAGATTGATCGCGACGAAACCGTGCTACAAAAGACTTATATTCAGATAGTTGACGAGAAGGGCGAGATGCGATTGTCGGTGCGTCGCGAGAACCTCGTGATGATTGAGTCGGCAGACAACTACGTCTGCATCTACTACCTAAGCGAGCATAAAATCAAGAAGACAATGGTGCGCAACACTCTCAACCGCGTAGCCGAGCATCTGCAAGGTACACGCATCGTGCGATGCCACCGCTCCTATATGGTAAACCTCGAACACGCACAGGTTCTTCACCGCGACAAAGAGGGAGTATTCATAGAACTCGGCATCGAAGGCATTCCAAACATCCCAATTTCGAAAACATATGCCGAGAATGTGAGGGAATGGCTGGAGTATAGAGATTAGGGGTAAGTGGCGAAATGTTAAATTTCGCCACTTATTCTTTATTTTCGTCCCTTATAGCAATTTCGCCACAAAATAGTGTTGGTCGTACCTTTAATTTTTCGGTTCAAACATTGCATACGATATTTGCACCATCAAAAAAACAATCGAAATTAAAAGACGATGAAACATTATCTTGAACGACTACAAGAGTCAATGATTGCCAAATGGAACACCGAGGCATTGTCGGACTATCGAGGAGAAAATTTTACTTTCGCCAACTTTGCAACCGAGATTTCACGCATCCATACAATATTCGGTGCGCTGGATGTTAAGCAGGGCGACAAAGTTGCGCTGGCAGCCAAGAACTGCGCACGTTGGGCTATGGCATTCCTCGCCACTACAACACATCGCGCTGTGGCCGTACCTATTCTTTGCGACTTCACGCCCGAGGCCATCACAAACCTCACAGCGCACTCCGACAGCGTAGTGCTGTTCACCGAGCCAAAAATCTGGGATGAGATGGAGGTGGAGAAGTTGCCACAGTTGCGCATCGCCATCAACGTCGAAAACTACTCGATACTCTATCTTAAGGATGAATCGAAGCGTAAAGAGTTGGAGGGCAAACTCGCTGATATACCGGCAGTTTACCCCGAGCATATGAAGCACGAAGTGGTCAACTACGGCACGCTCGCGCTCGACGACCTCGCAATCATAAACTACACATCGGGAACCACATCGCAACCTAAGGGCGTGATGCTCACATCGGCAAACATCTCTGCAAATATCGACTTTGCACTCGATAATATCCCGGTCGAAGATGGCGATAAGATAATCTCGATGTTGCCGCTGGCGCATATGTATGGTATGGCGTTCGAGTTCATATATCCGGTTTGTGGCGGAGGTCACGTATATTTCCTCGGCAAGACACCAACGCCAACGCTTTTGATGCAGGCTTTGGCAGAGGTTAAGCCTTACCTGCTTATCACCGTGCCACTCGTTATCGAAAAGATTTTCAAGGGTAAGATTTTGCCAGTACTTAGCAAGCCGTTGATGAAGGTGCTGTCGCATACTCCTGGAGTCAACAAACTCATATACAGCAAGATTCGCAAGCAGTTGCTCACCACCTTCGGAGGTAATCTGCGCTCGATAATTCTCGGAGGAGCAGCCCTCAACCCTACCATTGAAAAGATTATGCGAAAGGTTAAGTTGCCTTACACCGTAGGCTACGGAATGACCGAGTGCGCACCACTACTCGCCTACGCTTCGTGGGACACATTCAAGATGGGGTCGTGTGGTCGCGCCGTAGATGGACTAACCCTACGCATCGACTCGGACAACCCACAAAAGAAGGTGGGCGAAATTCAGGCAAAAGGTCCGAATGTGATGATTGGATACTACAAAAACGAGGAGGCTACACGCGCCGCATTTACGGAGGATGGCTTTCTGCGTACGGGCGACTTGGGCATCATCGACAAACAGGGCAACCTCTTTATTCGAGGTCGCAGCAAGTGTATGATTCTCGGCGCAAATGGACAAAACATCTACCCCGAGGAAGTAGAGGCGTTGCTCAACACCCTGCCTCACGTTGCCGAGTCGCTGATTGTCGAGCGCGAGAAACGACTCGTGGCGTTGATAGCCCTCACAGCAGAGGATTTGGCACTGGAGGAGTCTGTCATAAAAGCCGAATTGGAGAATACTCGCTTAGAGGCGAACTCACTGCTTCCGGCATACAGCCAAATTGCAAGTTTCGAGATTGTGCGCGAAGGGTTTGCCCACACGCCTAAGCAGTCGATTAAACGTTTCTTATACAAATAACATATCTCCCAAACCGCACAAAGAGGTGTCTGACGCAAAGTTGGACACCTTTTTTGGATATTTTTTAATTCTTAATTTTTAATTCTTAATTTTTATTTGTATCTTTGGTGCGATATATTGGTTTGACCCATTTTTCAAGAGATAGCAAAGAGATGGCAAGCAAAGAGATTATAGCGAAATTGAGTGCCGATGTGGAGCAACTTATGGCATTGCACGAGGGTGCGATGGCAGAGGTTGCGGAGTTGCGCGCCAAGTGCAACGAGCAGAGCCTCTCTATTCGTTCGTTGCAGGAGCAGTTGCGCGAGTCGAAGGCGGAGTTGGAGAAGGCGGCTCTGCGTGCGGCAATCTCGGGTAGCGTCTCGAACAAAGCGGCGGCACGTGCCCACATCAACCGATTATTGCGGGAGGTTGATACGTGCATTCGAATGGTTTCAAACCGAATATAACACTTTTTGAGGAGTATGAGCGAGCAACAATTAAACATAAAGTTGAGTATTGCGAGTAAGACCTACGATTTCACCATCGATAAGGACCTCGAAGAGATTTATCGTTTGGCAGCACGAGAGTTGAACGACAGAATTTCGGAGACGCGAAAGGATTACATCGATGGAGCATCGCTTCAGGACTATTTGGCATTCGCTGCGCTCTATTTGATGGTTGACTACCTCCGTCTCGAGCGTCGCAATGGCGTAGACGATGGAGATGTGAAGACTTTGACCGAGTTGGCAAACCGCCTCTCGAAACACCTCGAGAAGTAATATCGATGTTGCCCGACTTGGCAACAATGGTTCATTGAATAGAAAAGGAGAGGCCATCATTAAGATGGCAACATAGAGTCATTCGCAAGGTGGGATTATCCCAAAAGGTGAGAAACGCGCAGCATACCGGGAGTATGTGAGCAGTTCCGAGTCCGAAGCGTAACGCAGAAATCGTCTTCCAAACAGTGTGATTATTTCGCCATTTGGCAAGAGCGATTTCAAGGCTTGCGAGGGGAGGAACGCGCAGCATACTTATACGTATGTGAGCAGTTCCGAGTCCGAAGCGTAACGCAGAAATCGCCTTGCCAAATGACGAAATGCCCGCATAGATTCCTTTAATTTACTTTGCGAAACTGAACACTTTTTAAATTGGGGTGTACTCCGTTACTCAAAATCAGGCCTTGTAGCCCGCAAGGGTGAGTGCTATGGCACCGGTGGAAGATTGCGATATTTGGGGAGCCTCACAAATGACGATTTCACAGCTTCGTCAAACATAGTAAAGGAATACCTATGCGGATTTTTTTTGAATAGACAACTTTTATTAATATTGAATTAAAAAATTAGAGATTATGGATCCAATTATCATCGCTATCGCGGCAGTTGTATCGGCCGTTGTCGGAGGTGGTGCTGCATACTACGGAGTTAAAGTCCGTTCCAAAGCAATCATCGACAAAGCAGAGCAAGATGCCGAGATGCTTAAGAAGGAGAAGGAGTTGCAGGCAAAGGAGCGTTTTATGCAACTCAAGAGCGAGCACGACCGCCACGTAAACGAGCGCAATCAAAGACTCAACCAGAGCGAGCAGCGTGCAAAGCAGTTAGAGAGCCAGTTGCAGAATCAGCAGCGCGACTTGGAGCATAAGATTGCTGACAACAATCGTCTGAAGGAGAAGATGGAGGGACAGATTCAGTCACTCGAGGAGCGTAAGGCGGAGTTGGCACAACTTATGAGCGAGCAGAATGCACGTCTCGAGCAGATTTCGGGCATCAGCTCGGAGGAGGCAAAGAGCATCCTCATCGAGAATATGAAGGATGAGGCAAAGAGCGAGGCTGCAGCCTACATCAACGAGACTATCGAGGAGGCAAAACTCACCGCTACGAAGGAGGCAAAGCGCATCATCGTGGCGTCGATACAGCGAGTTGCAACCGAAACCGCTATTGAGAATGCGGTGACAGTGTTCAACATCGAGTCGGACGAGGTTAAGGGTCGCATCATCGGTCGCGAGGGTCGTAACATCCGCGCACTCGAGGCGGCTACCGGAGTGGAGATTATCGTAGACGACACACCTGAGGCTATTATTTTGAGCTGCTTCGACCCTGTACGTCGCGAGATTGCTCGTCTTGCATTGCACCAACTCGTAACCGACGGTCGTATTCACCCTGCCCGTATCGAAGAGGTGGTGGCAAAGGTTAAGAAGCAGATTGAGGAGGAGATTGTGGAGGTTGGTAAGCGCACCGCTATAGACCTCGGCATCCACGGCTTACACCCAGAGTTGATTCGTCTGATTGGTAAGATGAAGTACCGTTCGTCGTATGGTCAGAATCTCTTGCAGCACGCACGCGAGACGGCAAACTTGGCAGGTATTATGGCTGCAGAGTTGGGACTTAACCCTAAGACTGCACGCCGCGCAGGTCTGTTACACGACGTGGGTAAGGTGCCTGACGACGAGCCGGAGTTGCCACACGCAATTATCGGTATGAACCTCGCCGAGAAGTACAAGGAGAAGGCCGACGTATGTAACGCCATCGGTGCCCACCACGACGAGACCGAGATGACCTCGCTGATTGCACCTATCATTCAGGTGTGCGACGCCATTTCGGGAGCGCGTCCAGGCGCACGTCGCGAGGTTATCGAGTCGTACATCAAGCGTTTGAAGGAGATGGAGAGCATCGCCCTCTCGTACCCAGGCGTTGTTAAGACTTACGCTATTCAGGCAGGTCGTGAGTTGCGCGTAATCGTAGGTGCAGACAAACTTTCGGATGCTGAGAGCGAGAGCCTATCGCACGATATCGCAAAGAAGATTCAGGACGAGATGACCTACCCAGGACAAGTTAAGATTACGGTTATCCGCGAAACCAGAGCAGTAAGTTACGCAAAGTAAGATTGCCTTAATAAAAGAAAAAGACCTCCTCGTGAGGTCTTTTTTTGTGCGTGCATAAATAGAGGGAAATGGCCTCCTTCACACCAATAATTAGACTATATTATATATAGGTAAGGGGGATGTTTTTTTATAGAATACTCCCGTAACATCTTTTCACTCTATAACGTGGATTCGAACGGTCGCAGCAGGTTTGAGCAGAGCAAAAGATGGGAGATAGACATTAAAACCAAAGGTTTTAGAGAGTAAATTAAATAGCAGCAGCCAAATTTATTTGAGATGGTGCTATTTAATTTGCTATCGTAGTTGCGTAGCAACAATGGCTATCTCACAACTTGCAGACCACTCAGCCACACCGCCACCGACTGAACGAATTCGTCAACGAACACAAAAAAAAAGACGACTTAAATTAAGTCGTCTTGATTTTGTGGGAGTTGACGGATTGGCTACTACGCAGACTATGAGTCTGCTCCGCTTAACGCCTTTCCGTTCCGCTCGCCGCGGGGGCCCCTACAAAACTTCACTGCGCAATGAGTTGCTGCTCAACTTCTTTTATTTTCATACGCTTATGCCTGCAAACAAGTTTGCGTCATAGCCTATAAAAACAAAAAGATGTCGATTACTCGACATCTCATTGCTCCGTTTGTTTTGTGGGAGTTGACGGATTCGAACCGCCGACCCTCTGCTTGTAAGGCAGATGCTCTAAACCAGCTGAGCTAAACTCCCTTTTCGATTGCGAGTGCAAAGGTAGTGCTTTTTTTGTTTATCGCAAATTTTTGCGCCAAAAAACTTAAAAAATCGCACCTCAACACCAACCTCCAACACAGATAACGCAATTATTTGTTGATTTTCGACCAATTTATGCAAAACTTACAAATATTTTTATATCTTTGCGTACACAAAATACAAAACACAATTAACCTTATGAGAAATAGAACAGAACGATTGAACCTCATCCGACGCATCGTCGAGGAGGAACTGATTGGCTCGCAGGAGGAACTTATCACTCGCCTGGCAGAGCACGGAATCCAAGCAACCCAAAGCACCTTATCTCGCGATTTCAAGGAGATTAACATCTCGAAAATGCCTCATCACGAGAAGGGTTACATCTACGTATTGAGCGAGAAAATTGGCTCGAACGTAGTGACCAATACCTCGAATATCGGAGATGCTGTGTTGGGTATTAAATTTTCGCATAATATTGCCGTAATATCCACTAAATCAGGCTATGCGAGTGCAATATCGGTAGTTATCGATTCGCACAAAAGCAAGGATATAATCGGTACGATTGCGGGCGACAACAATATCATCCTCATTCTTCACGAGAATGCTCTACACGAGGATGTTGTAGCGCAAATGCAACAAATATTTCCAGCACTCGCACACTTGTAACGAGCGATATAGAACACACAAAAAGAAGAGAGGAAACACCTCTCTTCTTTTTGTGTGTTAGCATCTGTTACTCAACAAACTTAATCTTCGACAAATCACGCTCGCTTGCCTCGGGTTTCTCATCGGGATAACCTACCGCCAGGGCGTAACTCAGAGTATAACCCTCGGAGAAACCGAGCGACTCGAGATGCTTCTGCATAGCCGGCTCGGCGAATATCATCTGCACGCTACCCAAACAGCAAGTGCCCAGACCTAACTCGGTGGCAGCCAGCATAATATTCTCACCCAAGAAGCCGATATTTTCGCCAGCAAAGGCACACTTTGGTGCTGCTACAAATATCACAGCCGGAGCGTTGCGGAATATGTTTTTGAAGGTTGGAGTAAGCATATATTTCGCATTGTCGGTACCCTCGACAGCCTTCAAATAGTCGGCTGTAGCGGCGTCAATCCACGCCTTATTGTCGACGATACGCACCTCCCACTCCTGATGGTTCATTGCGCTCGGAGCCTTCACTCCGCACTCCGCCAAAAGTTGCAACTTCTCGCGCTCGACAGGGGTATCTTTGTAGGCGCGAACACTACGACGAGCATTGATAGCCTCAATCACACCACCCTTTTCGACCTCCTCAGTGCGCAAAACCAACCAAACGCTCGTTGCCACTGAGAATAATAAAACAAAGACCAATAACAATCTCTTCATAATAGTTCTTTTTTTAGGTTTTACTCACCACAAATATACGATTTTTTTCGTCAATAACACTGCTCTTTGCGAAAAAAGTACTATATTTGCAAACTGCGTATGTGTACGCGCGCAACGAGTACGCGCACACGTACGAATGAGCCAGAAAAAAACATTGACTATGGGAAAGAAAGATAACAACGAAATTTCAATTATTGACGACTTGGGTCTCTCGCCAGATATCACTGATCAGAAGCACCAAGTTATTCCGATTATTGCGGGCAACGACGACGATCTTGTCGAAGATGTTCAGTTGCCCGAGATTTTGCCAATACTCACACTGCGCAGTTCGGTACTCTTTCCGGGTGCGATAACACCGATTACGGTAGGTCGCGAGAAGAGTATCGCCCTTGTACGCGCCGTACAGGCTGAGAATGGTCTGCTCGGAGCAGTATTGCAGCGTAATGCCGAGATAGAGACCCCTACGCCAGATGATATGTACCGCATAGGTACGGCAGCACGCATCCTGAAGATTTTGGAGATGCCAAATGGCAATCTGACCGTAATTCTCTCTGGTTTGGAGAAGATTGAGGTGGGCGAATACATCTCGACCGAGCCATTCTTTAAGGCTACGGTTACATCGTTGCTCGACTCGGCGCCAGAGAAGAATAGCGTTGAGTTCGATGCACTCATCGAATCTATCAAAGATGTTGCGTTGAACATCATCAACACCTCGCCATCTATGCCAAAGGAGGCGTCGTTTGCGATTAAGAACATCGACTCGCCACGAGGCATAGTGAACTTCATCTGCTCGAACCTCGAATTTTCGGACGACGACCGTCAATCGTTGCTCGAGGCTCCGGGCTTGCTGGCACGTTCGCGTAAGTTGCTCGAGATTCTCATTCGCGAGCAGCAGTTGCTCGAGATTAAGCAGGATATCCACAACAAAGTGAAGGTGGAGATAGATAAGCAGCAACGCGACTACTACCTGCAACAGCAGATGCGCACCATACAGCAGGAGTTGGGTGACGACGAGGATGGCGACATTCAGCGTCTGCGCGAGGCTGCATCGAAGAAGAAGTGGGATAAGTCAACCGCCGAGCTATTCGAGAAGGAGTTGGCAAAGATGGAGCGATTGAACCCTGCGGTTGCCGAGTACTCGGTGCAGATGACATACTTGCAGTTGATGGTAGACCTGCCGTGGAACGAGTTCACGGAGGATAACCTCGATTTGAGATGCGCACGCGAGCAACTCGATGCCGACCACTTCGGTTTGGACGAGGTTAAGGAGCGCATCTTGGAGCATTTGGCTGTGATAAAGTTGAAGGGAGATTTGAAGTCCCCTATCCTCTGCTTATATGGCCCTCCGGGAGTTGGTAAGACCTCGCTCGGTAAGTCGGTAGCAACGGCACTTGGTCGTAAGTTTGGACGCATCGCCCTCGGTGGTTTGCACGACGAGGCGGAGATTCGCGGACACCGTCGTACCTACATCGGCGCAATGCCGGGTCGTATCATCGAGACCATTAAGCGCACAGGCTCGTCTAACCCTGTAATCATTCTCGATGAGGTTGATAAGATTACGGTTAGCAACCACGGCGACCCATCGTCTGCGTTGTTGGAGGTGTTGGACCCCGAGCAGAACACCACATTCCACGACAACTATCTCGATACGGAGTACGACTTGTCGAAGGTGCTGTTTATCGCCACTGCCAACGACATTGGCGCGGTAAACCCGGCACTTCGCGACCGTATGGAGTTGATAAATATACCTGGCTACATCCTCGAGGATAAGATTGAGATTGCCGAGAAGCACCTCATTCGCAAGCAGTGCGAGGCGCACGGTTTGAGCGAGGAGCAGATGGTTGTTGAGCGCGATATTGTCGAGAAAATCATCGCAGACTACACTCGTGAGTCGGGTGTGCGCTCTCTGGATAAGCACTTGGCGAAGTTGGCTCGTTCGCGCGCCAAGGAGATCGCCTTCGAGGAGGCATTTTCGCCAACCTTCACAGCCGAGCAGGTTGAAAAAATTCTCGGCAAGCCGAAGTTCCACAACGACGAGTACGAGATTAAGGATATGGTCGGCGTAGTTACCGGTTTGGCATGGACTCAGGTGGGTGGCGACATACTCTACGTTGAGAGTATCCTCACACCAGGCAAGGGCAAGCTGTCGCTCACGGGCAACCTGGGCGACGTGATGAAGGAGTCGGCTACGATTGCTCACGAGTGGGTTATGGCACACTATAAGGAGTTGGGCATAAGTCCAAAACTCTTCGAGAAGAACGATTTGAATATCCACGTGCCAGAGGGTGCTGTGCCAAAGGATGGTCCTTCGGCTGGTATCACGATGATAACCTCGATTGTTTCGACCTATACGGGTCGTAAGGTCAAGGAGCGTATCGCAATGACGGGCGAAACCTCGTTGCGTGGTCGCGTATTGCCAATCGGTGGCGTTAAGGAGAAGATTCTGGCAGCCAAGCGTGCCGGCATTCACACCATTCTGCTCCCGGAGGAGAACCGCAAAGATGTGGAGGAGATAACACAAGAGTACATCAAGGGTTTGACCTTCCACTATGTTCGCACCAACGACGAAGTTCTAAAACTCGCATTACAATAGAGCGAATATGAGAGTTCTCGCCATCATACCTGCACGCTATGCAAGCACACGCTTTCCCGCAAAGCCACTCGCTCTGCTGGGTGGTAAGCCGATTGTGCAGCACGTCTACGAACATGCATCGAAGGTGGTCGAGAGGGTTGTTGTGGCAACCGACGACGAACGCATCTACGACGCAGTTGTGGCATTTGGTGGCGAGGTGGTGATGACATTGCCAAACCACAAGAGTGGCACCGACCGTTGCGCCGAGGCGTACGAGAAGTTGGGTTACGAGGCGGATATTGTGATAAATATTCAGGGCGACGAGCCATTTGTTGCGCCCGAACAGATCGAGTCGCTGATAGGCTGTTTCGACAGCGAGGCGGTAGATATTGCAACCCTCGCAAAACCATTTTCGGTGGAGGGCGGCATCGACGCTCTCGAGAACCCAAACTCGCCAAAGGTGGTTTTGAACGAAGCGAGAGAGGCTCTCTATTTTTCACGCTCGGTAGTACCCTACCTGCGAGGCGTGGAGCGTAGCGAGTGGTTGAAGCACCACACCTTCTACAAGCACATCGGCATCTACGCCTTTCGTGCGAAGGCTCTCGGCGAGGTTACCGCATTGGCTCAAACACCGCTCGAGAAGGCAGAGTCATTGGAGCAGTTGCGCTGGCTGGAGAGTGGCTACAAAATCAAAGTGGGAGTTACCGATATCGAGACCATCGGTATTGATACGCCTGAGGATTTGGTCAGGGCAGAACGCTTCATTGAAGAGAAAAAATAGACTAACTATAAAAACCTAAACACTATGAGAAAGACTTTATTAGCCATTATCCTATTTGCAGTTGGTATTTCGACTGCATCGGCAGAGTGGAAAATCGCAGGCGATAAGATTCGCACTAAGTGGGCAGAGGAGGTAAATCCTTCGAATGTATTGCCAGAGTATCCTCGTCCGCAGCTCGTTCGCGACGAGTGGCAAAATCTAAATGGTTTGTGGAACTATGCAATTACCGAACTCAACTCTACCCCATCGGCTTTTGAGGGCGAAATTCTTGTTCCGTTTGCAATAGAGTCGGCATTGTCGGGCGTTCAGAAGAAACTTACCGAGAAACAACTCTTGTGGTACGAGCGTGAGTTTACAATCCCTTCAAAGTGGCATTCGCAGCGCATAATGCTCCACTTTGGCGCAGTAGATTGGAGTGCAGATGTCTATGTAAATGACATCTTGGTAGGTAGCCACACCGGAGGCTTTGCTCCGTTTGCGTGCGATATCACTGCGGCACTCAACAAGAAGGGCGCTCAGAAGTTAAGAGTTCGCGTATGGGACCCAACCGAGAAGGGCGAGCAACCAGTTGGTAAGCAGTTGACAAAACTCGGCAAAATTTGGTATACTCCCGTTTCGGGCATCTGGCAGACTGTATGGTTGGAGCCGGTGTCGAAGCAAAACCATATCGTAAAAATTCACCCCGAGAGCGACCTTGTTCGTAGCGAGATTATCGTTAAGACCGAGTGTGCAAAGCAGGAGGGTGTTATTGCGGTAGAGGTATTTGACAATGGCACAAAGGTTGGCGAGGGTGCTGCTTCGTGTGGTAATGCCGTAAAGATTCATATTCCGAATGCAAAGTGGTGGACACCGGATACCCCGCACCTCTACGATTTGAAAGTATCGCTGAAACTCAACGGCAAAGTTGTGGATAGTGCAGATTCGTACACCGCAATGCGCTCGATTGGCAAGGAGCGAGATAAGTATGGACATCTTCGCGCCACATTGAATGGCAAGCCTATCTTTATGTACGGTCCACTCGACCAGGGCTGGTGGCCAGACGGACTATACACAGCTCCTACCGACGAGGCTTTGGCGTGGGATATTCAGTTCACAAAAGACCTCGGCTACAACACTATTCGTAAGCATATCAAAGTTGAGTCAGCACGATGGTTCTACCACTGCGACCGTTTGGGTATGCTTGTATGGCAGGATATGCCGTGTGGCGAGCGACCTAGCAACAATGCATACTCGTGGGCTCGTCATCAGATAAATGGCGGTTCCGATACAACTCTTACCGAGGAGTTCAAACGCAACTACTACAAGGAGTGGGGCGAGATTATAGATTTCTGCAAATTCTTCCAGTCGGTTGTAGTGTGGGTACCTTTCAATGAGGCTTGGGCGCAGTTCGATACCGAGAAAGTTGTGGATTGGACCTATAAACAAGATTACACACGCCTTATCAACCCTGCCAGCGGTGGTAACTTGCGAGAGTGTGGCGATATTATGGATTGGCACAACTATCCGAAGCCATGTATGGGTGCTCACCACGCAGACTATATCCTTATGCTCGGCGAGTATGGCGGTATCGGAATGATTGTGAAGGATCACCTTTGGTTCCCATTGACAGACAAGTGGAATTGGGGTTATGGTGGCACTTGTAATAGCGCAGAGGAGGTAACTTCTCGCTACGAGAGTTTCGCAAAAACTATGTTCCCTCTTCTTTTGCAGGGCTTGTCGGGAGCAATATACACCCAGACAACCGATGTCGAGGGTGAACTTAACGGCTTGGTAACCTACGACCGCAAAGTCATAAAGGTTGATGTGAAGCGTATTCACGACATCAATCAAAAAGTTATCAAGGCAATGAATAAATAGTTCTCAGAGAATATGATAAAACCGATATTTATCGCCGGTCCTTGCGTGATTGAATCTGCCGAGTTGCTCGACTCGGTGGCGGAGAAGTTGTGCGAAATAAACGCCGCACTCGGCACCGAGATTATCTTCAAAGCGTCGTTCGACAAGGCTAACCGCACCTCACTGCACTCCTATCGCGGAGTGGGCTTGGAGCGAGGATTGCAGATGCTCAACGACGTGCGCTCGAAGTGGGGCTTACGACTGCTGACCGACATTCACGAGGCTTGGCAGGCCGAAGCGGTAGGCGAGGTGGTAGATGTGGTGCAGATCCCTGCATTCCTCTGCCGTCAGACCGACCTTATCGTAGCGGCAGCCAAGACGGGCAAGGTGGTAAATATCAAGAAGGGACAATTCCTCTCGGGCGAGGATATGCGCTACCCATACCAGAAGGCTATGGAGGCGGGCGCAAAGGAGGTGTGGCTCACCGAGCGAGGTAACTCGTTTGGGTACAACAACCTCGTAGTAGATTTCAGAAATATCTCGGATATGCTCGACTTTACACCGTGCGTAGTGATGGATTGCACCCACTCGGTGCAGCGACCAAGCGCAGCAAACGGCACTACGGGTGGCGACCGCAAATTTGTGCCTTCGATGGCGCAGGCGGCAAAAGCCTTCGGGGCTACGGGCTACTTTTTCGAGGTACACCCTACTCCCGACGAAGCGTTGAGCGACGGAGCAAATATGTTACACCTCTCCGATTTGGAGGGAGTTATTAAATCACTTTTGTAGGCGATGGCACAGGTGGATAAAGATATGATTCTTGCAACAGCGCGCGATGTGTTGCAGACCGAAGCAGAGGCTATTTTGCGAGTAAAAGAGCATCTGAACGGAGAGTTTGTGGCGGCTGTAGAGGCGATATTGGCGTGCAGTGGCAAGGTCATCCTCACGGGCATCGGCAAATCGGGACTCGTGGCGAAAAAGATTGCTGCAACATTGGCAAGCACGGGTACTCCGAGCTTCTTCCTCGATCCGAGCGAGGCTTTTCACGGCGACCTCGGAATGATTTCTAAGGAGGATATCATCGTGGCACTCTCCTACTCCGGCGAGACGGACGAGGTGCTAAAGATAGTCCCTTTCATCCACGAAAATGGCAACAAACTAATCTCGATAACCGGCAATACCGAGTCGGCATTGGCAAAAAACTCCGACATAAATCTTGTTGTTAAGGTGGAACGCGAGGCGTGTATTTTGCACCTTGCACCAACCTCTTCGACAGCAGCGCAACTCGCATTGGGCGACGCTTTGGCTTGCGCTTTGATGAAGGTACGCAACTTCACAGCACAGGACTTCGCTCGACTCCACCCGGGTGGCAGTCTGGGTCGCAGATTGCTGATGAGCGTAGAGCAGATTATGCGTAAGCACGATTTGCCGATAGTATCGGAGAGTGCTACGGCAGTGGAGATGATTCACGCCATATCGCGTGGCGGCTTGGGACTTATTGTGGTGCAACGCGAGGAGGAGATTTTGGGTATCATCACCGATGGCGATATTCGACGAGCGATGCAGAGCCGACAGGCAGCCTTTTTCGACATACACCCGATGGATATCGCTACGCGAGAGCCTAAAACAATTCGCCCTAACAGCAGACTTATCGAGGCAGAACGCGCGATGACACAACACAAAGTGAACTCGTTGTTGGTGGTTGATAACGACAATCATCTGGTGGGCGTAGTGCAGATTTACGATATAAAATTATAACTCAAAACTATTATAAACTATGGCATTTTTAGATTTTATGGCACCTCCGGCACACAAACCGGAATTGCCAGCAGAGAAGGTTGACAAAGAGTACAAGTCGATGCGATTGAAGGTATTCCTCGGCATCTATTTGGGCTATGCAGCCTACTATCTCGTGCGTAAAAACCTCTCGTTTGCAGGTGCTGATATGATTGAGCTCGGCTACATCGACAAAGTTGGTTTGGGCGATGCAATGGCGGGTATGCCTATCGCTTACGCAGTTAGTAAGTTCTTGATGGGTGGTCTTTCAGACCGTTCGGATGCTCGTAAGTTTATGACCATCGGTCTTATCATCTCGGCAATCGTGATGATTGTTGCAGGCATTATTCCTTACCCTAAGGAGTTCGGTGCTACAACCGCAATTCTCTTTGTATTGACCTGCTTGACAGGTTGGTTCTCGGGTATGGGCTGGCCCCCTTGCGGTCGTGTAATGTCGCAGTGGTTCTCCACAAACGAGCGCTCGTTTAAGATGTCTATCTGGAACACAGCACACAACATAGGTAGTTCGGGCTTGGCGTGGTTGGCTACGATAGGCGGAGGCTCATTCCTGCTCCTTTTCGGCGTTAATGAAGCCGAGGCAGAGTGGCGCGAGGCGTTTATCATCCCTGCCATCGCAGCACTCGGTGTAGCAGCTTTATGCTGGTGGTTTATTCGCGACACACCGGAGTCGTGCGGTCTGCCACCAATCGATAAGTATCGTAACGACTTCTCGGGCGCAAAGGCGAAGAAGGGCGAGGAGGATAAGATTCCGTTCAAGACTCTGTTCGTGGACTACGTTTTGAAGAACAAGATGTTGTGGCTTATAGGTGTAGCAAATATCCTCGTATATTTGGTGCGTAACGGTATTTCGGACTGGTTGCCAATCTACTTGCAGGATGTTCACGACATCGCAAAATCCGACTGCAAAAACCTCTACGCCTACCATATGATTGCCGCTATCCCTGGCACATTGATTGCCGGTTGGCTCTCGTCGAAGTTCTTCCAGGGTCGTTGTGCGCCGGTAAATGTTATCTGTATGGCTATTACCGCAATCGGTGCATTCATCTACTGGAAGGCAGGCGTTATTGCGGGTGCTCTCGGTATGGAGTATATCGACATCGTAAAGATTGCTCTTGCCGTAACAGGCTTCGCAGTATATGGTCCTGTAGCAATGATTTCTATTCAGGCTATCGCAGTTGTTCCAAAGAATGCAGCAGGTACGGCAGCGGGCTTTATGGGCTTGCTCGGCTACTTGATTGGCGACGCCTTCCTCTCGAAAATCGCATTTGGTCGTATCGTAGAGAGCGGTGCAAACGGTTGGGATTTGACCTTTATCGGTTTCTTCGCCGGAAGTGTTATTGCTACACTCATCTGCCTCTTGGCTATGGGTAAGGAGAAGAAGATGTTCGAGGAGCGTTTGGCTGCAGCAAAGGCAGATCAGAAATAACATACCCAAAATCACTCAAAACGATTGATATTGTAGATTCGGAAAGTTACAAAAAGTTAAAATCGGAGGCGATGAGGCTATTTTTGTGCGTTACGCAGTGGCAGAAAGCGCAGCATAGTAAGCCTATGTGAGCATTTCTGCCACAAGTAAGGTGCAAAAAGAGTCCATCGGAACGATTTTCATAACAAAAAGTAATTAGGGTATATATGTATAAATCGCTGGCAGAGTTTATAGCAAACTTGGAGGGAGCCGATGAGTTGATTCGCATCGGCACCCCCGTTTCGTCCGAGTTGGAGATTGCAGAAATCACCGACCGAATGGTTAAGACAGAGGGTGGCGGCAAGGCTCTCCTCTTCGAGAATACCGACAAAGGTTTTCCCGTATTGACAAACCTTTACGGCTCGGAGCGCAGAATGGCTATGGCTCTCGGCGTAGAGCAACTCAGCGATATCTCGGAGCGATTAAATTCACTTATAGGTGCGGTGACCTCACCGAAGGAGAATCTGATGGACAAGTTGCGCCTTCTGCCCCTTTTGAGCGATGCGTCGCAATGGTTTCCACGCAAGAAAAAGGGGCACGGAGTGTGTCAGCAGGTCATCCTCAAAGGCGACGATGCAAAGTTGTCGCTATTGCCAATTCTAAAGTGTTGGGCGCACGACGGAGGTCGTTTTGTCACGCTTCCGATGGTGCATACGATAGACCCGAATAGTAACATTCGCAATGTTGGAATGTATCGTATGCAGGTGTTTGACGACCACACCACCGGAATGCATTGGCACCGTCATAAGACGGGCGCGCGTCACTACGAGGCGTACAAAGCACGAGGCGAGAGGATGCCCGTATCGGTGGCTATCGGTGGCGACCCCGTGTATGCCTACTCGGCAACTGCACCCGTACCGGACAACATCGACGAGTATTTGTTGGCGGGTCTGTTGCGCGGTAAGCCCGTAAAGATGGTAAAGTGCATAACCAACGACATCTACGTACCCGAAGATTGCGACTTTGTGATTGAGGGTTACGTCGATACTGCCGAGGAGAAGGTCTTGGAGGGCGACTTTGGCGACCACACAGGCTTCTACTCGTTGAAGGACTACTATCCGAAGTTCCACGTCACAGCCATCACGCACCGCAAAGATGCGATATATCCGGCAACCATCGTGGGTATTCCGCCACAGGAGGATGCCTACATAGCGATGGCTACCGAGCGCATTTTCCTTGCGCCGATACGCCTTGTGATGCAACCCGAGGTCGAGGATATGTATATGCCGACGGCTGGCACACAGCACAACATAACCATCATCTCGATGCGACAACTCTACGAGCGACAGGCCTCGAAGGTGGCTCTCGGATTGTGGGGTGCCGGACAGATGATGTTCAACAAATATCTGCTGCTTACGCCCGCCTCCATCAACATCCGCTCGCCAAAGGATATGGCAGCGTTGATGCGCAACTGCGACCTTCGCACATCGCTTATTCGTAGCGAGGGCATCTACGATGTTCTCGACCACGCAACAGCCACGTGCGGTTATGGCGGTAAGGTGGCACTCGATTTGACAAATGTGTCGGAGCGCGAGCAGGAAATTGTTTTCGACAGCGAGGCACTTCCAAATGGCATTGTGGCGAACACCTCCCTGCTCGATGAGTGGAGCGCACTGCTTCTCTTTGCCGAAAACGACCTTCACATCGAGCCTGAATCTATCGCGAAGGCGACCAACGCCAACTATGCTGTGGTATTCGACAAACGTGCTATGGGGCTGAATGCCGAGGAGTTGCTGTGGCTCGGTGCGGCAAATACAGAGCCTACACGCGACATAACTCTCATTGGCACGACACTCGTGGTGGATGCCCGAGCTAAACTCCCAACACTGAGCGACAAAAACCCTTCTCGCTGGCCCAATATCGTTACATCCGACAAGGCTACCATCGCTTTGGTTGATAGCCGTTGGGAAGAGTACGGCATTGGCGAAAGACTCCCTTCGCCATCGGAGCGATACCACACTCTACAACTCTGCGAAGGGGCAGAATGGAGCGAATAACGATGTTCAGCAAACAAAACATACGAGGATTAATCTACGTTGTGGTGGTTGCGATAATCGTCGCCCTCGCCATCTATTTTGCTACGCCTCGTCGCAGCGTCACACTTGCCGACAGGAACACCGACACACCAACCGAGCGTCGAGATTCACTCTTTACCTTCGATCCGAATACAGTAACCTACGACGAGCTGTTGTTGCTCGGCTTCCCCAAGCGCACCGTCGTAGGCATCATCAAGTACCGCACGGCAGGCAAAATTTTCGGCATTGCCGAGGAGTTGGCACTCTGCTATGGCGTGAGCGATTCGTTGTTCGCGCGCGTGCGCCCATATATAAAGATTGGTAGCAAGTACGCCACAAAACCTTCCGCACGCACCCACGACACATTGCGCTATCGCTCCACATCGCGTTTTGCGCCACGCCCATTCGAGAAGTTCGGTATCGACACCGTAGGCGTTGAGTATCTGCGACTTATAGGCTTCTCTACACGACAGGCTGAGGCGTTAATAGAGTACCGTGAGCGCGGTGGTGGCATCTTTTCGATGAACGAGTTACGCGACTGCTACGCCGTGAGCAAGGAGATGGCCGATTCGCTGTCGCACTTTGTGGTGTTGAGCGTACGCGACCCATATAAAAATCTGGTCGAGATAAACACAGCCGACTCGGCGACGTTGCGAGGAGTGCGAGGCATTGGCGCAAAGACGGTTGTAGCGGTTATGCAGTACCGCAAATTGTTGGGTGGTTTCTACAAAAAAGAGCAAATTGCGGAGTTAAAATGCGTTACTTCGGAGAATTTTGCCAAAATTTACGAACAAATTTATTGCGATAGTTGCAAAATTTCAAAAATAGATATTAACTTTGCACCCGCGTCTGAATTTTCGGCTCATCCGTATATGAGCAAACGGGCGGCAAAACTAATTTTAGAAACAAGGGAATCGAAAGGAGGTTGGAATAGTATCGAGGAGATGCAGCGTGACGACATATTCACCGCGGAGCAGGCGCGAGCCATTGCACCCTATCTTCTTTTTGGTACTACACCGCAGAAGTTCGATTAGCTAAAATTCGGAAAACGCCAATGGCTGTAAGGCGTTAAAGGTCAGCCATAAGCAAACAGAATACAAACAATAAAAACAGAGAATAATTATGATTATCATGCCAGTTAAGGAGGGCGAGAACATCGAGCGCGCTCTCAAAAAGTTTAAGCGTAAGTACGAGCGTACAGGTGTTTTGAAGGAGCTCCGTGCTCGTCAGTACTTCACTAAGCCTT
>JAZOMA010000036.1:0-1702 GCA_045653565.1 Alistipes sp.
ACCGAAACTTGGCCGTTTGTGTAACACGAAGATACGCAATCAGATGTCCACGATAGGTGTATATATCCACTACTGACATTGGCTCAGTGTGTGCTTATATATCATCCTGCGTGGGCTATCTGTGTTGCTTGTTCGTGTTACAGGTAGCCAAGACCTCGGTACGGGATAAGTTAATGCAGTGGCCTGCGCTTTTTTATGGACTTATCTGGTAACAAAGAGTTGTTGGATAGATATTTGGTTGCCTTCTTCGCATCCCGCACAGCACCGCCTGAGGCTCTTGACCTCGCCATGCGGTGGGCATACGAAATCTCCCGAACTGATAAGATTGTAATTAGCGGTTTTCACTCTCCAATCGAGCGAACTGTGCTTGATATTCTGCTCGCCAATGGCTGCTCTGTTGTGGTAGCATTGGGGCGTTCACTATACCGCAAAATCCCAATGCACTTGCAGGCTGCTTATGATGCCAATAGGGTATTGTTCGTATCGTTCCGAGACTACTCACGCCCCTCATTCTCCAACTCTCAAACCCGTAATTGGCTCACCGCCGACCTCGCCTCGGAAGTTGTCTTTGCCCCATTCGACAACTCAAGCCAACTCTCGTCATTACATTATAGTATAGCTCATAGCTCTACGCCTTGCTTTGTCTTAGAATAAAATCTGCACCACTCATCGCTGAATGATGCAGATAGAATTATGGCGTTTTCTCCCTACTTTAACGAAATCTTGTTGGCAGTTTCGCGTTTCTTTGAGTTTACAAGGTCGGCATAAATCTGTGTGGTGGTAACATTCTTATGCGTCAGCATCTTCGATACGGTGTAGATATCTGTGCCTAAAGAGATTTGGATGACCGCATAGCTGTGTCTGAAGCAGTGGAAGGTTATTTTCTTCTTTATCCCGGCCTCGGCAATCCACTGTTTTAGTGGGTGGTGTGTCACTGCGCGGGTGAGTCCTTTGAACACCAATCCTTTGCCCCATTCGCCACATAGTTCCAACGCTTCGTGGCTGATGGGGAGTGTTGCCTCGGTCTCGGTCTTCTTGGTGCAAATGCGGATGTAATAGCCTTGATCGGGGCCCATTTCAAAGTCGCTCCATTGCAATTTGAGTATGTCGCTGATGCGAAGTCCTGTCATACAAGCAAAGAGCGATGCTTGTTTCAGTACAGGGATGCGGCAAGGGGTGGCGGCAAGTAGCTTTACCTCGTTGAGCGTCAGATACTCCTTTTTAACCTCTTTCCACTCGATTTTTTCAAGGAAATCATTGAGGTTTTCGCGCAACATCTTCTCCTTGTAGGCAATCTTCAACAGGGCGCGGAAAGTGGAGTAATATCCCGCTGCCGAATTTCTACTGATATATGAGTTGGGGTGATGTATCTGCTTGCATTTCAATAGATAATCTCGGAACTTTTCGCATAGTTCAACGGTAATATCCCCGAAAGTGCATTTTCCACCGCAAAACTTCTCAAAATGGTTGCAAACACAATCCCACTTTTCGTATCGCTCGCGTGCCTTTGCTCGGAAGTAGGCAAGGAAATCGACCTTCTGTTTGTTCTTGTCGAGGAAGCCGAACTCCTCGTTGATGAGCGACTGCACACGAATACAGCGTATCGCCTCCGCTTTGTTGAGCATCTCTTGGTTGAACATTCGTTGCTGCTCGTTGCGTGGCTTGGCATAGAGGTAGATACCGAGGAACTCTCGGCGGCTCA
>JAZOMA010000037.1:0-3630 GCA_045653565.1 Alistipes sp.
AGTGGGTAACCATAATAATCGTTGTGCCCTCCTGATGGAGTTCTTTGAGCAGGGTCATCACCTCCTGACCATTCTTCGAGTCGAGGTTACCCGTAGGCTCATCGGCGAGGATTAGTTTGGGGTTCGACACAAGAGCACGGGCGATAGCCACACGTTGCTGCTGACCACCCGAGAGCTGCTGCGGGAAGTGGCCCGCACGGTGTGAGATATTCATACGGTCGAGCATCTTCTGCACACGCTCCTTACGCTCCGAGGCCTTCACGCCCATATAGATGAGTGGCAACTCGACATTCTCCGCCACCGACAACTCGTCGATAAGGTTGAACGACTGGAATACGAAGCCGATATTGCCCTTACGGAAAGCGGTGCGATCCTTCTCTTTGAGTCCGCCCACCTCTTGACCGAGCAGGCTATATGAGCCGCCAGTTGGGTTGTCAAGCAAACCCAAGATATTCAAGAGGGTTGATTTACCGCAACCCGAAGGACCCATAACGGCGACAAACTCGCCCTCCTTAACCTCGAATGATACACCACCCAGAGCAATAGTCTCAATCTCCTCGGTGAAAAAACTCTTCTGTAAATTTTCTACTTTTAACATAGCTGTAAATTTTTATTTTGTTTGTAAATTGTTTTCTGTTTTGTAGGGATCGTAGGGAATTTAAGGAGTTTAGTGAGATTAGTGATAATCCCTAAATTCTCTAATTTCCCTAAATTCACTATTTCATTATCGACTCAGTCGGGTTTTCATTCGCTGCTGACCACGAACGGAGCGAAACGGTAACGATGGTAATCAACAGGATAACTCCCACCGCCAAGGCATATACCCACCACGACATCGGCGTGCGATAGACATACTGCTGCATCCATTGGTCGATGATGTAATAGCTTACAGGTATTGCCACAGCCGAGCAGATTGCCACAATGTAGAGGTACTTGCGGTTGAAGAGGCTGAGTATCTCGCCAACAGATGCACCGTGTACTCGGCGAATACCTATCTCTCGGCGGCGATACTGCGTCTCGAAGAGTACCAAGCCAAACACGCCGATAATCGAAATCACAATCGAAAGGAACGAGAACAAGGTAACAAGTGTCGAGAGCTTATCCTCGCGCTGATACACCATTTCCAACTCATTGTCGAAGAATTTTACATCAACCTTCTCTGGGTCGGCATTGGGAGCGAACTCCATAATCGTATCGAAGATATACTTTCTCACTGCGGCTATATCAGCTCCTGCCACCGTGCGGATATAGGCGTGGCAAGGGAAGTTGTAAACACGCTTACCATAAACAACAAAGGCAAATGGTGCAACGCCGTGTTGTGCGGAGAGAAAGTCGAAATCATCACAGATGCCCACGATGTCGGTCTTTTGCTG
The DNA here is from genome assembly GCA_045653565.1 of Alistipes sp. Lineage (GTDB taxonomy): Bacteria > Bacteroidota > Bacteroidia > Bacteroidales > Rikenellaceae > Alistipes. Next base: position 1,374 of record JAZOMA010000037.1, read on the forward strand.
ATGTATATGACCATAGAGGCTCATATCTGTTGTAAGACCATAATTTTTGCTTGCATTCTTATTGAAAATCAGTGCGCCAGTTTCAGATGCCTCATCCGATGGCGAGAAGTTACGACCATCGACTATATCTATACCCATAACCTCCAAAAAGTTGTATGACACAGGATAAGATGTAAAGGTTATAAGTGAGCCATCATCGGATACGGTTTGGAAGTTGCCATCGAGGTTCGCATCACTCACCATTATGCCACTACCAAAAGCCACATCCTTGATTTGTGGATTTTCCTTTAGCTTATCAGTAAATGCATTGCGGCGTGTCTGCTCTACACCACTTGCAGAAAATTGAGAGATACATTCGTAGGGCACATCTACCGTAAGCAAATTCTCCTTATCGAATCCCATATCACGCGAGAGCATATATTGATGCTGACGATAAATGAATATCGAGCAGATAATAAGCGTAATAGAGATTACATACTGCACACCCACAAGCGTATAACGCAAGATGCGACCGGACTTTGAGGCCGAGAAATCTCCCTTGATAACAAATGCGGGTGAGAACTTGGTAATATACCACGCAGGATAGAGCGATACCACCACGCCAAAGAGAATCACGCCCAAAGCGATAGTGCCTGCCAGCAACCAATTTTCATCAATAGCAACCGAAGTTGAGATATACTCTTTGAGTGGCGTATCGGCAAAGAGCACTACAATAACTGCTGCACCAAACAACGAAACGATGATCAAACCTACCGTTTCAAAGAGGAAATTCAGGCGCAGTTTCGCTGTCGGCGCACCAAAGATTTTGTAGTTATTGACGGCACGGATTCGGCTCGGTATCAACGCAAAGAAGAAGTTTACAAAGTTGATAAACGAGATAACGAGAATCAACACTGCAATAGCTATCAGTGTATAGGTCGTTGTGCGACTGCCGTGATACCATTCTGGCTGCGCATCCTCAATAAAGTAGAGATCTGCAATAGGTGTAAGGCGAGGTTGCGCTCTGTCTATTATGTTCTCTATATCCTCTTCCGATAGTCCAGACTTGCGGTTATCCTTAATAACAAAGTTGAGCATTTGTTTCTCAACGGCTTCAACCGATGCTCCCTCCTGTAAACGGATATAATAGGGGTCTGTCCAATTGTTCTCGTTTGTCGTTGCTTGATGGGATAGATTATACCAACCATCTAAATGAGAAAGAGATGAAGGCTCAGGGAAATCTTTGTAGATACCCACAATGGTGCGAATACCATTAGACGTTGCGCCACGACCGATGTGAAGTCCATCTCCGACCTCAAGGTTATAACGCTTGGCGGCTGATTCAGATATAACAAGAACACTTGCACTACTGTTGTCTACCACATCGATAAAATCCTCGATACCTCCTGCAACCCACTCAAAAGGGAATACCTCCAAACCATCACGCTCTGCGCCAGCAATTTCGAGTGTTATGTTTTCGATTGTAGCATTTCGCTTATGCGAATACTCTCGCTGTGAAACATACACATCAATGTTGAGTGAGCCAGCTGCCTCAATCTCGGGACAAGAGGCAACAAGGTTGTCGGGGTATTGTCTATTCCAAGTGTGCTCCCAACGACCTGAGCCCGCCTCATTTGGATATTCAAGGCGATAGATTCGCTCCGAGTTCTTGACAACTCGGTTGTACGATAGGTCAAACTTCACCTGCACGGCGATAAGATATACCGCTGCAAAGGCCACTGCCATACCTACGATGTTCAGCACTGACGATGTGGTGTAACGGCGAAGCAGGGTTAGAAAATTTCTGATATACATAGTTGTAAGTTGTTTTAATAGTGAGTTTAGTGAAATTAGGGAGTTTAATGAGTTTAGAGAGAAGAATCACTAAATTCCCTAAGTTCCTTAAACTCTTTAAGTTCTCTATCTGTTAAGTATTAATACTTCATTCTCTCCGAAGTTATCATACGACGAAGTTATAACTTTCTCGCCGGGTTGCAAGCCCTCGATAACCTCATAATACTGCGGATTCTGTCTGCCGATGCGAATCTCTCGGCGGTATGCCTTCTCGCCAGATGCGTCAAGAACATATATCCACTTGCCGCCTGTCGCCTGATAGAACGAGCCACGAGGTATCAGAATTGCCTCGGCAGCCTCGCCCAACTGCAAGTTAAGGTAGTAGGTTTGACCGCTACGGATATTCTCGGGAGCATCGCCCACAAAGCGGAAATCCGCCTTAAACTGACCATTGCGCACCTCAGGATATACCTTGCGGAGCTGC
>JAZOMA010000038.1:0-13596 GCA_045653565.1 Alistipes sp.
GTTCTTTTTACACGAGTGCATCGGATGTCAAAATGCTCACATAGGTCTACTATGCTGCGCTTTTGCCACCTCGCATCGCACAAAAACAATCTCATCATCGACGATTTTAACTGAAGGATAGGTTCTGATGAGTTCTTTTTACACGAGTGCATCGGATGTCAAAATGCTCACATAGGTCTACTATGCTGCGCTTTTGCCACCTCGCATCGCACAAAAACAATCTCATCATCGACGATTTTAACTGAAGGATAGGTTCTGATGAGTTCTTTTTGCGCGAGTGTATCGGATGCCAAAATGCTCACATTCTACCCTAAAAGAATTTTTAATTTTTAAATTTTTAATTGGTATGACGCCAGAAGATATATTACGAGTCGAGAAGGATATAGTGCTGACTCTCAAAAATATATACGATCCCGAGATTCCGGTCAATATCTACGACCTCGGACTTATATACGAGATAGATTTCGACCCCTCGGGCGAGGCGACAATACGTATGACCTTGACTGCTCCGAACTGCCCTATGGCAGATATCTTGGTCGAGGATGTGAATACACAGGTGGCAAAGGTGCAAGGAGTCGAGAAGGTTAATGTAATTCTCGTTTTCGAGCCTGCGTGGGATAAATCGATGATGAGCGAGGAGGCTCTGCTCGAACTTAATCTGTTGTAGCAATGTCGTATAGGGATACTCTGAAAGCCGATATGCAGAGGCGCTGTGCCAAGGAGTTACTCGCGTTGGATGGTTCGCATCGTCGTGAGGTGATGGCGCAGTTGTGCTTCGACAGAATTGGGCAAAAACAGGAGTTCCTCGTGGATAAATTTCACGATACGGAGAGTTGGATGGAAACAGCATATCTGATGCTGTTGCGCTCGTTGGATATAAAGGCAAATCGAAAGTCGTATGAGCGTTTAGCAAAGATTCTCCCTTACCGCATAATTGCAAAATCGGGCTATGGACGTACTACAGTCGAGGCTCTGCTGCTCGGCTCGGCAGGTCTGCTACAGCGTCTGTCGGAGGTCTACGATACAGATAAGGATATCGCTGCATTGAAGGAGATTTACGATTACGAGTCGCACAAGTTTGCGCTCGATAGGATGACCATTGAGGATTGGCAACTCTCTGGACACGCAGGCGACAATCATCCGGTAATCAGACTGTTGCAGTTGGCGAGTGTGCTTTCTCAACATCAACTACTGCTCGACGATATGTTGAGTTGTCGCACCCGCGAGGATGTGGAACGCCTCTTTCGCAATAGCGGTGTTCCGCAGTGGGCATTCCGCTTTCTTTCCGAGGAGAGTTACGGCGGAGCATTCACTCGCGCAAAGGCGCAGATGTTGGGTATAAATGTGGTGGCGCAGTTGCAGATTTTCTACTCCGAATACACTATGCGCAGCGATCTCGATTCGCGCGGTTTGGATCTTCTCGAGTCGCTTCCGGCAGAGCAAAATCTCTTTGTTTCGCGTTGGGCAAAGTTGGGTGTAAAGGCTGAGAATGCGCTCGAATCGCAAGCGCTCCTACAACTTACGAAGGAATATTGCTCCCCCGTTGCGTGCGAGAGGTGTCCGTTGCACCGATTCTTAACTGCCGAATAGGCAATTCCCAACACCCCCTTTTCAATACTTCGCAGACCTTTTTAATCTCTGCGACCTTCAAAATTAAAATACATTTGTGTTTTCAAGATAATTTTATTATCTTTGGACCGTTTATGGTATAAAATAGAAAATCAAAACAAAAGAATATGGGAGCATTATCAAGTATAATTAAGTTTATTTTCGGCAGTAAGGCGGACAAAGACCGCAAGGAGATTATGCCTTATGTCGAGAAGATTAAGGCTATATACCCCTCTATCGAGGCGTTGTCGAACGATGAGTTGCGTGAACGCAGTGCAGCACTTCGCAAGCGTATAGCCGATTTTATCGCCGACGACGAGGCTCATATCGTAGAGCAGAAGGCAAAGTTGGAGGATGTGAATATTTCGCTCAACGATAAGGAGAAAATATCGAAGGATATAGACCAAACCGTAAAGCGCATCGACGAGAAGATAGAGAAGATACTCGACGAAATTTTGCCGGAGGCGTTTGCTATTATGAAGGATACGGCACGCCGTTTTGCCGAGAACGATGTGGTTGAGGTTACGGCTAACGATTTCGACCGCAACCTTGCAGCCAAGCGCGACTTTGTGAATGTCGAGGGCGATAAGGCCATCTATTCAACTCGCTGGACAGCAGGAGGCAACGATATCAAGTGGGATATGATTCACTACGACGTTCAGTTGTTCGGTGGAGTTGTTCTGCACAAGGGTAAGATTGCCGAGATGGCTACGGGTGAGGGTAAAACCCTCGTGGCTACGTTGCCTGTATTTTTGAATGCGTTGGCGGGTAAGGGTGTTCATATGGTAACCGTGAACGACTACCTCGCAAAGCGTGATGCCGAGTGGATGGGCCCTATGTATCAATTCCACGGTTTGTCGGTGGATTGTATTGATCTCTATCAGCCAAACTCCGAGGAGCGTCGCAACGCCTACTTGGCAGATATCACCTTCGGTACTAACAACGAGTATGGTTTTGACTACTTGCGCGATAATATGGCGTCGTCGCCAGAGGGTTTGGTGCAGCGCAAGCACCACTACGCTATTGTCGACGAGGTCGACTCGGTGTTGATTGACGATGCGCGTACCCCTCTCATCATTTCGGGTCCTGTGCCAAAGGGCGAGGATCAACTCTTCGAGGAGTATCGTCCGGTAATCGAGTATCTCTACGGTTTGCAGCGCGACTTTGTAACGAACCTTGTAGCCGAGGCTCGCAAGTTGGCAGCCGAGGGTAAGATGGAGGAGATGGGACTTTTGACCTATCGTGCATACAAGGGTTTGCCAAAGTATAAGCCTCTGATTAAGTTCCTCTCGGAGCAGGGTATCAAGGTGCAGATGCAGAAGACCGAGAATATCTATATGGCAGACAACAACCGTCGTATGCCTGAGATTACCGACGAGTTGTTCTTTGTCATCGACGAGAAGATGAACTCGATAGAACTTACAGATAAGGGACACGAGGTGTTGTCGAAGCGAGTAGGCGAGGATGGCTTCTTCGTGTTGCCTGATGTTGGCTCGGAGATTGCCGAGTTGGAGCAGCAGGAACTCTCGTTCGAGGAGAAGGCAGAGAAGAAGGCCGCGTTGCTCAATGACTATTCTGTTCGTTCGGAGCGAGTACATACTGTAAATCAGTTGCTCAAGGCGTACGCAATGTTCGAGAAGGATGTTGAGTACGTAGTGATGGACAACAAGGTTATGATTGTCGACGAGCAGACGGGTCGTATTTTGGATGGTCGTCGCTACTCGGATGGTTTGCACCAGGCAATCGAGGCTAAGGAGCGTGTGAAGGTGGAGGCTGCAACGCAGACCTTTGCAACTATCACTTTGCAGAACTATTTCCGTATGTATCACAAGTTGGCTGGTATGACCGGTACGGCCGAGACCGAGGCGTCGGAGTTCTGGAACATCTACAAGTTGGATGTTGTGGTTATTCCTACCAACCGCCCAATTCTCCGTCAAGATTACGAGGATGTACTCTACAAGACCAAGCGCGAGAAGTATAACGCCGTTATTGCGGAGATTGTGCGCCTGGTTGGCGAGGGTAGACCGGTGTTGGTGGGTACCACTTCGGTAGAGATTTCGGAGTTGTTGAGCCGTATGTTGAAGATTCGCGGCATCAAACATAATGTGTTGAATGCTAAGCATCACGCACAGGAGGCAAAGGTTGTTGCCGAGGCTGGACGTCCGGGACAGGTGACTATTGCTACCAATATGGCAGGTCGTGGTACCGATATCAAACTTACAGAAGAGGTTAAGGCGGCAGGAGGTCTTGCAATTATTGGTACGGAGCGTCACGAGAGCCGTCGTGTTGACCGTCAGTTGCGTGGACGAAGTGGTCGTCAGGGCGATCCGGGTTCGTCGTTATTCTTTGTTTCGTTCGAGGATAACCTGATGCGATTGTTCGGCTCCGACCGTATCGCCGCAATGATGGATAAGATGGGTATCGAGGAGGGCGAAGCCATCCAGTCGAGTATGATGTCGAAGGCTGTGGAGCGCGCTCAGCGTAAGGTTGAGGAGAACCACTTTGGCGTTCGTAAGCGTCTGTTGGAGTATGACGACGTGATGAACTCGCAGCGTGAGGTTATCTACACCCGCCGTCGCAATGCGTTGTATGGCGATAGGGTAGAGATTGACCTCAATAATGCGATGTGCGACTATGCCGAGGCGTTTGTGAACGAGCACGAGGATTGCGAATTTGAGGAGTTCTCGTTCGATTTGATTCGCGAGGTGGCATTGCAACCATCGTTCAACGAGGAGACCTACAAGAAAGCTCGTCGCAACGAGTTGGTGGATATGCTCGTAGCCGACCTTCAGGCGTTGGTAGCGCAGAAGGCAAAACTCGCCGCAAAGATTATCGAGCCTGCATTGTCGAAGATGTACGAGGAGCATAAGGATCACCTCGATGCAAGAGTGTCGATTCCGCTTACGGATGGTCATTTGGGCTATAGCGTGCCTATATTGTTGAAGCGTTGGAAGGAGAGCGAGGGTGCCGAGTTGTATCGTGTATTCTCGAAGGTTGTGATGTTTACAACCATCGACGATGCTTGGCGTGAGCATCTGCGCGAGATGGATGATTTGCGCCAGAGCGTTCAGAATGCTTCGTACGAGCAGAAGGATCCACTTCTCATCTATAAGTTCGAGTCGTTTGGTCTTTTCGAGCGAATGTTGCAGAAGATAAATCGCGAGGTTGTGGCTATGCTTTGCAAGGCGTATGTGCCGGTGTCACGACAGGCACAGGAGGCAGCCGACCGTCGTCAGCAAAATCGTACGAAGGTTGATGTCAACAAGTTGCAGGAGTCGCGTATGGCTGCAGCCGCAGCAGCGGGCCAGGGCGAAAAGTCTAAACCTGCGCCTATTCAGGTGGAGAAGAAGGTTGGACGTAACGAGCCTTGCCCTTGCGGTAGTGGTAAGAAGTACAAACACTGTCACGGCAAATAACGATGGGAGCATACGCAGAGGAGAAACAGCGAAAGTTGGATATTCGCTATTTGAAAATGGCACGCATTTGGGCGGAGAACTCATACTGCGTACGCCGTCAGGTTGGTGCGCTTATCGTCAAGGATAAGATGATTATCTCGGATGGCTACAACGGTACACCTTCGGGCTTCGAGAATATCTGCGAGAACGATATGGGTACAACCAAGCCATATGTTCTGCACGCCGAGGCGAATGCCATTACGAAGGTTGCAAAGTCGGCAAACAACTGCGATGGCGGTACTTTGTATGTTACCACCTCGCCGTGTATGGAGTGTTCGAAGTTGATTATTCAGGCGGGTATCAAGCGCGTGGTATTTTCGGAGAAGTATCACAACACCGAGGGTTTGGATATACTTTCGAAGGTGGGTGTCGAGTTGGTGCATCTGCCCATTGACGAGTAGAAAACAATTTTTACACAAACATATTTACTAACTAATTAAAACACAAATTACTATGAGTTTCTTAACTAACGAGAAATTGACCATTGTCGGCGCAGCCGGTATGATTGGTTCGAACATGGCGCAGTGCGCTATGATGATGAAGTTGTCGTCGAACATTTGTCTCTACGATCCATTTGCTCCAGCATTGGAGGGTGTAGCCGAGGAGTTGTTCCACTGCGGTTTCGACGGTATCAACCTCACCTTCACTTCGGATATCAAGGAGGCTTTGACCGATGCGAAGTATGTAGTATCGTCGGGTGGTGCTGCACGTAAGGCAGGTATGACCCGTGAGGATTTGTTGAAGGGTAACGCAGAGATTGCTGCCGAGTTTGGTAAGAACATCAAGCAGTACTGCCCAGATGTAAAGCACATCGTGGTTATCTTCAACCCTGCTGACATTACCGGTCTTATCACTTTGATCTATGCAGGTGTTAAGCCTTCGCAGGTTACCACTTTGGCTGCTCTCGACTCGACTCGTCTTCGTTCGGAGTTGGCTAAGTACCTCAAGGTTTCGGCAGACAAGGTTGTGAACCCTCGTACCTATGGTGGTCACGGCGAGCAGATGGCTGTATTCGCTTCGACTACTACTGTTGACGGCACTCCTCTCACCGACATTATCGGCACCGAGCGTATGCCACAGGCTGATTGGGACGCACTCCGTCAGCGCGTAATCCAGGGTGGTAAGAACATCATCGACCTCCGTGGCCGTTCGTCGTTCCAGAGCCCATCGCTCGTTTCTATTCAGATGATTGCAGCTGCTATGGGTGGTGAGCCTTTCCGTTGGCCTGCAGGTTGCTACGTTAACAACGACGAGTTCAAGAACATTATGATGGCTATGGAGACCAAACTCGATGCAAATGGTGTTGAGGTTCTCCCAGTTCACGGTACCGAGGAGGAGCACGCAACTCTCGTTGAGTCGTACAAGCACCTCTGCGCACTTCGTGACGAGGTTATCGCAATGGGTGTTATTCCAGCGGTAGAGGATTGGCATAAGATTAATCCTAATTTGTAAGAATTTCTTGTGATAAGCCGCAATCTGTGGCGTATCCCAAAAAGTAAAGACCTTCTGGCTGTACGATTGAGTACTATCCCGAAGGTCTTTCTTTTGCGATACACCACATCCCACGACTTCTGACAAGAAATTAAAATCGTTTTTAAGCAGCGTTTGCTGCGTTAAACTTCGGTAGCCGAGTTGCTCACATACGCCCAAGTATGCTGCGCACTCGGCTTTTTGTTTGGCAAAAAATTCCCTCAATCATCTCTGATTTTTAGGGGGGCGTAAGATCGTTATCTTTATCATTGACGATTTTTAATAGAGAAGAGGTGGGGCAAATGCTCCACCTCTCTCTTTGTTTCGTAATCGCTAAAACGCTCTATTTCGCTTTGGTGATAGAGTAGTCGGTGCCCTCGGTGATATGGGTTTCGGTGTAGACATTTCCGAACTGGTCTGTTGCCTCCACTCTGATGCGGGCATCTTTGTTCTTTAACTTATATTTATACATATGGTAGCACTCGTCGCGCGAACCGGATGCGTTATCGGCGCGTCCATCAACGCCAAGCATCAAGCCTACAACATACATATCGTGGCTTATCGTGCTCTTTGATATGAATGGCGACTCCCAAGAGCCGTCTCCTGCAAAATTTGCAAGCGTCGGACGTCGAACCATAGGTAGCAGCGTCATCTCGCCCGAATAGACATCGTCCTCATAGACCTTAATAGTCCATTCGTTGCTAGCAAAATATACATTTGCGAGTAGTATATCATCGTCGAAGTTGAAGGCGTAATAGCCCAATGTGCCATTCTTGTTTGCACTGCCTTCCGGAATGGCTGCACCACAAATAGCATTACCTCTGTAAAGACGCATCTGATGTGAACGAGTGTTCATACCCTCGTGAATACCGATATGGTACGAATCCGTAATATCCTTGCCCTCGCTTATGAATACTCCGTAGCCACAAGGAGCGCCACAACCACAGAGATTTGTTTGCCACCACGAACCGCATACTGCACCACAAACGGTCTCTTTTAGATTGGTGTATGGTGTGCCAGCTGCGGCATAGTCGTAGTTCCACACAAAGTGGCGGTGTCCCGAAATGATGTGCGTCTTCGGGTGGTTGTTCAACAACGCCAAAACCTCAGGGACCTTGTAAAGTGTGGTGTTGCTCATCATCGGAATATGTACGCAGAAAAGCACGGTGTGGTCCTTCGGAACGAGTGCCAAATCCTGTTTTAACCACTCGTACTGCTCCTCCATAAAGCCGAGTTTTACGCTCTGTTCGAGGTGGCTAACGTAGATGATGTTGCGCATACCGATGATGTGTACATCGCCACGATTGAATGAGAAGTTGGCAGGTCCAAAGACATCCTCGTATTCGCGTTGCACCTTGATTTGATAGGTCGAGTTGCGTTCGTCCGAGAAAATAGGTTTGCTCGCGTTGTAGAAGTTGCAGTCGTGGTTACCCATAACGTGAAATACCGGCAAACCAACATTCTGTACCGTGAAGCCGTCACGCATAGGTACTCGCAGATGGCCACGGTTGGCAGTTGTTCCGTTCGAGATGATGTCGCCCAGCGTAATGCCGTAGCAAGGTATCTCTTTCGACATCTCGTCGTAGCGTGCCTTGATGGCAGGTACAGCCTCGTTGTAGAAACGAGCGAGGTTTGTGTCGTTCGACACCTGCGGGTCGCCAAATGCAAAAAGTGCAAACTTCTCCTCTTTGCCGTTAGCAAGCGGTGTGAGTGTGAAGTCGAAACGTGGCGAACTGCTTGGATATCTCTTCCATAAGCAAGCCTGTCCATTCTCATCAATCGGCACCTCATACTCCGAAGGGAGTGTTATATATATGTACCACGTGTCGTTCGAAACGTCCATTGTGTAGTAACCCTCGTTGTTGGTTGTAACGATGGTAAAACCATCAGTCACGGGAACATCTTTTATAGGGTTACCATTGGTGTCTTTCACATAGCCGAAAATGGTTTTATAGCGAATCAATAGCTCCTCCTCCTCGGCTGCCATTGGTGTCAACTCGCTATATACTCCCTCTTTGTAGGTGATGCTCTTGAATTCGCGTACAACTCCTCGTTTCAGAGGCTCTTTGAGACTCCATTGAGCCGTCATCTTCTTGCCCGAAGCCTCCACGAACTCGATGGTGCATTTGCCCGAAATGCCCGCAGGTAACGAGACATAGAGAAGCGTATCGGTGCTGGTCGAGAGTGCGAAAGAGTCGGGTAGCGTGTAGGTAACAACATTGCTGCACTCCTCGTTTGGAGTGAGTGTCGCAGTTGTGCAATCTACGTTGAAAATGCCCGAAAGCGAAGCGTTGCTCGTCGAGGTAACGACCACCTTTTCGAGTACGACACCCTCCCTCGACGCCTTTACGGGCAGTCGCAGAATACCTGCGAGGTGCGAAAGCTGAATGTTGCTCTGCTTGGTTGCATACGCACACATTGGCGCGCTTGCAGTGTCGAATGTTCCCTCGGTATAGTGCTGCTCGGCAGGGAACTCGACCTTTGGCTGTTCGGCGGTGGAACTTGCTGTGTATGGGTAAGTTATGTAGAATGGTGCGGCAATAGAGGTATCGAACTTAAACTCCGCATACGATTTGTTGTCGCCACAGATTGTTGCCTCTGCCGACTCCTTGCCATTTACGGCAATTTTGTCGCCCTCGCTCCAGTACACAGGGTAAGAGCCGTTCATCTTTTCGCCCAACGAGGTGCGTGTATGCTCCAACGATATACCTATTGTCGTCGTGTTATCTCCGAGCCCCAAATCATCTCCGCCCGTTACACACGCCGATAGCGCGAATAGTGCAATTAAACCAAAAAATAACCTTTTCATTATCTCTATTTTTATTTTTTCTCTTTCAACCACATTTTATCTCCCAAGTAGAAATATAGCGTTCCGTAGGAGTAGCGACCCGTTTGCGCTCCTCGGTCGAATGTAATCCACAAATAACGCTCGTAGTTGCCGTAAGGTATCGGCACGATGGTTGGCCAACCACGGAAACCTCCATTGGCGTACTGCTGCTGGAAGGTGCCTTCGTAGCGAAGGGTAGGGTAGTCGTAGATGTAGTAGGTTGTGCCTGGTCCGCCGCTCAATACGTAGCGACGACCTCCTACGGTGGTAATGCGCAATCCTGTATTGTTGTTCTTTGGCGACTCGGCTATTACCTCGTACGGACCATTCCAATTATCGCTTTCACAGAGGAATGTAGTCCACGACTTATTCTTCATAGCACAATATGCCAAACGCCACTTCTTTGCCTCGCTGTCAAAGAAGAAGTCGGGGTCCTCGGTGCCTTTGTGCTTTGCACGCGAGTAGTTGTGAGGGAAATCCAGCTCCTTGCACTCCAAGAAGTGCATTCCATGCAAGATGTCGCTCTTTGTCGAGCAGTATGCCAAAATGTGAGTGTCGGCGTGGGTGGTCGTCATTACCAAGTAGTCGCCCGTCGTGTCGTCGTAGACAACCTTTGTGGCGTGGAAACCGTAGATTTTGCCATCGCCCTTACCGAAGAAGAGCGCACCCTCCAACTTTAGTTCATACGAGTCGATGTCGAGCGAGTAGACGCCCTGATACGAGTCGCGAATCTGCTCGAAACCGCGCGAGGTGAAACATATCCACAACTTGCCGTCGCGAATAAGCGGCGTGCCGTCTACGTTCTGCACAATCTGAGGGTCGGCTTGTCCTGTGCCACAAGTGAGCAGACTCTGCGCTTTGTGGAGCGTAACCTCGCTGTTTTTAGGCAACGATACTGTTAAGCCAAACGAATCTTTTATGCAACTGTCGATTGCTCGCTTGTCGTGCGCTACGCTGTATAACAGTTTTACTACGCCATTGTCGTATAGGCGAAAGACGTGAAAGCGCATACCCGTGTACTGCACTCGCAGCGACACCTCTTTGCTCTTTTCGGTTGTTGCCTCAGCCAACACCTTCTCGGAACTGTCGCTCTGCAAAATCGAAACAATTTTGCCATCTTTGTATATGGTCTTTATCTTGTCGCCTTTGTTATTGTTGGGATAGAAAATTATTCCCACCTCCTCGTTCTTGTCTACATCACCGAATACAGCGTCGTAGCATAAATATGGGTGGAACGCACCAACGCGGAGCGTTGCCGAAGCACCCTCCTTCTTGGCTCCGATGTGAAGCGTGCGACCATTTTGTGTTAGGGTAGGCTCTACAATGCTATGCTCTACAACGATATTTGCCGAGTTCTTGAGGAATAGGTCAGTGCCCTCCATATTTATTTGACTCATAACCTTTTGCGAGTTGTAGAAGTTACGTACAAAAGATTGACGCACAAAGGTCATTTCGTTGAGATTTACCTCGTTTTGAGGCGTTTGTGCCGATGCCGAAATAGCAAGTACGGCAAACAATGTAAGTAGTAGTGTTGATTTAGGTTTCATAGCGTGGTTATATACATTCGCACAAAGATAGAAAAAATATTAGAGAATTACAACGCTATCCAAAATTTTGTCGTGTTTTTCTGTGGGTATATTTTCGACCAACTGACAAGGGAAGCATACGCCTACGGTATAGGCTCGAAACCCTTTGCGTGATAGATATTTATCGTAAAAACCTTTGCCTCGGCCAAGTCGATATCCTTGGCGTGTGAAGGCGACGCCGGGTAGCACCATAACGTCTATCTCGGCTGGCGAAATAGGGACTGCTGATAGCGGCTCCATAATGCCGAATGCCCCTTTTTGCAACCCCTCCGAAATGTCGTAGAACTCCATCTCGTCGCCCTCGATGCGAGGCACTACTACTCGTTTATGGTGCGAAAGTTGCTCGATGGCAAGATCGGTTGAAGGTTCGTCGTGGAGCGATACAAAAAGCGCAACGACAGAGGCATCTTTAACCTCTTTTAGAACGAATAATTCGTTGAAAATCTGCGAGGAAAGGCTTCTCTTCTCCTCGACGGACAACTTGGCTATTTCGGTGCGTATGGCTTTTCGTAGGGCGCGCTTATTGTCGGCAATCATAAAAACTTTGTTTTTGGTGGCAAAAAATCGTCAAAAAGTATTGTTATTCCGCAAACAATTCGTATCTTTGTAGTAAGGTATGCGTACAAAAGCACCCTTTTGGACAAACGGAGAAAACAAACTTTTCACAAATATACACAAATCTTAAATTTAATTTCAAAATTATGGGCTGTTTTTTAACTAATTCATCTCTCGGAAGAAAATTGGTGATGAGCATCACAGGTTGTTTCCTCGTGCTTTTCATCCTCTTCCACATGTCAATGAATGTTGTGGCAATCTTTTCTGCAGATGCCTACAATATGATTTGCGGTTTCTTGGGTGCTAACTGGTATGCACTTGTTGCAACTGTCATTTTGGGCGGTGGCGTATTTGTTCACTTTGCGTACGCTTTCTGGCTTACTTGGCAGAATCGCAACGCTCGTGGTAATGTGCGCTATGCAGTTACAGTAACCGAGAAGGGTGTTTCGTGGGCATCGAAGAATATGCTCCTTTTGGGCGTTATCGTGATTCTTGGTCTCTTGTTGCACCTCTCGCACTTCTGGGCAAAGATGCAGTTGCAGGAGTTGCTCGGTAACCACGTTGTAACCCTTGCCGACGGTAGCCTTGTTTCGCCAACCGATGGTGCAGCAATCATTCAGTACACCTTCTCGCAGTGGTACAATGTAGTCCTCTATCTCGTATGGTTTGCAGCGTTGTGGTTGCACCTTACTCACGGTGTATGGTCTATGTTACAGACTGCAGGTTGGGCAAACGACACTTGGTATCCACGCCTTAAGTGCTTGTCGTACATCGTAGCAACTCTCATCTTTGGCGGCTTTGCAGTTGTTTTGGTATGGTTCTACCTCCAGAGCGTATGTCCTTGCTGTGCTTGCTAACACAATAGAGCAAATTGATTGTTTCAGGAAATAAAAATTATAAAAAGATATGGCATTCAAATTAGATTCCAAAATTCCTGCTGGTGAGTTGGCTCAAAAGTGGAGCAACCACAAGGCAGCCATCAAGGTTGTTAGCCCCGCTAACAAGCGTAAGTTGGATATTATCGTTGTAGGTACCGGTCTCGGTGGTGCGAGTGCAGCTGCTTCGCTCGGCGAGTTGGGTTACAACGTAAAGGTATTCTGCATTCAGGACTCTCCACGCCGTGCGCACTCTATCGCTGCACAGGGTGGTATCAACGCTGCAAAGAACTATCAGAACGATAACGACTCGGTATATCGTCTTTTCTACGATACAATCAAGGGTGGTGACTACCGCGCTCGTGAGGCTAACGTTTATCGTTTGGCAGAGGTTTCTAACCTCATCATCGACCAGTGCGTAGCGCAGGGTGTACCTTTCGCTCGTGAGTACGGCGGCTTGTTGGCTAACCGTTCGTTCGGTGGTGCGCAGGTATCGCGTACATTCTATGCTCGTGGTCAGACCGGTCAGCAGTTGTTGCTCGGTGCTTACGCTGCATTGAATAAGGAGATTGCTGCAGGTTCGGTTAAGTCGTACACTCGTCACGAGATGCTCGACGTTGTAATCGAGAATGGCGAGGCTGTAGGTATCATCGCTCGTAACCTCGTAACAGGCGAGATTGAGCGTCACGGTGCTCACGCAGTGGTTATCGCTACCGGTGGCTACGGAAATGTATTCTTCCTCTCGACCAATGCTATGGCATCGAACGGCTCGGCAGCATTCCAGTGCTACCGTAAGGGTGCAGGTTTCGCAAACCCTTGCTTCACTCAGATTCACCCAACCTGTATTCCAGTACACGGCACACAGCAGTCGAAGTTGACTCTTATGTCGGAGTCGTTGCGTAACGACGGTCGTATCTGGGTTCCAAAGAAGTTGGAGGATGTTGAGGCTTTGCGTAAGGGCACTTTGAAACCTTCGCAGATTGCTGAGGAGGATCGTGACTACTACTTGGAGCGTCGTTATCCGGCATTTGGTAACTTGGTTCCTCGTGATGTTGCATCTCGTGCAGCTAAGGAGCGTTGCGATGCAGGTTATGGCGTGAACGAGACAGGTTTGGCTGTATTCCTCGACTTCAAGACCGCTATCGAGCGTTTGGGTAAGGAGGTTATCAAGCAGCGTTATGGCAACTTGTTCGATATGTACAAGGAGATTACCGATGTTA
>JAZOMA010000039.1:0-25878 GCA_045653565.1 Alistipes sp.
GCAACGAGGTCGATGATACCGTCGAACTTATCCTCAGCACCGATTGGAATACAGATTGGAACTGCGCGTGCACCAAGCTTCTCCTTCATCTCGTCGATTACTGCGAAGAAGTCAGCACCTACACGGTCCATCTTGTTTACATAAGCGATCTTTGGAACGCCATACTTGTCAGCCTGGCGCCATACAGTCTCAGACTGTGGCTGTACACGACCAACCGCACAGAATGTAGCTACTGTACCGTCGAGCACGCGGAGTGAACGCTCAACCTCAACTGTGAAGTCAACGTGGCCCGGAGTGTCGATAAGGTTGATCTGATACTGGTTTCCATTGTAGTTCCAGAATGCGGTTGTAGCAGCTGAAGTAATGGTAATACCACGCTCCTGCTCCTGAACCATCCAGTCCATAGTAGCACCACCCTCGTGAGTCTCACCAATCTTGTGAGTCTTACCAGTGTAGAAGAGGATACGCTCCGAAGTGGTAGTCTTACCGGCATCGATGTGAGCCATGATACCGATATTACGAGTGTATTTAAGATCTCTTGCCATCGTTTACCTCTGTTTTTAGAATCTGAAGTGTGCAAATGCCTTGTTAGCCTCTGCCATACGGTGCATCTCCTCCTTACGCTTGAAGGCTGCACCCATCGAGTTGTAGGCATCTACTATCTCGCCAGCTAATTTCTCTGCCATTGACTTTCCAGAACGCTTGCGTGCGAACAAAATAAGGTTTTTCATCGAAATAGAGACCTTACGCTCTGGACGAACCTCCATTGGAACCTGGAATGTCGCACCACCGATACGCTTAGACTTAACTTCGACTTGCGGAGTGACATTCTCAAGGGCTTGTTTCCAAACCTCAATTGGAGATTTATCAGCATCCTTCATCTTCTTACCTACCAACTCCAACGAATTGTAGAAAATTGTGTAGGCAATACTCTTCTTGCCATCCAACATCAAGTTGTTTACGAAGCGAGTTACCTCAACATCGTTGAACTGTGGATCAGGAAGTAGAGTGTGCTTTCTTGGCTTAGCTTTTCTCATTTTCTTTCTCTGTTAATAAATGTTTCCTTTTTAGATTACTTCTTTGCACCCGCCTTTGGACGCTTTGCACCGTACTTCGAACGACGCTGACGACGACCGTCAACACCTGCTGAATCGAGCGCACCACGAACCAAGTGGTAACGAACACCCGGAAGGTCCTTTACACGACCACCGCGTACCAATACAATTGAGTGCTCCTGCAAGTTGTGGCCTTCTCCTGGGATATAGGCGTTGACCTCCTTGCCATTGGTCAATCTTACACGCGCAACCTTACGCATAGCCGAGTTAGGCTTCTTTGGTGTTGTAGTGTAAACACGGGTACAAACACCACGGCGCTGCGGACACGCTGCCAGAGCTGGAGACTTCGACTTGTCCTCCATCTTTGCTCGGCCGTTTCTAACTAACTGTTGAATTGTTGGCATTTTAAACCTTTAATTTGTTAATAATCACGGGGGTTTGACGCCCCAAATCTCTATTTCTTTTCGCCAAAAGGCTCGCAAAGGTACGCAAAATTTTTGAATTACAATATATATATGGACTTTTTTTACCTCCGAAGAGGGCAAAATCAGCCCTGTTTGGAGGGTATATTCATTCTTTTTTCTTATATTTTTACACACAAAATAGTTTTCACTTATCATTAAATTTGCAAATCGTTGATTTTCTGCACATTAAAAATTTGCGATTTTGTGATTTTTGCGAGTTATTAACATTTTTTGCGACGATTGATTTTTTTCGAAAAAATTACAAAAATCGAGGGGCAGTAAGGGTGATTTTGAGGAATTTTGGGGCGAAAAAATAGGAGCAACAAGAGCATCGCAACCAATGAAAAAACGCACTCGCTACCGCCTCAAATCTCGTTGATTTTATCGGCTCGAAACTGTTTTTTGCGTTTTCCTTTTATTTTACTATCTTTGCCGATTGAATGTGCGTAGGCACGTACACGCAATGCACGCACGAGAAGCAGAGTAATCAAAAAAATAATTCAGATACAGCTATGGAGTACAATTTTAAAGAGATTGAGAGTAAATGGCAAAAGGAGTGGAAGGAGCGCGGCATCTACAAAGTAGAGGTAGATAGTTCGCGTCCAAAGTTCTATGTTTTGGATATGTTCCCATACCCATCGGGAGCAGGTTTGCACGTAGGACACCCACTCGGATATATCGCCTCGGACATCTACTCGCGTTATAAGCGTTTGTGCGGTTACAACGTGTTACACCCAATGGGTTACGACGCATTTGGATTGCCTGCAGAGCAGTATGCTATTCAGACCGGTCAGCACCCAGCAATCACCACCGAGCAGAACATCGCTCGCTATCGTGAGCAGTTGGATAAGATTGGCTTCTCGTACGATTGGAGCAGAGAGGTTCGCACCTGCGAGCCAGAGTACTATAAGTGGACACAGTGGGCATTTTTGAAAATGTTCGCACACTACTACAACAACGCCACTGCAAAGGCAGAGCCTATCACCGACCTCGTAGCACACTTCGAGAAGTATGGTAGCGAGGGCGTGGATGCTGCTTGCACCACCGAGTTGCACTTCTCGGCAGAGGAGTGGGCCGCAAAGAGCGAGGCGGAGAAGGAGCAGGTATTGCAGAACTATCGTCTTGCTTTCCGTGCCGACACAATGGTTAACTGGTGTCCAGCACTTGGCACCGTACTCGCCAACGACGAGGTTAAGGACGGCTTGTCTGTGCGCGGTGGACACCCTGTGGAGCAGAAGCGAATGAAGCAGTGGTTGTTGCGCGTTACCGCCTATGCACAGCGTATGTTGGACGGCCTTGACTCGCTCGAGTGGAGCGAGTCGTTGAAGGAGATTCAGCGCAACTGGATTGGTCGTTCGGAGGGTGCGCAGGTGTTCTTCGACGCCGAGATGGCTGACGGCTCAACTCGCAAGCTCGAAATTTTCACCACTCGCCCTGATACTATCTTCGGCGTAACGTTTATGGTTGTGGCTCCGGAACACGAGTGGCTTATGGATATGACCACCGCCGAGCAGAAGGAGGCAGTCGAGGCGTACGTCGAGCAGACCAAGAAGCGCAGCGAGCGCGAGCGTATTGCCGAGACAAAGCGTGTGAGCGGTGTATTCACTGGAGCATACGCCACAAACCCATTCACGAATAAGCGCATTCCAATCTACGCCTCGGACTACGTATTGGCGGGCTATGGTACAGGTGCAATTATGGCTGTGCCGGCGCACGACTCACGCGACTACGCCTTTGCACGTCACTTCGGTTTGGATATCGTGCCTGTAGTCGAGGGAGGAAACCTCGAGGAGTCGTCGTACGATGCAAAGGAGGGTTGCCTCATCAACTCGGACTTCATCAATGGCAAGGATGTAAAGGTTGCTATCGTCGAGATGTTCGCCGAGGTCGAGAAGCGTGGTCTTGGTAAGAAACTCGTAAACTACCGTCTTCGAGACGCTATATTCTCGCGCCAGCGTTACTGGGGCGAGCCATTCCCAATTCGCTACAATGGCGACGTAGCACTTCCGCTCGACGAGAGCGAGTTGCCACTCACCTTGCCACCAATCGAGAACTTCGGTCCAACCGAGCAGGGCGAGCCACCATTGGCACGCGTTGAGGGTTGGGAGTATGAGCTCTCGACAATGCCAGGTTTTGCAGGTTCGTCGGCATACTACCTTCGCTATATGGACCCTCGCAACTCGGAGGCTCTCGTATCGAAGGAGGCAAACGACTATTGGCGTAGCGTAGACCTCTACATCGGAGGTATCGAGCACGCTACGGGACACCTTATGTACTCGCGTTTCTGGAATATGTTCCTCTACGACCTCGGTTATGTGTGCGAGAGCGAGCCATTCCGCAAACTCGTAAATCAGGGTATGATTCAGGGCCGTTCGAACTTCGTTTACCGCGTGGTTGGCACCAACAAGTTTGTGTCGCTCAACCTCCGCAACGAGTACGAAACACAGGAGATTCACGTCGATGTGAACATCGTCAAAAATGATATTCTTGACCTCGAGGCGTTCCGTGCTTGGCGACCAGAGTTTGCCGATGCAGAGTTTATCCTCGAGAATGGTCAGTACATCTGCGGTTGGGCAGTCGAGAAGATGTCGAAGTCGATGTTCAACGTCGTAAACCCAGACTATATCGTCGAGCAGTATGGTGCCGACACATTGCGTATGTACGAGATGTTCCTCGGTCCATTGGAGCAGTCGAAGCCTTGGGATACCAACGGTATCGATGGCGTACATAAGTTCCTCCGTCGCTTCTGGCGTCTGTTCCACACCCGCACAGGCGAGTGGGCGGTAACCGACGAGAAGGCAACCGACAAGGAGTTGAAGACACTCCACAAGACCATCAAGAAGATTCGCGAGGATATCGAGAACTTCTCGTTCAACACATCGGTAGCAGCGTTTATGATCTGCGTGAACGAGTTGGGCGAGTGCCACAAGCGCGAGATTTTGGAGCCTCTCACCGTGCTCCTCGCTCCATTTGCACCACACATCACCGAGCAGTTGTGGTCGATGTTGGGACACTCGGATAGCGTATGCGACGCTTCGTATCCTGTATGCGAGGAGAAGTACCTCGTGGAGAGCGCATTCGAGTACCCTGTAATGATTAACGGCAAACTCCGCTTCAAGCAGGAGTACCCACTCACAACCTCGCCAGCCGATATTCAGAAGGATATCGTAACAAAGGAGGAGGCGCAAAAGTGGTTGGAAGGTGCTGCTCCGAAGAAGATTATCGTTGTTCCGGGCAAGATTATCAATATCGTAAAATAGGTTATCGACTATGAAACGACTTTTAAGTTTCACTTTTGCCATCGTTTTGATGATAGGTGCATCGGCACAGCAGACCTTTGTGGAGATTCCGTGCAATGCCGACAAAATCATCAAGCATTGGAACAACAAAACGGCACCCCACTCGAACGAGATTACGGCGGACGAAACACGCAGCAAGGCTGGACATATAGCCAATGTTTCGCAGACGGTATTCTACCTCTACAAAGCCGATGCCGAGAAGGCAACGGGACAGGCAGTTGTGGTGCTACCGGGCGGAGGCTACCGAAATGTCTGCATCGAGCGCGAGGGTTTTGGCATTGCCGAGTACTTCAAGAGCATTGGCGTTACCGCTTTGGTTGTGAAGTATCGCCTTCCAAACTTTGGCCATAAGGAAGTACCTCTCGAGGATGCACAAGCGGGCTTGGAGTATCTGCGCAAGAATGCCAAAAAGTTGGGCGTAGACCCTGCAAAAGTGGGCATCTGTGGTTCATCAGCCGGCGGACACCTCGCAGCCTACACATCGACATTCACAGAGGATGGCAAAAAACCAGCGTTTACCGTGCTGTTCTACCCCGTTATCTCGGGCGTAAGCAGTATGACCCACCAAGGCACATTTATACACTTGTTGGGCAAAGCGCACCCACTCGCTGCGCGAGAGTACTACTCGTTGGAGAATCGTGTTACGGCAACTACACCGCCAACAATCCTCCTATTGAGCGATAACGACGGCACAGTGCCGCCACTCAGTTCGATACTCTACTATCAGGCGTTGAAGTATCACGGAGTGAAGGCGTCGATGCACATCTTTCCCGATGGAGGACACGGCTGGGTCTGCCGCAAGGGATTCCGCTACGAAAAGGCGTGGCAAGAGGCTCTTGACAAATGGTTAAAACTATTGAACAAAAAGAAATAAAGGAGAGTTGAATTATGAAAAAACTTATCTTGATTATGGCTATTTTAGGCACATCACTCCTCTCGGCAGAGGCACAGGAGAAGACACGAACACCGCTGTTCGAGGACGAGAAAATTGTTATCTGGGACAATGACAAAGCCCCTCACTCGAATGGTTTGACGGGCGAGGCATACGACGCAACACCAAACCGTTTGGTAAATACCACCGAGGCGGTAATGTATATCTACCACGCCGACAAGACGAAGGCTACGGGACAGTCGGTAGTAATCTGCCCGGGCGGTGGCTACGGCAAACTATCGATGGACCAGGAGGGTTACCTGATGGCTCAGTGGCTCGCCAAGAATGGCATCACGGGCATTGTACTCGAATATCGCCTTCCGAACGGACACAAGGAGGTGCCGCTCGAGGATGCTGTCGAGGCTATCCGCATCGTGCGTAAAAAGGCAAAGAAGTGGGGTTTGGATCCTACAAAGGTGGGTATCATGGGCTTCTCGGCGGGTGGACATTTGGCGGCTTCGGCTTCGAATATTCCGGCCGTAGAGGATAGACCAAACTACTCGATTTTGTTCTATCCGGTGTTGACAGCAGGCGATTTCAATACACACAAAGGCTCGTTCCGCAACCTGCTGGGCAAGTCGCACACCGCAGCCGAGGCTGACGAGTGGGCTATGGACAAAATCGCAAGCGAGCAGACCCCTCCAACAATTCTCATTTTGAGCGACGACGACACCACCGTACCTGCGGCAGGTGCGGCGTTGTACTACGCAGCATTGCGCTACCACGGCGTTAAGGCGGCGATGTACATCTTCCCCGAGGGCAAGCACGGATGGGGCAACTACGACAAATTCTCGTATCAGAAGGAGTGGCAACACCTATTGCTCCGCTGGTTGAAAGAGTTGAAATAAGCAAAATAGTAGAAGTAAAAATAATTTTTAACAATAAAGGCTAATAGCTAATGGCTAACAGCTGATGGCAAACTAAACATTTATGGCAGAAAGTTCAATTTTGATGCGCCTTGACGGTTTGAAAATCAAGTACGAGGAGTTGGGACAGAAACTTACCGACCCCGAGGTGATTGCCGACGTCAAGTCGTTTGTTCAGTACAACAAGGAGTACAAGGAGTTGGAGCCTATCATCGAGACCTCGGAGCGTTTCCGCAAGGCTATTCAGGCTCTGGCTGATGCAAAGGATATCTTCGCAAACGAGAAGGACGAGGAGTTTCGCGAGATGGCACGTATGGAGATTGCCGAGTTGGAACCTGCAATCGAGCAGATGGAGGAGGAGATTAAGTTGCTCCTTATCCCGAAGGATCCGCAGGATAGCAAAAATGCAGTTCTCGAGATTCGTGGCGGTACGGGTGGCGACGAGGCGGCACTCTTTGCCGGCGATTTGTTCCGTATGTATACCAAGTATATCGAGTCGAAGGGTTGGCGTTACGAAGTAACCTCGTTCTCGGAGGGTGTTGTTGGTGGCTACAAGGAGGTTATCCTGAAGGTTACGGGCGACAGCGTATACGGCACATTGAAGTACGAGTCGGGCGTACACCGCGTACAGCGCGTGCCACAGACCGAGACACAGGGTCGTGTGCATACCTCGGCTGCTTCGGTGGCTGTATTGCCTGAGGCTGACGAGTTCGACGTGGAGGTTTCGTGGAACGATATTCGCAAGGATATATTCTGTGCTTCGGGCCCGGGCGGTCAGTCGGTGAACACCACCTACTCGGCTATTCGACTCACCCACATCCCAACAGGTATCGTGGTGCAGTGCCAGGATCAGAAGTCGCAGATTAAGAACACCGAGAAGGCGTTCGAGGAGTTGCGTACCCGTATATTCAACCTCGAGTACCAGAAGTACCTCGACGAGATTGCCTCGAAGCGTAAGACTCTCGTATCGACAGGCGACCGTTCGGCAAAGATTCGTACCTACAACTATCCGCAGGGACGTATCACCGACCACCGCATCAACTATACGATTTACAATCTCTCGGCATTTATGGACGGCGATATTCAGGACTGCATCGATCACCTTATCGTAGCCGAAAATGCAGAGCGTTTGAAGGAGCAGGAGCTGGGATAAATCGGCTTTTAGCCATTGGCCATTAGCCATTAGCCTTTTAGAAGAATTGAAAAGATTTTTAATTCTGAATTTTGCATTCTGCATTCTGCATTTTGTGTCTGCCTCGGCGCAGACACAGACTCCGTTATATATCGTAAACGGAGTGGAGATGGAGAGTGTGAGGCATATTCCGGAGGAGAATATCGAACATATCGACCACCTCGCAGCCAACGAGGAGAGCGTTGCCAAGTATGGCGAGAGGGCGAACAATGGCGTTATCATCGTAACTCTACGCTACGACAAAGAGGCGGAGTTTACGGGCGGAGGCTCGCTTGCCGACTATGTTGCGGAGCGAGTGAAGTGGGACGATAGTTGGGGTGTGGCGCGCTTTGTGGCACGATACACCATTGGAGCAGATGGCTCGTTCCGTTTGGGCGACGTTTTGCAATCCACCGACCACCAACTACGCAAACGAGTGTTGCGCGCATTGCAGAATATGCCGAAGTGGCAACCTGCAACCAAGCAGGGCAAAGCGGTCGAGAGCGACTACGTGCTGTCGGTGCAACTCCCAAAGGGAAAGGAGATGCCGAAAGAGCCGTATATTGTAATTCGATAAGCAAATTGGAAGAGAAAAAGCACATAACCCTGGCGCAATTGCAGGGAATAATCTCTATTACATTGGCTGACACGTTTAGTCAGCCGGTATGGGTATGTGCGGAGGTTGCCGACCTGAAAATCAACGCTTCGGGGCACTGCTACATCGAACTTATTGAGAAAAACGAGAAGACGGGGGCAACAGAGGCGCAAGCGAGGGCTACGATTTGGCGTTCGCAGGTGATGAACACCATAGGTCGCTTCGAGCGAGAAACGGGACAACGTCTGACGAAGGGAATGAAGATTCTCTTCAAGGCGACGGTGCAGCACCACGCCGTGTATGGTATGTCGTTGCAGATTCAGCAGATTGACCCACTGCACACCATCGGCGATATGGAGCGTCGTCGTCAGCAGACCATCGAGCAGTTGCAGAAGGAGGGCGTATGGGATTTAAACCGCGAGCAAAAGATGCCGTTGGTGGTGCAACGAGTAGCGGTAATTTCAAGTGCTACAGCGGCTGGCTATCAAGACTTTATGAAGGAGTTGGGCAGAAGTGCCTACCGCATCGAAACCGAACTTTTCGAGGCGACAATGCAGGGCGAGAGGTGCGACGAGAGCATCGTGGCGGCACTCTACGCCGTAGCGGAGCGTAGCGATGAGTTCGATGCCGTAGCCATAATTCGTGGCGGAGGTTCGACCAGCGACTTGGAGTGTTACAACTCCTACCACCTCGCCTTCGCCGTTACGCAGATGCCCCTGCCGATATTGACGGGCATCGGACACGATAAGGATACGAGCGTAACCGATATGGTGGCTCATACGCCACTGAAAACGCCTACGGCGGTGGCAGCGTGGATAGATCAGCGCGCAGCCGACTTCGACGGAGCGTTGGAGTATTGCGCCATCTCGTTGCGCGATATCTGTCGCCAGGCCACTCACACTGCGGCACTCCGCTTGGAGCAGTTTTCGGCCGAGGTGCGACACCTCGCCGAGCGCACCCTGCAAGGCGAAGCGCAAAGGCTCGACGGCATAGCAAATTTGGTGGCTAACTTCGCCCCCGAGCGCATATTCCGCCTCGGCTATGCCATTGCACGCAAAGAGGGCAAGGCGTTGCAAAGTGTGGGTAATGTAGCCGTTGGCGACACCATCACCACATCGCTTGCCGACGGAGAGATTGAGAGCAAAATCACCAAAATAATAAAGAGCTAATAGCGAAAGATATGACTTACAAAGAGGCGATAACGGAGATTGAGGCTATACTAAAATCGTTGCGCGAGGAGCAGAACAGCATCGACACCCTCTCGGAGCGTGTGGCACGCGCCACCGAGTTGATTGCCCTCTGCCGCGAGAAGTTGCGCAAAGCGGAGAATGACCTCAACAAAATTATTGAACAGTAAATAGGCTAACGGCTGATGGACAAACCTTTATGGGTGCTATTCAGAACATAGTTAAGTGGTCCTTGAATCACCTGCCACGCACCTTCTTGCAGAGGGTTGCTGGTTGGGGTGTGCCGTTGTTGAGCATATGGTATGTAGGTCGTGGGCGCAAATGCCCAATTTGCAATAAGCAGGTACGCGAGTTTTTGCCTTACGGCTATGGCGTATCACGCAAAGATGCGCTCTGTCCTCGTTGCTTGGCATTGGAGCGACACCGCTTGTTGTGGCTCTACATCGAGCGCGAAACCGAACTTCTGAAGGGCTACCCTACGCTGTTGCACATTGCGCCAGAGGTTGCGTTGAAACGCCAATTTGAACAACACTATGGCGTTGCTCACGCCGAGAAATACCTCACCGCCGACTTGGAGAGTCCATTGGCGAAGATGCACTTCGACATTCAGGATATTCCACTCGAAGATGAGAGTGTGGAGGTGGTGATTTGCAACCATATTCTCGAACACGTCGAGGACGACAGGAGGGCTTTGCGCGAGTTGCACCGCATACTTCGCCCGGGAGGTTGGGGTGTGGTATTGGTACCACAAGACCTCGACCGAGCAACGACCTTCGAGGATGACTCGATAACCTCGCCAGAGGAGCGTGCGCGGGTGTTTGGACAGTACGATCACCGTCGCATCTACGGGCGCGACTATGTGGAGCGACTTCGAGAGTGCGGCTTCGAGGCGGAGGAGATAGAGTATGAAAAGCGACTTTCCGAAGAGGAGCGCACGCAATACGCCACCGCCGGAGAGCGTTTGTATATTGTAAAACGGAAAGCGGAAAGCGGAAAACGGAAAACTAATGGCACTATTTGAGAGATATAGCAAACTGCGAAATGCGGTTGCAAAGCAGTTCTCCACCACTACACAGGCGTTGGTGGATAAGGCGTTGGTATTTGCGGAGGAGCGAATGGAGGGCTTGACCCGCTACGACGGTACGCCGATGCTCGACCACGCTGTAGAGGTGGCACATATTGTCGCCACCGAGGTGGGACTTGGTCGCAACTCCACACTCGCATCCATACTCCACGACACCGTGCGCATAGTGGCAGCATCGAATGATGACGAGGCACTCGAAGCCCTACTCGAAATCATCCGTAAGGAGTTTGGCGAGGAGGTGGTAGGCATTGTTGTGGGTTTGGCGAGCATCTCGGAGTTGAAACTCAACACCCAGCACGAGCAGGCGTCGGACTTTCGCGATATGATTGTGTCGTACTCGGAGGACCCTCGCGTGATTCTCATCAAACTCGCTGACCGACTCGAAGTGATGCGCTCGATAGCGATGTTCCCCGAGGAGAAGCGACAGAAGAAGTCGTGGGAGTCGATGAACCTCTACGCACAGATTGCCCACAAACTCGGACTCTACAACATAAAGAGCGAGTTGGAGGATCTCTCGCTCTCGCAACTCGAGCCTGCCGACTACAAACACATAACCGACAAGTTGCGCGAAGGCGAGAAGGAGCGTTTGGACTTTATTGAGCGTTTTGTAGAGCCTATACGCAACGGACTCGACGCAGCGGGCATAAAGTACCACATCAAGAGCCGAACAAAGTCGGTCTATTCGATTTGGAACAAGATGCGCAAGCAAAAGGTGGCGTTCGAGGGTGTCTACGACATATTCGCCATACGTATTATCATCGACTGTGCCGAGAATCTCGAGAAGGCGCAATGTTGGTTGGCATACTCCATCGTGAGTGACTTCTACACCCCAAATACCGACCGAATGCGCGACTGGATATCTATCCCTAAGTCAAACGGCTACGAGTCGTTGCACACCACCGTGGCGGCAGGTGATGGCAAGTGGGTAGAGATTCAGATTCGCACCGAGCGTATGGATAACATAGCCGAGTTGGGTATCGCTGCGCACTGGCGTTATAAGGGGGTAAATCAGGGCGCACAAACCAGCGAAAAGTGGTTGCAGCGTCTGCGCGAAACGATGAGCGAAACCAAGGAGGATATAGCCGAGCGATTTGATGCAACGCCAGCCTCGGGCGAGATTTTCGTCTACACGCCAAATGGCGACATCCGCAAGTTGCCCGAAGGGGCTACGGTGTTGGACTTTGCATTCGACATCCATTCCAATCTGGGATGCACCTGCTCGGGTGGTAAGGTCAATGGTCGCGCAGTGCCTATTCGCGAGCAGTTGCACAACGGAGATATCGTCGAGATTCTGACACAGAAGAACCAACAGCCTAAGTCGGATTGGCTGAACTTTGTAGTTACCGCCAAAGCGAAGAGCAAGATTAAGTCGGTGATGCGCGAAGAGCAGGCGAAGAGTGCCAACCTCGGACGCGAGGAGTTGGAGCGTAAGTTGAAAAACTGGAAGATAACCAAGAGCATCGACGAGGTTGTTGCCTACCTCTGCAAATACTATAAGCAGCGTACCGGCACAGCCCTCTACGAATTGATTGCCGAGGAGAAAATAGACCTCGCCGTAGTGAAGGAGGTGCTTACGAAGTGGCTCTCGGGCGAGGCTGACGAGGAGCGTCGCGCAGCAGAGGCGGAGGCAGAGGCACGCCGCCGTGCAACCACCTCAACGCAAGTTAAGCCATCGAGCGATGCGCTCGTCATCGACGAGAGCATAAACAACATAGTCTACAAACTCGCTAAGTGTTGCAACCCAATCAAAGGCGACGACATATTCGGTTTTGTGACCATAAATACGGGTATCACCATCCATCGCACCGACTGCCCTAACGCCAAGCGTATGCGCGAGCAGTACCCATATCGCATTATGGAGGCGAAGTGGCGAGAGAGCGCACAGGGTGCATTCCGCGTAACGATTGCGATACACGCCAACGACTCGGCGGGCTTGGTGAATCAGATTACCGAGGTTGTGAGCCGCGATATGAAGCTGAATATCCGCTCCATTAATCTCAACTCGCGAGGCGACGGCACGGGTGTCGGCACCATTAGTGTCGAGGTGCCTTCGGTGAATGTTGTCGATACGCTGATATACGCCATAATGCGAATAAAAGGTATTCAGAGAGCATACAGAGTAAAGAATTAACCTAAAAAACTTAATAAGATGAAGAGATTTCCGAAGTTTATTGCAACAGCACTATTGGCATTGGTTGCCTTTTCGTGCGCCGAGACAAAACGCAGTGGTAACCCTATCGTAGAGGGGTGGTATGCCGACCCCGAGGGTGTGATTTTTGGCGACACCTATTGGGTCTATCCAACCTGGTCGAAGCCATTTCCCGAGCAGTTGCACTTTGACGCCTTCTCGTCGAAGGACCTCGTAACTTGGACAAAGCACGAGCGCATAATCGACAACACCGAGATTAAGTGGCTCACACACGCTTTGTGGGCTCCATCAATCATCGAAAAAGAGGGCAAATACTACCTTATGTTCTCGGGTAATAATGTCAAGCAAGGCGAAGTCGGAGGTATCGGTGTAGCGGTGGCAGACAACCCCGCAGGTCCCTTCAAAGACCACCTCGGCAAGCCTCTTATCCAAGATATTATCAACGGTGCGCAACCTATCGACCAGTTTGTATTCAAAGATACGGACGGCACCTACTATATGTATTACGGTGGTTGGAAGCACTGCAACGTTGGCAAGTTGAACGACGACTTCACGGGCTTTGTACCTTTCGAGGACGGAGAGATTTTCAAAGAGATTACCCCGGGCGAGTATGTCGAAGGTCCATTTATGTTTATCAAGGATGGCAAGTACTACTTTATGTGGTCGGAGGGTAAGTGGCGCAAGGATAACTACCGCGTAGCCTACGCCATAGCCGACAACCCACTCGGTCCATTCGAGTCGCGAGGTGTGATTTTGCAGACCGATATGGAGATTGGCACAGGTGCCGGACACCACTCTGTAATGCACAACCCACGCAGCGATAAGTACTATATCGTATATCACCGCCACCCACTCGGCTCGACCGATGGCGACGACCGCCGCACCTGCATCGACGAGTTGCACTTCGACGAGGAGGGCAACATCCTGCCGGTAAAGATGACCTTCGAGGGTGTCGAGGCCGACCCTTTGCAGTAACCCGAAGCGCAGTATGATTTCGGCGGTTGCGCAATACATACTCTCGGTGGAGCATTTAGATATTATGTCGAGAACGCTCCACTCTCGGCAGATACACCCCATCTGCGACGAGAGTAGCGGCAAACCGCGCTGTTCGACAGGCAACTCGGTGATTGTCTTCGAGGTTGAGTCGCAAGGGCGCAAGATGGCGATGCGGGTATATATGCGTAATCATCCCAATCTACGCGCAATATATGGCGAACGCTACTTCGAGAAGGAGTTACTCGTGTGTGCAAGCGACACGACGCACACTTTGGCAGATGTAGTGCTGTGCGATTGGCACGAAGGTGTTTCGTTGCAACGCAAGATTGAGGAGTGGTGTTGTCGCCCAAAGAAGATGGCGGCACTCTCGCAGATGTTCGAACGCTTCGCCCTCGCACTGCTCAACGAGAAGTGGGCGCACGGCGACATAAAACCCGAAAACATAATATTCTCGGAGGATGGGCTCCGCCTTATAGACTTCGATGCGATGTATCGCGAAGGCTTTGCGGTAGACGACTGCGTGGAGATTGGAACACGCCAATTTCAGCATCCTCAACGCAACAAACGCTCGTTTGGTCCAGAGATAGACGACTACCCTATTGCACTGATTACAACGGCGTTGGCGGCTATGGCTGCGAGTGACACAATCGGGCGAGAGGTGCCGACTATGGACTATCTGCTCGTTCAGCCCCACTTGGCCGTTGAGGGCAAAGACGAGATGCTACACCGCATAGAGTCGCTCTTTGCCGAGCATGGCGATGCCCGCCACTACCGCATCGCAAAGTTGCTCCGTTCGCCTCGTCACGAACTGCCACAACTCAAAAATCTGCTGGAAGCGACACCTTATAACTGCTCAACCTCGAGCCAAGTACCAACACTCGAATACTACGGAGGTTACTGGGGTTATGCCGTAAATGGTCGCTTCGTAATTCCACCACTCTACGACCTCGCATTTGAGTTTAGCGAGGGGTTTGCACTCTTGCGCGTGGACGATGTGTGGCACTTTATCAACGAGCGTGGCGAGGTGGCAATAACCTGCGGGCGCGGCACAGGCATAAAGCCATTCCGCAACGGAGTGTCGCAAATTGAGAGGGAGGATGGCACCTTCGCAATATATAGTGATGGAAGAATAGAGCCTCTGTAGTTATGTATTCGCAAGAGATAACACGCCGTCATCGTGCGGCTATAGTCATAGCCATCGACCAATCGTGTTCGATGGGTGGTCGTATGTCGCTCAACGGTTGGAACCTGTCGAAAGCGGAGGTTGTTTCGGTGGTTGTAGGACAACTTATCGACGAGTTGATTCTGCACGCCCATCGCGACAACACCATTCGCCACTACTACGACATAGCACTTGTGGGCTACTCGGGCGAGCAGGTCTACTCTCTCTTGGGCGAGGATATCGCCTTCCATCCCATAACGGCATTGGCTGGTCGGAGTGTCCCTCGCACAGCATACACCCTTGCCCACAAAACCATAAATGGCAACACCCGCAACATCGTGCAGGATGTGTCGTTGTGGGTTAAGCCTGCGGCACAAGGTGCTACGCCTATGTATAAGATGATTTGCAGCGTCACCCAACTCGTCGAAGAGTGGTGCTCGCGCGAGGAGAATCGCGATAGTTTTCCACCGTTGGTATTCAATGTTACCGATGGCGAGGCGTCGGATGCCGGCTACGATATGCTACGCAGTGCGGCACACCGCCTTCAAAGCACCGGCACGACGGATGGCAAGACGCTCTTTGTGAACATCCACATATCATCCGACACGAGCCACTCGCCGATACTCTTTCCGAACCTGAACGAAGTGCCACTATCTATACACAACGCCCATCTGCTGATGGATATCTCGAGTATTATGCCCGAGCCGCTGCATCCCTATATCGTGGAGTGTCGCTCCTCGTTCGCGTCGCCTCCATACATAGCGATGAGTTACAACGCTTCGATGTCGGAGTTGGTGGCAATGTTGAATATAGGCTCCAGAAGTTTGACCATTGGTCAGTAACCCTTCGTAGTGAAATTTTTCGCCATTTTTCCACGCCCATTTTAACCTTTGCGCCAATTTGGTCTCTTAATAAGCAGAAGGACAACTTAAAACTTTGCTTATATGAAAACCAAATTTAGATTTTTAGCATTAGCATTGGCGGTGGCAACCCTGTCGCTGCAATGCACCAAGGAGAGTGACAATACTCCATCTATTCCATCGATGATCGACCAATTTTTCGGTGCAAAAACATTCTCGCACGAAGGCAACACACTCCAATATCGCGAGTGCAACTTCAACACAGGCGCACAGGGCAAGGCTGCTCTGGTGGTTGTTCTGCACGGTCAGTATGCCAATGGATCGGACAACGAGGCGCAGTTGCATCAGGATGCGATGATTCGCATATGGCACTACCTCAACACCAACAACGAAAAGGCAGTTATGTTGGCTCCGCAATGCCCTACGGGCTATGAGTGGGACGAAAACCCGAACACCCTTGCGCGCGTTACAATGCCCGAAGTATTGAAGGCTTGGATAGATGAGTATGTGCGTAAACACCCTGCCGTAGACGCCTCACGCATCTACATCTGCGGCTACTCCGACGCCTACAAGGCATCTGGCGCAGGTGGTGTATGGCGTATGTTGTCGGAGTATAGCGACACCTTTGCGGCAGCAATCGCCGTTGCGGCAGACCCTGACGAGACAATCTCCGCAAAGATGGTTGCCAAAACCCCAATACTTTCGGTTAAGGGGGCAAGCGACATCTACGCCGTAGCACCCCTACTCGACACCTTCGCAGACTTGGTGCGCGACGAGGGCG
Source organism: Alistipes sp. (assembly GCA_045653565.1). Taxonomy (GTDB): domain Bacteria; phylum Bacteroidota; class Bacteroidia; order Bacteroidales; family Rikenellaceae; genus Alistipes. The sequence goes on from JAZOMA010000039.1 coordinate 16,601, forward strand.
GTATCATTCGCGAGGATGTTATACGCGTAGGCTCACGCGAGGAGTTGTGCCGCGAGGCTTTCTCCACCGAGCGACTCGATTGGATGATGCAGCACGAGAAATAGTCCACATTATATATAATATAGGAGGCGACTTTTTGGGGTCGCCTCCTATATTTTTGATTGTAGCAAATCTATTTTGCCAACTGCTTTGCTGCCTCGTTAACGAGTTTGTTTGCTTCAGCAAGGAACGCAGTCCAATTATACGATGGGTTGTTAAGGTTCAACTTACGCATCTCGGCAAGTTTAGCCTCGACAGGTGCGAGGGCCTTGTTCTCAACGCCATACTTAGCACGCAATGCGTGTACCTTCTCGAACAACTCAATACCATCAATCAGACGCTCGAAACGCACCGACGAACGAGCACCCGGGTAGACGATGAAGGTGTCGCCCGAAGCCCAATAACGAAAACGCGAGTCGTACTCTGGACGTGCTGGCCACGAGTTGTAAGCCCAACGCAACATACCGTCGTAGTCGTATGCCAGAGCGTAGAGGCAGAGCAACTCCGACTCGAATGGTTGCGAGTTGGTGAAGGCATTAGGGAAGAGTGTGCTACAGCATACGTAGAAGGTCGAAACATCGCCCTTTGCACGACGAGCCGCAATCTCCTCCTGCGCCATTACCGAGTGGCGTTGTCCTACGCACACATCGCGCATATTGGCGTAACGCTTGTACGAGTCGTGGTTATCTGCCATAGCAAAGCCCAACTCCGGAGCATACTTTGCAATCATCGCTGCAGCAACATCCATATCCTCTGGCTTGCGCTCGTCAATAGCCATATTGGTCTTGTGCAACCAACCCTTCTCCTTGAGGTGCTTTGCAAAGTCTGTGAGGAATGGTCCCCAAACCTGCTCGTACTTAGCCTCCTGTGGAGTGGTGCTGATTTTGCGATTGCGGTTATCCTTTGCTGTAGAGCGCATATCCTGATAGTCAAGACGGCACTTACCCCAAGGCAACATACCGTAGCAGTTAATCTGCTTGTCGATGCCGAGCGACATCATAAACTCTACCCACTTGTCGAAACGCGAATAGTCGTACTTCCACACATCGTTATCGTGAAGTGACCAATAGATCATTGGCTCGTAGTCATCGAAGCACTGATACTGCCAAGGGTCGCAGTTCAATGTTGCGGTGATAACCTTCTGACCAGCATCTGCCAACATCTTCATCACCGGACGCATAACCTCATAATGCTCGTCGCTCCAAACCTCAACGCCTGCTGTACGAGCAACAGCCGATGGGTGTTGCCACAAATCGAGGTGGAACTTCCAATCCTTTGTCTCGGGCATCTTCTGCTTTACGACCTCAACCTCGAGTGGCAACTCAACATTGCCAGCCTCGCTCGACACCTTAACCGTAGCCTTATAAACACCAGCCTTCGCGTTCTGCGGAACCTTTACCGTGATCCACACAGGGCGAGCCGTTTGCGCTGCAACATCCATAACAGCGATGTTGTCGAGCATATCTGCCTGCAGAATTGCAGGGTGACCGTTCGGACGACCACACAAGCACGACTTCGACTGTGCATCGCCGAGAGTGTAGCGCACAAAGTGAGCCTCGGCAATCGACGACGGAAGTTTGCCATTCGCCGACTTAAACTCCGAGATTTCGCACTTCACACCCTTTGCCTCCTGGGCTGTCCAGAGCAGAATCTGAGCCGAAGCCTTCTCGCCACGCCACGCTACTGTAGCGTAGGTTGCAGTGAGGTTTTGAGGCACCTCGCTACGCGAATAGACAAAGTCGGGCGAACCCCAAGCAGCGTGCAAGCCCTTGCCTACACCCTTCCAAGCAGCCTTCGCCTCATCGCTCAACGCAACAGGATCTGCCGCCTCCTTAAAGTCGTTGTGTGCCATTGCGTCGCTCGCTGCAAAGAGCATAGCCGCAAAGGCAGAAACCAAAAGTAGTGTTTTCTTCATAATGTATTGTAATTTTGTTGGTTGATATCTCTTACAAAGATATATATTATATATGGTATTAGCAAATATATTCTCGCCAACCCCAAACAAAATAGGGTAGTCCTCGCGGGCTACCCTATTGTTGCTTTGGTCGAAACTTCGGACTACTTCTTTTTGCCCGGCTTCAACGAAGCGTAGGATATCTTCAGAGCATTAGCGCGACGAAGCTCCTGCTTAACGTCGGCAATAACACCCATCTTGGTTGCCTTATCAGCCTTCAAGCATACTACCATCGAGGCACGATCCGACTCATTCATATTGTCACGCTCAGCTGCGATAAAGTCCAAAATGTCCTTTGTCGTCTTGTACGAGTCGTTCAACTGAATACGCGGTGCCGAGCCATACTTGGCCTGCATACTCTTGGTTGGCTCACCAATGTGGATATACGATACCAAATTCTTCTTCTCGAGTTTCTGAATCTCGGTTGCTGCTGGCAAGTCGTGCTTTACCAACAACTCCTGCTCACGCATAGAGGTAGAGAGCATAAAGAAGAACAAGACAATATAAACGACATCGGGAAGCGATGTGGTTGCCATAGCGGGCACTGTGCGCTCGCCCTTTTTCTTCATTACTGCCATAACTACTTCATCATTCTACGTGGCTCTGCCTCCGAAATCTTCATCGGGATAGCCTTGGTTATTACTTTATACTCATCCTCGTTCAAATCCTTGAACGCCTTACCAAACTTGGTCATCGAGAGTTCGTCGCGCACCTCGTTGAATGCACGAGTAAGTTCGTTCTGAACCTCGATATAACGCTCATAGCTTGTGTCACGAGTATTCTGCAACGAAATCACACCCTCGCTCACCGGATAAACCCACTTCGAACCATCTGGCATCTCGATATCGGTAGGTTTCTTCTCTGGGAGGTTCTTGTCATCGTTGGCATTGAGGATAAACTCCTTCGCTTTGTCCTTCAAAGCGTCGAGTTGGATAATCTTTCCTCCAGCCATGATGCTACCTGAACCCGAAACGAATACCAAGAGAAGATTACGCTCCTTTACCTTGACGTCCTGGTTGATGTTCTCATCCGCCATCGGTGGAAGCACACGCACCAAACCTGTATCTACATCCATAGTGGAAACCACGAGGAAGAAGATAAGCACGGTGAACGCGATATCCGCTTGCGATGAGGCGTTGATTTCAGGTATATTCTTTTTACTAGCCATAGATAATTTTTACACTATTTTGACATTCTGCGAACAAATCCGCTCACTACATCGTACAATACTACCAATACGGCAATAGCAGCAACGGTATATGTAACGTAGATTCCGATTTCGGATATTCTCAAACCTGTAGTGTCATCCAATACCACACCAGCAGAGTTTGTAATCACAGGAACATCACCAGTCAATACCAATATCACCGAAGCACCGATAACTACTGCAACACTACCAAAAGCGATAAGGGTTTTACGCAGTCCGGTTGGGTGATTTATTGTGCCTACGACAGCTGCACCGAGTACACCCAATACTGCCACAACCAACAGGGTATAAGCCCAGTAAAGATCGAGGTTAATGGCTACGTCGAAAGCCTTCTCCATCTCGGGATTAGCACCCGCAATGGTAGTGAAGGCGATCAACACCAAGGTGATACCGATCAAACTCCATAGCACTACTTTCAATGCTGTTTTCATACTATTTTATCGATTTTTTCGGTCTAAACTATTTCTTGTTGTAAGCAGTAAGGATATCGGTCAAAGTGATCGACGAATCCTCCATCTCGTTAACCATACCGTCAATCTTAACGATAACGAAGTTGTAGAGCACCTGGAGAACCATAGCAGCAATCAGACCGAAGAGAGTGGTCAAGAGGGCCACCTTCATACCGTCAGCAACGATGGTTGGGCTGATATCACCCTGACGTGCGATATCGTCGAATGCCCGAACGAGACCTACCACAGTACCCAAGAATCCGAGTGATGGTGCGAGAGAGATGAACAACGACAACCAGCCAAGACCCGACTCCAAACGACCTGTCTGAACCGAACCGTACGATACAACAGCCTTCTCAACTGCGTCGAGACCCTGGTGATAACGGTCGAGACCCTGATAGTAGATTGAAGCGATAGGACCACGAGTGTTGCGGCAAACATCCTTTGCAGCCTCGATACCACCCTCGTTCAAAGCCTTCTCTACAGCAGCGATGAATGCCTTGGTGTTGATGGTCGAAAGAGTGAGGTAGAGGATACGCTCGATAGCGATAGCCATACCGAGTACCAATACAACGAGAATTGGAAGCATCCAGCCCCAACCTCCCTCGAGGAACTTCTTCATAAGGCTCTGGTGCATCGACTCACCCTCGATCTCTGTCTCGCTAACTACAGGAGCCTCGGTAGCCTCTGCTACAACCTCTGTCTCAGCCTGTGCTGGTGCAGCAGCATCAGCCTTCTCTTGTGCTACAGCAGTGCCGATTGTCATAGCGACAACTGCCAAAATCAAAAATAATTTTTTCATAGTTTTTAATAAATTAAAATTGTTTGTTGTGTTTTATATGTTTTTTGCAAAAATTTCATCTTTGCGTTGCTGCCCTCGAATTTCGCCATAACGCCCAAATAACGCACTAACCAACTGTTTCACAAACGATTAGCACCCAAACGCAATACATCCCAGTTCGAAAAACGGCATATTACAGTCCGAAATATAGAGATTTTTTTTTGTTTTTGCAAACTACGCCATTTTTCTGCACCAAAATTTTTCGTTGTTTGATGGAGAATTATTACTTTTGTGGAGCGAAATACGAAACAACAAAAATTCAATAAATATGGAACACGTAAAAGTACTTATCATTGGTAGCGGCCCTGCCGGATTCACCGCTGCAATCTATGCTGCTCGTGCGGCTTTGGACCCTGTATTGTACGAGGGTGTTGAGCCGGGAGGACAGCTCACCACAACCACCGAAATCGAGAACTTCCCGGGCTATCCCGATGGCATTCGTGGCACCGAGATGATGAACGACCTGCGCGCTCAGGCTCTACGCCTCGGAGCCGACGTTCGCACCGGCATTATCACCAACATCGAGACCTCGGAGCGTCCGTTCCGTGTAACCATTGATGGCGCACAAGAGATTGAGGCAGAGTCTGTTATCATCTGCACAGGTGCATCGGCAAAGTATCTCGGTTTGGAGTCGGAGATGAAGTTTCGCGGTATGGGCGTAAGTGCCTGCGCTACGTGCGACGGCTTCTTCTATCGCAAGCAGGATGTTGCCGTAGTTGGAGGTGGCGACACCGCGTGCGAGGAGGCTACCTATCTCGCATCGTTATGCCGTCAAGTTTACCTAATCGTGCGCAAGCCATTCCTTCGTGCATCGAAGGCTATGCAGGAGCGTGTTTTCAACACTCCAAACATCAAGGTTCTGTTCGAGCATAACACCGTAGAGGTATTGGGCGATATGGATGGCGTAACCGGCGCACGTCTTCGCAAGGGCGACGGCGAGGAGTACGACATCGAGATTTCGGGCTTCTTCCTCGCTATCGGACACCACCCTAATACCGAGTTGGTACAGGGCAAGTTGGAGTTGGACGAGCAGGGTTATATTGTAGTTGAGCCAGGCACCTCGAAGACCTCGGTTGAGGGTATCTTCGCTGCGGGCGATGTGCGCGACCCACACTATCGTCAGGCTATCGTAGCCGCTGGCTCGGGTTGCATCGCAGCACTCGACGCAGAGCGTTGGCTCGCTTCGCAGAAATAGTTTTCCGCTTTTCATTCGAATGATAAGCGTAACGATTTTGGGAGCTTCCTCGGCGAAGCCCACCGTAAATGGACACCCGTCGGCACAGGTGGTAAACTGCAATGAACAGCACTACTTGGTCGATGCGGGGGAGGGTGTGCAGCAGCAGATGTTTCGTTGCGGCATCAACCCGTTGCGATTGCGTGCGGTATTCATCTCACACCTGCACGGCGATCACGTTTTTGGTCTGTTTCCACTTATCTCAACGCTGGGGCTTTATGGCAAGAAAACTCCGCTAACTATCTATGCTCCAAAGCCTTTTGGCGAGATTTTGGAGTACCACCTCCGCTACTTCGACAAGGAGTTGCCCTACGAGGTGGAGTGGGTGGAGGTAGATACAACAAAGCACCAGATAATCTTTGAAAATCGCACTCTCGAGGTGTGGAGCATACCTCTTCGCCACCGAGTACCAACATCTGGCTACCTCTTCCGCGAAAAGCCGTTGCCACGCAACGTCGATAAGTTTGCAATCGAGCGATATGGACTCTCGGTAAAGCAGATTGTAGCAGCCAAAGAGGGCGCGGATATCGAGTTGGAGGATGGCACAATCTTGCCGAACGAGAAGATAACATTTGTGGCGCATCCACCGCAGTCCTATGCCTACTGCTCCGACACAAACCGCTCGGGTGCGGTGGCAAAGTATGTTGCAGGGGTGGATATGCTCTACCACGAGGCGACATATGGTGCTGAACATCAACGCGACGCAAAGGAGCGCGGACACGCTACATCGGTAGATGCAGCAAAGACGGCATTGGCTGCAGGAGCGAAGCGGTTGCTGATAGGTCACTTCTCGTCGCGCTATAAGGACAAAGAGCCACTATTGAACGAGGCTCGAGCAATTTTTGAAAATACCGAAATCGCCACCGAAGGCGAAACATATCGAATATGATAACGAGAGCAGAGATACTTGACATCAAATCACTTGCGACCAAGCAGGGACGCGAGGAGATGGGGGCGTTTATTGCCGAAGGCGAAAAGTTGGTTGGCGAGATTCGCAACTCGTCGCTCCGCATCCGTCGCATACTCCAGACAAAGCCTATATTCTCGGAGGGCGAGATAATTAGCGAGAAGGATATGGAGCGCATTTCGCAGTTGAAAACGGCAAATTCGGTCTTGGCGGTGGTGGAGTTGCCTTCGTGCAACCTCGCCGACGTTAAGCCCGCCAAAAATCTCGTTTTGGCTCTCGATCGCGTGCAGAACCCGGGTAATCTCGGCACCATAATTCGTCTGGCGGACTGGTTTGGTATCTCGGACATCGTCTGCTCGGAGGATACCGCCGACTGCTTCAACCCTAAGGTTGTGCAGGCTACGATGGGTGCTATTTTGCGCGTTCGCGTACACTATACCAACCTCGCCCAATGGCTCTCGAAGCAGAACACAACCATCTATGGAACATTTCTTGAGGGCGAGAACATCTACTCGGCACAACTCGGCACAACCGGCGTAATCGTTATGGGCAACGAGGGACAAGGCATATCGGCAGAGGTGGCTGAAACCGTATCGCACAAGTTGCTCATTCCACCCTATCCGGCAGACCGTTGCGGTTCGGAATCGCTGAATGTAGCAATCGCCACAGCTGTTATTTGTTCCGAATTTCGCAGACGATAACCACTATGTTACTTCAAGATAAACTCAAAAAATACCATCTTATTCTCGCCTCGGCATCGCCACGTCGTCGCGAGTTGCTCGCTGCGTGCGATATCGATTTCACACTTGCCGAGAAGTTCGAGTGCGAGGAGCACTACCCTGCCGACCTCGAAGCCGATAAGGTGGCTGAATACCTCTCGCAACTCAAGAGCAACGCCTACCCTCACGCATTGAAAGAGGGGGATATTCTGCTGACCGCCGACACGGTGGTTATTCTTGGCAACAGAATACTCGGAAAACCCCACTCCGAAGCGGAGGCTATCGAGATGCTCTCCTCGCTTTCGGGTGCTACACATAAAGTTATTACGGGCGTAACGCTACGCACGCCCTCGCGCACGATATCGTTCTCTGCCGAGAGCCTCGTGACGTTCCGCACACTCGAAGCCGACGAAATTCACTACTACGTCGAGAAGTATCGCCCAATGGATAAGGCGGGTGCATACGGCATTCAGGAGTGGATAGGCTACACCGCTATCGAGGGCATCGAAGGCTCGTTCTACAACGTTATGGGACTACCTGTGCAAAGAGTTTGCGTAGCCCTTAAGGAGATTCTGTAAAGGCACTCTCCGGCTACTCTTGTCGCTGCAACTCCTCGATTTGCTGCAGCAAATCATCGGCTGTGCGGAGTGCGCGTTTGTGGATACGCAGACCTATTATTCCGCCTATAATTCCGCCGAAAATACCACTTGCGCTGATAAGTATGAGCGTATAGAGATCTTCGCCTGCGAGGGTTATGTAGGTTTCGTACTCCAGCCAACCAAACCAAAGCAGCAACATCGGAATCGCCCAATAGTGCCACCTCTTGTATATCTTTTGCATTCGAGCCACCTCCATATATACGGTTACCAAATTGCCCGAAAAGATATCACGCTTATGGATGCGGTAGTGGCTGACAAAAATCGCAACAAAACATATTAGGAACAACGCCGCCGTAGCGATACAGAAGGCGGTGGATAGCCCTAAACGCTGGAAGTTGAGATAGCCGAGCGGTATCATCACGACGCAGACGACACACATCCACACAGCGTTTTTGTTCAGCACCGAGAGTTTGTTGCCCATAGCCTCTTTTATAAGGCGGTCGTTCACTATCGCTTGCCCCTCGAGGCGACTCTTCAATATTGCGAGTTGTTCGCGCATCTGGTCGAGTTCGTTCATCTCCACACTATTCATTGCAGCAAAAAGGTTAATCGTTTGACATATTTTTAAGTTTCTCGCGTATGCGCACGAGGCGAACCGACACACTCTTGGCGGTGATGCCGACTATGGCACCAATCTCCTCGTACGAGAGGTTTTCGAGCCACAACAGAACTATCGCCCTATCGAAAACCCCGAGTTTGCCAATGCGCTCACGCAACATCTGCACCTGACGGCTATCCTCGTCGGCATCGGAGAATAGGTTTATGTTCATATCCAATCGTACCGAGTCGGCACGACGACGCTTCTTGCGCTCGGCGCTTATGCAGGTGTTGAGCGACACACGGTATATCCACGAGCGGAGACTACTCTCGCCGCGGAACGCCCCGAAGCCACGCCATAGCGCAACCATAACCTCTTGGAATAGGTCCTCAACCTCCTCCTTGTCCTTGGAGAACATATAGCATACGGTGTAGATTGTCGCCCTATGCTCTCGCACAATGCGGGCAAACTCTTTCTCGGAATCTCTCATTATCGCTCGGTTTTTCTGCAGTTTTCGACTATCTCTATGCTTATTAGACGCTCATCCTAAGTACAAAACTACAAAAAATTGCGAAAAAATTGCAACAAGAGTTGTAAATCAAAAAATTATTCTTACCTTTGCACCGCTGAACCGCTCGAAAGAGCATCGGCAGAAGCCCAGATGGCGGAATCGGTAGACGCGCTGGTCTCAAACACCAGTAGGTTCACCCCTGTGCCGGTTCGACCCCGGC
>JAZOMA010000040.1:0-66732 GCA_045653565.1 Alistipes sp.
TTGATGGCAAAGAGAATCTTCTCGTTGATCTCTGCACGCTTGCCTTGCGGTATCTGTTGTGGTATGATGGCATACATGGCTGTAATGATTGAAGTGGATAAAAACGAAAGACACTCCGCAAGCATAGCCTACGGAGTGTCATACATATCGTGTGGTCATCAATTCTCGTCTCTTAGTTTGATTTCATTTAGTCGAAGTCGCTTGAAACAACTCTCGGCCGCAGCACTATCCTTGAACTTGACATCGATACGGGTGTTGCCATAAAATTTGAGACTTACGGCATTGGTCGTTGTCAGGTCATACCAACGGGAAATATCTACATTGCGTGTATCAAGACCGATAATCATCTCGATACATCCGCATAATACATCATCTGCACCGAAAGCAATACCTTCACAGAAGCGGCTGACCTTACGGTCTGTTTCGTATGAGAACCTATAATCCTTATAACATTCGTAATGGAAAGAGTCCCAAGAGACAATATCGGGGAAGATGATTTTGTCCTTCTTCAGTTCAGGCTTCACCTTGCTCCAATTAGATGGTCTCACCGTTTCAAGGAATCGCTTAATAAGCTCCTCCTCGGCAGTATCTCTGAAACTCTTGCCTCCAAGATGTTCGATGACCACATCTACATATGTGTTATATACAGGGCGGAAGTCTATCGGCAGAGTCTTCTCGTCAATCTTTGGAGCTTCAACAGAGACGCTGTAGGTGTTGTTGAAATAGCCGATGATGCGGCTAATGAAGTTCCTGATAGCACTGTGACGGCTATCCACCAACTCATTGATGTTCTTGAAAGGAGTAAACTCGTGATGGGTATAATCCTTCTCATCGTTATTGTACCGATAGTGGAGGTCATAGCTGCTTGTGGTGATCTTACCGTTCGGCTCGTGCTTGAGTTTGATTTTACCCTCATACTTCTCGGCTTCTCTCTTAAGGATGTTGTACCACCAGGCAATCTGGTCGAGCGTCTTGTACAGCTCGTCCTGCTGATTCTGGCAATAGATACGGTCTTGCTCCGTAATCTTCTCTTCGTTTCTCACTTGTACCTTCATGATACCTGATAGCAGCTCGGTATGACCTGTTGCTTGACTGTTGTTTAATACTGCTTGTGACATAACATTATTATATTTCTTGTTAGTCCGGCTATTCGGGGCCGGAGTTCCCAAACTACAGGCTCTAAAAGGTCGTGTTCTCGTCAGGCAAGGTTGTGTGGGAAAATACCGCAAGCCCTACGGGGCGAGGATGATTTTTCCACGACACCCGCAGGGCTTGACCTTGCTTGGACGAACAGAACACGAGTTACCTTTGCCTGTGGTTTGGTGAACTCTGGTTACGGAATAATGATATTTTTTTTCTTAATAATCTTTACTTTTTGAATTATCGTGATATTTATTTAATAAATAACTTGTTGATTATGGCTAGATGTAAGTGTAAATCACGATTAAAACCTGTGAGTGTACGAGATTATACTCGTTTCCGAAGAGGCATATGGGAATATGTCAGGACACATTGCAGGAAACTTCCTAGGAGAAGTTGATTGTGGCATTTGTCAACGAGGTGCTATAAATCGTTGAGTAGAAAAGGCGGTCAATTGACCGCCTTTTCTATATTAGATATGATAAGATTATCTCAGTATTTACTAATAATTGGAGAAAAAATCGTATCTTTGCACTTAGAAAAGAGTTATTTGAAAAGCATGAGGAATATAGTGTAATAAAACAAGTTAGCAATTTCTTATCCATTGCCCATTCTCATGCAAGTTCTTCTTAATGGTTTGATACTCAAAGAATCTTAATCAAACTACATCAAATATAGCAATTGGTGATTTCTAATAGCTGATAATTATTTTATTGTACATCTGCCACCCTCTCTTTATCACAGACATTTTCAGGGGAGGGAAAACCCTCCAAAGCAAATAACAACCAACAAAACAGATGACCATAATTTGTAAACCTCTGTTATTCAGTGGTGTATATCTCTTTGTGAGTCTATGATGTTGGTTTTGTTGGATAAATCTTTGTGCTAAACTGCTGTAAAATAGAGTGTTTTCTGAGTTTTTCTTGAAAATTTTAGGGATTTTTGGAGAAAAACAGACAAAAAATCAGCAAAAATCACATCAAAATTTCCAGTATAAATAAAGAAAAAATGATGACAATTATGGAAGAAAAACAAGTGAAAAAATTGCCACCTTTTACACACATAAAGGTGCTTGAAAATGGAAATTATGGTTGCACATTGGTTGTTGCAGATAAGATTTGCAATGGAGTATTCTCCCCAGATTGGGAGTGCATAGAAAAACTACATTTGGTTGAGGTTGATGCCTATGCTTATTTTGACCACAAACTAAAAGATGGACTTAATCCAATGTTTGACAAAGAAGAGGGCTATACAAATGATGAAGACCTTACCAAGGACTTATCCCTAAACTTTGAAGATGAAAATATAATGGTAGATGAAGAGATCTCACAGGAGGCATTGTTCATTTCCCAATATGAAAATTCAACTGGGAATACATCTTTGACATTGGAGAATACATTGTTGCCATACAAGTATTTTATCCCATCATTTATAGATGAGGTGTTCTTTAAGTTCTACTGTTGTGGTTGTGGTAGAGATTGGTCAGGCTGCAAATTGTGCTGGGATAGAGTTGGAAAGGTGTTTGGTATCAGTTTGGTGTGCAATGACAATGCTTTTGATAGGGCATTAAAACAAGTAATTATGGAATACCAAACATTTGATGACAAAGTGTTTGATTTAGTAGATGAAAAATACCCCGATGTAGCTGTTGCAAGTAGTGAATTTGAAAACCTTTTTTGTGAAGAGTTAGAGAAAGTTGAAATAGATTTTAAGCAAAGGTTGTCTGTTGGTGAATATGACTTTTGTAGTTTAGGTTATTTGCAATATGTAAAAGACAGCTGCCCAGACATATTTGATGATGCAAAATAGGACTTCCCTAATTATACATCATAACATACTTCTGCTACCTCCTTAACCTTTGGTTAGGGAGGTTTTTGTATACAAAATTATAAATTTTACACTAAATGTTTCCATTTTAGGAAACTTTGCATTATATTTGCAAAAAAGAAACAGTGTTATGACTTCTAAAATTGAGAATATAGGACAAATGATTCGTTCTGAAAGACTTCTTCGTGGAATGACACAGGAGGAGTTAGGAGAGCGAGTTGGTGTTGGTAAAGCGCAAATCTCTAAAATAGAGAGTGGTAAGGGGCTAACAGTAAAAACTATCTCCAAGGTTTTAGATGCTTTAGGGTTATCTGCATCTGTGAAATTGCATAGCGAACAACGAATAGACAAGAAAGTAATAGGCTACATTGTTGCTGCCATCAATGAATTTGCAAAGGCTCATAGAATTACCACAAGAGAGGCAAGTAATTACCTAATACGATTTAAGGGCATAGACTTTTTAACCGAACATTATGAGGCAGAACATTTGCTATCATTTGATGATAGTGTACAGGATTTGACTCGTGTATGTTTTAATAATGGAGGAGGATTGCAATAATGAAACTATATCACGGATCTAATACAAAGATTGAGAAGATCGACCTCTCAAAGTGCAAACCTTACAAAGATTTTGGACAAGGATTCTATCTGACTGAAATCAAGGAACAAGCAGAACAAATGGCAAAACGAACTGCCACTATTTATGGGGGCGAACCAACTGTTTCGGAATTTGAATTTGATGAGTCTGGTTTAACGGCGTTGTCTGTCAAACAGTTTGACGAGCCAAATGAGGAGTGGGCTCTATTTGTATTAGCAAATCGTAGTAAGGAAAATCAGCAACCAACCCATTCGTTTGATATAGTAATCGGGCCTGTAGCTGATGATACTATTGCTACCCTGTTTCGTAATTTCAATGATGGAATTATCGATCTGCTAGTGTTGGTTGGCGGTCTAAAATATAAAAAGATATCATCACAATACTTTTTCCACACAGAAACAGCAATCAAATATCTGAAGGTTTATGAGTAATAAAATGCAATATCTAGTAGAGGGCATAACAAAAGATATTATTGCCTATATAATGGAGGATGAGGGTGTTGATTTATCTACAGCCATCACCCAATTTCACAATTCAGAAACATTCACAAAGCTATCTGACGAAAACACAGGTCTATATATTGAGAGTTCTGCCTATGTCTATGAATTATACAAAGATGAGATGAAATATGGAAAGATAAAGTAATAATAGATATCATTTCTTTTAGCCTCCCTGACCAAAAGGTTGGGGAGGTTTTTAGTATATATATTCTTTGAATGCCGTAAGGATCTTTTCCATAGCATTGATATTGTCGAATTTCACATATGGATTATATGTGTCAATCTCCTTAACGATGTATTTTGTTAACCTATATTCACTATCTGATGCCACTGTTTGACACTTTATGCTAAAATGCATACTACCATGTACAGAACAAGTAATGGTATTACCAAAACATTGGTGAAATTGTATAACATCGTTGCCTTTGGCAATTCCTTGATATAGCAACCAGCAAGGGCCAATAAAGTTGATTAAATCTCTTTTAGCCACAATACTGTCTGACGATAATTCCTCGCAATTAAAGAATTCGTGAATATCAATTCCAAACTCTTTGAATATGCTCAATAATATTGTTACTCGATTATAAGATTCTATTTCATAGTTGGCATACTCACCAAATATTAGAGTCTCTTTAATAATCCTATATTTAGGTTCTTTTAAGAATGAAGTAATATGACGAATATTTGTGGATGCATTCTGTATAGTAAAGTATCGTTTAAGAATTAAATTAGCCAGCATATTGCCAATGCTATCAAATGTACGAATCTCTTCTGGCAAATGATTCATTATCCATTCTTTTACAGATTCTTTCAGAGAATACTCAAAGGGAAATGTTGGGGAATATTTGTGAATATAGCCTGTAAAGTCTGTTTTTTCTCCATAAAAATGGTGAAATATAGTCTTGATATTTTGGAAATGGCAAACAATTAAAACCTTATCGAAATTATATTTATTTGCAATATTCCCAAAACGGAGTTTTGTTTCCGAATAATCATAGTTATCCCAATGTGCTGAGAAAATGTTCATTATACGAAAAATGTGAGCCGGGTCAATTCGGTCTAAATCCTCTACAATCAACACCACTTGCTTGTTAGTCTGTTGCTTGATATCTGAAACTAATTCAAAAAGAAGTCGTGAGATAGGATCAAATTCATATATGCCACCTCTCTGTTCAGAGAAAGTCTCAATGTATTTTTCCACCACATCAGATTGTGATGCATTTACCTCTTTTGTATATTCTTTGAACTTGGATACATTCTTTTTAAGGGTATCTATCATTGGCTTAGAAACACCACTCAATATATGTGCTGCTGTAAAAATAGCATCATTCAATAGTTTGTCTATATTTTCACAAACGAATCCCTCTAAACATTGTAGAAAACTATACTTATCATCTGATAATTCCACTTCTTTACTCATCAGTAATTGGATGAGCAAATCTCTTTTTATGTATTCAAACACATCTTTATTCTCTGCAACTTGATAATTTACAGGGTATATGGTTAGAAATATATAATCTTCTTTGTATTGTTTCTTGAACTCTTGTAAAAAGAAGGTTTTGCCATCTCCAAAACGAGCTGACAATATACATCTATTATTATTTGCTAAATAATCAGCAAAGAGTTGAATCTTGTCATCAATAGGGATAATTGCATTATTTTCCATCGCGCTCATAAATTATTCTTTTCCCAAATATACATAAAAATAGCAAGATTGGTTCAAATTATCCTCTAAAATTATGTATAAATAAAGAAAAAGGATATAGAGATGAAGACAACAAACAAAAGAAAACTAAACAGGTTAATTAGGGAGTGTTATGAAGAGGGTTATGGTGAAATAGAGCCAGTATCAATGGCATTGCTCACAATTGAAGAGATCATAGACTTGATTATGATCACCGTTGCTGTACTTAAAAGTGAATATTTTGTGCCGGTAGTTTCTGAAGGGCAAAAAGAAAAAGTCAAAAGGAAACTCTATGAAGCAAACAACAAAAGAAGATATAGAATATCAAGACACTCTTAATCCCTTTACTCCTGAATATCTCCCCATCATTTATTGGGGAGTTTTTTTTATTTTTCGCATCTCCATTATTCATCGGTAATATCTCCCCTAATCGCAGAACAAAACACTCATCATTGTACCATATATTTTACCTGAAAATACATAGCATCTGTGACAAAACTACAACTGTGATATTTTAATACTTAAACACACACTTATAACACCAATAATTCGTGACTTATTATAACAAACTATTAAAACTCAACTCCAGATTAGAAATGAATCAAAAAGACAAAATATACTCAATAAACATTAGAATCATTAATAACATATATAATAGTGTTACTATAAATTATTAGATATGAATCTTTCTAATCATAATATCTATATACTATACTATTGTCCCATAAATAGACTATTATAGTTTTACCTTTTTTACTATTTAACTTATTGTTGTGTAGTTAGTTATGAGGTTTTTGATGGTAAAAAGCAACATCAACAATCATTAGTAATTTGGAGAGTCAGGAAGAATAGTTATATTTGCAGAAGTAAGGCACTATTTTTCTGAGACCCACATGTGACCATATGGTAAAAAATAGTGGTTGAAATGGTCTGTAAATACTTGTAGTAAGGATTTTAAGGAGTGAACAACATCCCCATCTTCCACCCTTGAAAACCTTATAACAAGTGATGTTATGAGGTTTTTTTGTTTCTATACATTGATGTCTTCCAAACAAAAAAAACTTGCCACAATGACCTGTAAAACACTTATTTAAGGATGTTTTACAATAGTCATTGCCTCATAACATTCCCACCTATTTCAATACTATGAGTATTATGAAATAGGGGTGGGGAGTGTGGTGAGTTATCCCTGATTTGCAATCACAAACTCTTCCAATATAGTATTGGTGTGCTTTTGACAATAGTGCATTGTTTGTTTTAGATTGGTGTGTCCAAGCATCTTGGAGACTGTGGCAATGTTCAGGTGCTTTTCATTGAGTTGGTGATGTGCAAATGTGTGTCTTAAAAGATGACTATGCAGTTTCTTGGTTATCCCTGCTTGCAGGGCAACAATTTTTAGATACCTATTATATACTTGATTAGTTATGGAGATATCATAGTTGTATCTCTCCAATATCTCCATTGCTTCATCCCCAACAACTGTGATATACTCCACACCTGTCTTTGCCCTCTGCTTTTGGATATACCTAATACCATTATACTCTTTGATGTCCTCTCTTTTAATGCTCACCAAATCACAATAGGCAAGCCCCAAGTTTGCCTCTAAAATAGCAAAGTCAGCAACCCTCTGCAAAGATGGGGTGCTGTATGTTGCTTTTCTTATCCTATCCAACTCCTCCATTGTTAGGTATTCAACCTTTTTAGGTTTCTTAACAACCTTGATGGTGGCAAAGAGATTGTCATTAGGTATCCTATTGTTGTTTATACCATAGGTGATAAATGATTTCACTATTACCCATAGGTTTGCAAAGGTGGAGTTTTGATATTTTGCCTTCATATCAGCAACTATCCTCTTCATATCAGAGTTGGTGATGAGTCTGCACTCCTTATTCCCCAGGAACTGTACTACATATCTCATCATCCTCTCATACTTCTTATAGACATTAAGACATAAGTCCACACCAACCCTCCTACTGACTATTGCAGTAAAGTCCTCTTGTAGATTAGAGAGTCTATAACTTGTGGTGATACCCTTATTATCAAGTGCCTCCTTGACTATGGTAGGGGTGATGGGCATACCCAGCATCTCCAACTTCCTAAAAATCTCATAGACCTTTACCCTCTCACTATCACAATATTGCTTGATGTAATTATCTCTTTTACAAGAGATTGACCTCTTGAATTCTTCTGGGGATACCTTCATAGATAACCTTTTGAAACTCCTTTGACCATCTACTGTGATGACCATTTCAATGGGTGCAAGTCCATCTTTGGTAACTTTTGCCACCCTGCAACAGAATGAAATATTCCACATAACATATTAGATATTAAATAGTTATGGCATTTTCTGTGACCTAAAAAAGTGGTCTCATAATAGGTCTCAAAATGGGGGGTAAAATCACATCTTCCCCACCCATTATTGACAATACCCAAAGTATTGGAATATGGGGTTTGTTATGAGGCAATGACTATGGGTAAAACATCCTTAAATTAGTGTTTTACAGGTCATTGTGGCAAGTTTTTTTGTTGGGAATACATCAGGTATAGACACAAAAAAACCTCATAACATCACTTGTTATAAGGTTTTCAAGGGTGGAAGATGGGATTCGAACCCACGACCTTCGGAACCACAATCCGCAACTCTAACCAGCTGAGCTACATCCACCATCTCAATTCCTCTCGGAATCGGGTGCAAATGTAATACACTTTTTCAGATTGTCCAAATTTTTCGGCGAAAAATGTGCTTCTGCCACGCTTTTTTGCCACAAACTGCAAATGCTCAATCGAAAAATGCCGCTATTTCTGCAACTCTCCTGCGAGTTGTTCAGCACGCGCGAGCGCGAGGTCTATGTGGTCGAGGATATTATCCTTGCCTACCTTCTGCACCAAACCGGCACTCTCAATAGCCGAGTATACCTTCTTGTTTACGCCCGAAAGAATAACTATCTGACCCGCCTTCAACGCTGCCTCGATAAAGATTTCGAGGTTGTGCAAGCCCGTCGAGTCGATAAACGACACCTTACGCATACGAACAATGCGGATAGGCTCTGCCTGGCGTCGCGAGGTCATCTCCTCGAACTTTGTTGCCACGCCAAAGAAGAATGGACCCTCAATTTCGTACACCTCGACACCCTTTGGAATAGCCAACTGCACGTCGCTCTCCTCGCCGTCGTGGTGCAACTCCATCTCGTCGCGCAAAACCGAGATTTTCGAGGTCTCCATAATGCGTCGCACAAAGAGTACTACCGCCAAAATCAAACCTACCTCGATGGCAATCGTGAGGTCGAATATGATGGTCAGGAGCATCGTCGTGAAGAGAATTGCGATATCCGAGCGCGACTGACGGCACATCGAACGGATGGTGCGCCAGCCACTCATATTGTACGAAACCATAATCAGCACACCCGCCAAGCAAGGCATAGGAATTGCGCCTACCAAGCCGCCCAACAAGAGCAACACGAGCAAAAGAACAATGGTGTGAACGATGCCTGCAACAGGAGTGCGACCACCGTTGTTGATATTCGCCATTGTACGCGCGATAGCACCAGTAGCAGGGATGCCACCAAAGAATGGAACCACGATATTTGCCAAACCTTGCGCCATAAGTTCGGTGTTGGAGTTGTGGCGCGAGCCGATGACGCCATCCGAAACCATAGCCGAGAGCAACGACTCGATAGCACCGAGCATCGCAATCGTAAATGCCGTAGGCAACAGTGCCTGAACGGTAGGCCAGAGTGGCTGACCGTTGAGCGACGGTGCGGTGAACGACGGAAGTCCCGATGGCAACTGGTAGAGATCCTTGATTGTGGCTACAGGGTGGATGCCGGCAAAATGCTCCAAAGCCCAGCAAAATGCTGTCATAATGATGATTGCGAGCAACGAGCCCGGAATCTTTTTCGACAGATATGGAGTGCCTATGATGATGAGAATCGATCCGATACCTATGCCGAATGCCCACCAGTTTATGTTACCTATATTATTAAAATAGCACGCCCACTTCTCGATGAAGTTAGCCGGCACATTCTCGATGCCCAAGCCGAACAGGTCGTTCATCTGTGTCGAGAATATGGTCACTGCGATACCTGCCGTGAAGCCGACGATGATAGGGTAGGGCATAAACTTAATTATGGTACCAACCTTGAACACGCCCATCAGCACCAGCATAATGCCCGCCATAATGGTTGCGATGGCGAGACCACCCACGCCAAATTGCTGAATGATGCCGTAGATGATGACGATAAATGCGCCCGTAGGGCCACCAATCTGCACGCGCGAGCCACCAAATACCGAGATGATGAAGCCGGCGATGATTGCCGTAACCAAGCCCTCGGTTGGACCCACACCCGAGGCGATGCCGAAGGCGATAGCGAGCGGAATCGCTACGATACCCACAATGATACCTGCCATAATATCCTTCATCAGCGTAGCGCGGTTGTAGTGGCGCAATGTGAAGAGGATTTTTGGGTCGAAATCGATAGAAAAACGAGATTTCATAATACTATTTTTACCTAACTGCGCCGCAAAGGTATAGCAAAAATAGATATGTTGTTCGGTTTGGTGCAAAAAAGTTTTCCACTCCAAGCGAAAATCGAAAAACAAAAAGTTTTCCGCTTTCCGCTTTCCGTTTTCCGTTTTTATGTATATCTTTGCAGCCGGAAATTTCTAATTATTAAAAATATACAACTATGACAATCACAGCAGCTGATATCAAAATCGGTATGTGCATCGAGATGGATGGCAAGACTTTCCTTGTTGTCGATTTCCAGCACTGCAAGCCAGGCAAGGGTCCTGCATTTGTTCGTTCGAAGCTCAAGTATTTGGAGAACGGTCGCGCTCTCGAGAACACCTTCTCGTCGGGAGGTATCAAGATTGAGCAGGTACGCGTAGAGCGTCGTCCATACCAGTTCACCTACGAGGATGACCTCGGTGCTCACTTTATGCACACCGAGACTTTCGAGGAGATTAACATCGAGAAGTCGCTCATCGACAACTACGACCTTATGGCTGACGGTCAGATCGTTGAGGTTATGTACCACACCGATAAGGATGTTGTTTTGGCAGCCGAGTTACCACCAATCGTAGATATGGAGGTTACCTACACCGAGCCGGGCATCAAGGGCGATACCGCTTCGACCAACTCGCTCAAGCCAGCAACCGTAAACACCGGTGCAACCATCAAGGTGCCTTTGTTCATCAACACCGGCGACAAGATCCGCGTTGATACCCGTACTCGCGAGTATTACGAGCGCATCAAGTAAAAAATCGTCTAATAAGGCGATTTCTTGAAAAGAGAAAATGCTGTTCAACGCAAGTTGGACAGCATTTTTCTTTTAGATAGTAGATAGTAGATAGTAGTTAGTAGTGAATTTAGAGATTTTCCCTAAACTCCCTAAACTCCCTAAACTCATTACCCCCCCCCAAAACACCCTACTGCCCATACTCTCGTCCAAAAAGCAAAATTTTTTTAATATAATTAGGTATAACCGATTATAATACTTACCTTTGCCGCCGATTTGGGTTAATGACAAAAAAATCAAAAACAAACAATTAAATTATTAATAATCAAAGTTATGAAGCGAACAACTATTGCGGAGTATTTTGCTCCACGTGTTGAGGTTCTCTCGGTTGAGGTCGAGAAGGGCTTCTTTGTATCGCAGAATCCTGACTTGACCTATGGTGGAGCAGGAGAGGCCGGTGCAATCGAAAATGGTAATTCGTACGAACTCTAAAAAACTGCAATGCTATGAAAAAGATCTTTACAAAATTGATGCTTTTGGCAGTTGCAGCAGCTGCATTAGTATCGTGCGAGAACAATTTTGGTGACGTAACTATTAACGGCGAGGAGAATCTCGTAAAGGTAACTCTTACAGCAGACAAGCCAACTGTTGTATCTGAGGCTCGTACTGAGTTGAATGGCACAACTCCTATGTGGAGCGCTGGTGACCAGATTGGTGTTTATGTAGATGGCGTAGACAAAGATGGCAACCCAACTTTCAACCACTATGCATTTGATAACGACAGCGAGGTTGCATCTCCTACAACAACCTTCACAGGTAAGACCGCTTTGGCAAACACTCTCTATGTTTACTACCCTTATGTTTCGGGAGATGCAATCAACGACGATGGTGTTGTTAAGGCTAATCTCCCTGCAGGACAGAACCCTACTGCTGGATCGTTCGATGGTGCAGCAGATATTATGATTGCAAAGCACGTAACTCTCGACGAGGAGGGTACTGCACTCAACAATTTGGAGTTTGCTCGTTTGGGCGCAATCGTAAAGGTTGTTTTGAAGGATAAGAGCGGCAAATTGGCTACACAGCACCTTTCATCGCTCAAAATGACTGCAGCAAACGATCTTGCTGGTAAGGTTTATCTTGATGTAATAAATCAGGAGCTCGGCACGTTGTACGACAATACTTCAAGAACTAAGAGCGTAACTGCAACCTATCTTGAGGCAACTCCATTTGTTAACAATGCAAACGCTACTTACTTCGTTGTATATCCAAACACTTTGGCTGAGGGCTCGACTCTCGAGTTCGCAGCTCAGACTGAGGATTACAAAATCGCAAAGAGTGTTGCTTTGCCAAGCGCTATCGCTTTGGAGTCGGGTGTAATCACTACTTTGAATGTATCGCTTGAGGAGTCGCACCTTGAGAAGATTGAGAAGACAACTTGGGTTGACGACGCTTATAACCTCATTAAGAACACCAACGACTTGAAGGTTGGCGATAAGGTTGTTATCGTGGCAGCAGGCTATGATAAGGCTATGGGTGCTCAGGGCGGCAACAACCGTAGCGCTGTTGATGTCACCAAGGATGCAAGTGGCATCAACCCAATCGTTAATATCACAAACGATGTTGCTATTCTCGATGTAGAGGAGGGATCTATTGCTGGTACATTTGCGTTCAAGTCTGCTGATGGTTATCTCTATGCAGCAAGTTCAGGTTCGAACTATTTGCGCTCGGAGGCAACTCTCTCTGCAAACTCTTCATTCCTTGTAACAATTGCTGAAGGTATTGCTTCTGTTACTGCTCAGGGCTCTAACACTCGCAATATTATGAAGTACAACAATAATAACAATATTTTCTCTTGCTACGGAAGTGGTCAGCTGGATATCGCTATCTACAAGTTGGTAGGCGAGTCTGTTATAAAGGCTCCTGCAATCAAGTTCGGCGAGAATATTGCTGTAACTATTGCAGCTGACGCAACTGAGGGCACAGCAGATTTGAAGGCAACTAACGCTGAGGGTTGGACTGTTACTGCAACAACAACTGCTACTTGGGTTTCAGACCTCGCTTATGCTGATGGCAAGATTACCTTCTCTGCAACTGAGAACGAGAGCGAGACTGAGGAGCGTACAGCAACTGTAAATGTAACTGCTACAAAGGCAGACTATGAGAATGTTACTACTACATTCACTATCACTCAGAGCAAGAAGGCTGCTGCGGGTGGCGAGACAGGCGGTACTGTTGTTGATGTACTTAACTATGCATTTACCGGTATTTCTGGCTCTAGTTACCAAGAATGGAGTGGCAAGACTGGCACTTCTGGTGCAGTATATGCTGGTCAGTCGAATGCTGGTGTTGCGTATATCCAGTTGCGTTCAAGCAATAGCAACTCGGGTATCGTAACAACAAAGTCGGGTGGTAAAGTTCGCTCGATAACTATTACTTGGGCATCAAATACAGGTGATGGTAAGACTCTGGATGTATATGGTAAGTCATCTGCTTATAGCGCAGCAACCGATTTGTATGGTAATAACAAGGGTACAAAGATTGGAACATTGACCAAGGGTCAGTCAAATACGCTGACTATTACTGGCGACTATGAATATATTGGTATGCGCTCTACAAGCGGTGCAATATATATCACCCAACTCGAGATCACCTGGGAGACCGGTGAGGGCGGTGGCTCGACTCCAGAGCCAGAGCCTGCAACTCCGGTATTGAGCATCAAGCCTACAACCCTCTCGTTTGATGCAGCTGCTGGTAGCAAGACTATCACTTGCACTATCGAGAACGAGGTTAGCGGTGTTAATGTAACTGCAAACGAGAGCGTAGATTGGCTTTCGACTTCGGTTAGCGGTAAGACCGTTACCATCAATGCAACCGAGAACACTACAACTTCGGAGCGTACTGCAACCGTAACTATCGCTTACACCGGCGCAGAGAGCAAGACCGTAATTGTAAACCAGGCAGCAGCAGAGAATACAGGTGGTGGTACTACCGGTGGCACCAAGACAGTTAAGGTTACTTTCTCGTCGTTGTATTCGGCAGATACCGATGTAAACGGAAAGGTTATCGCAATCGACGGAAATGTTAATGTACAATTCAACAAGGCTTCGGGTTCTACCAATCCAAAGTACTATAAGAATGGTACATCGGTGCGCTTCTATGCAAAGGGTAATTTCATTGTATCATCGACAAAGACCATTACAAAGATTACGCTTACTTATGGTTCGAGCGATGGTTCGAATGCAATTACGGCCAGCCCTGGTACATTTACTTCGCCAAACTGGACAGGTAGCGCAAGCAGTGTAACCTTTACACAGGGTGGTACGAGCGGTAACCGTCGTATTGCGGCTATCGAGGTAACTTACCAAGATTGAGACTCGGGTAACGGAACAGGAGGGGAAGTAACCCCTCCTACCGTGGACCCTACCCCGGGATTAACTAACATATCGGCTTCGCTTAACGGCACTTTGGCGTCGGCGGGCTGCGTGGTGGAGAGCCCGGAGTATATAACTAACGGAGTTGTAACTTTCCACTTCACAAGCTCCTCGCACTCGACAACAGCAACCTACAACGTAGGCACAACACAAACCTACGCGCAGGTGAGCAACGTGCAGTTGGAGGCGGCTACGACCTACTCGGTCTACGCTTCGTGCACCGCAACAAACGGCACCGCTGTAACATCGACAACTACAACGCTGACAACGCCCGTACCTGCGGCTATGCCAAGCGAGAGTTGGCTCGAATTGCCTGCCGAGGACACCAACGGGCTCTATCCTAATGCGGTGGAGTTGAAGGTGAAGTCGGGTGGCGAGCGTAACTACACAGCCTACTACGACAAATCGACCTACACGTCGATGTGGACGGCCTATCCGCTCCAGTCGAAGCATATGGGATCGCTTTCGCGCCCGTCAAAGTGGTATTTCAACACCGAGATTGGCCAGGAGTACCAAGTCGATTTGACCGGCTCGTCGTACGAGGGAGATACCTATTCGCGTGGTCACCTTATTCCAAACGCCTCGCGCAACGGAATAAGCGAGATGCAGCAGCAGACGTTCTTTGTAACGAACTCGGTACCACAGGTGCAGAACAACTTCAACAGCGGCATTTGGAGTTCGCTCGAAAACGCATTGCAGTCGATGGCAAAGAGTGGCGAAACACTCTACATCGTTACGGGCGTAGCCTTCAAGAAGGTGGGCGAAACCAAGTCGGTAAGCTACATTCAGGCGAATGACGACACCAAGAATATCCCGATACCGAACTACTTCTACAAGGTGGTGTTGAAGGTAACGACAAATTCGAGTGGCACCGTAACTGCGGCTTCGACCTGCGGCTTCTGGTTCGAGAATAAGGCCTACTCAAACACCACTTATGCCAACTGCGCTGTATCGGTCGATCAGGTGGAGCAGTGGACGGGATTCGACTTCTTCGCAAACCTGCCCGACACGATAGAGGCGACGGCAGAGAGAAATGCAAGTTGGAACAACTTCTAAGAAAAATCGGAATTTAGGTTCCGATTTTTTTTGTTCGAGCAAGGAGTATTATGTTAAAAAACGCTATCTTTGTAGGAAAATAGAGCAAGATTATGGCAGATAATAGCGAGAAGTGGAACAGGGCTGCGAAGGGGTTCAAGCAGTATATCCGTCTGGAGAAGGGCTTGTCCGAGAACACAGTGGAGGCGTATATGCGCGACTACACGCTCTTTGCGGGCTTTATTTTGCGCCAGTACGACGTTCCGCCTACGAAGGTCGAACAGTATATGGTCGAGCGATATTTGGCATTTCTGTTCGAGGAGTGCCGTCACACCAAGGCGTCGCAGGCGCGCGAGTTGAGCGGCGTGAAGGCATTTTTCAACTACCTGCTCATAAACGACAAGATTGAGCAGTCGCCCACCGAACTTATCTCGACACCCAAGCGCACGCGTCATCTGCCCGATGTGCTGACCATCGAGGAGGTGGAGCAGATTATCAACTCGATACCTCTCGACACCACCAAGGGCAAGCGCGACAGGGCGATGTTGGAGATGCTCTACTCGTGTGGTCTGCGTGTGTCGGAACTCACGTCGCTGCGCCTGTCGGACCTCTTTTTTGGCGAGGGCTATGTTCGTGTGATGGGCAAGGGTAGCAAGCAACGTCTGGTGCCTATTGGCAACGTCGCGCGCGAGCGCATAATGATATATATGGATAGCCGCAAGGCGAAAGATTCGAAAAATAGGGATATCCTCTTTCTGAACAATCGTGGCGGCGCATTGACGCGCGTGATGGTTTTTACAATCATTCGCGAGGCGGTCGTGCGTGCCGGCATAGACAAGATTGTGAGCCCGCACACCTTCCGCCATTCGTTTGCTACGCATCTGCTGGCGGGTGGAGCAAGCATCCGACAGGTGCAGGAGATGCTCGGTCACGAGAGTATCGAAACAACCGAGATATACACCCACCTCGACACCTCGCGACTGCGCGAAACGGTCGAGAAAATTTCGCTGTAATATTCTCAATCATCAAAAAGCTAATGGCTAATGGCCAATGGCTAAAAGCAGAAAAAAACTATGGCACAGGCGATGAAGGGCTATAAGGCGCGAGGCGTGGTGCTTTCGACCGTCAAGTATGGCGACAGCGGTATGGTGGTGCAGATGCTCACCGACAAGTTTGGTCGCCAGAGCTATATGGTGCAGGGGGTGCGCTCCTCTCGCGGTCGTGGCTCG
Source organism: Alistipes sp. (assembly GCA_045653565.1). GTDB lineage: Bacteria > Bacteroidota > Bacteroidia > Bacteroidales > Rikenellaceae > Alistipes. The sequence continues at coordinate 16,682 of JAZOMA010000040.1, forward strand.
AAGATGGCGCTCTTTCAGCCGCTCTTTCTGCTGCAGTTCGAGGGGCTGGAGTCGTCGCATAGCGACCTGCACAAGATGCGAGAGGTGCAGAACGATATTGTGTTTAAATCGTTGCCCTACGATATACGCAAGTCGACGATGGCTCTCTTTATGGCGGAGGTGTTGTATCGTTTGGTGGGCGAGAGCGAGGCAAACGAGCCGCTTTTCGACTTTGTTCACAGTTCGGTCTGCGCGCTCGACCATATTGACGAGGGCGTGGCGAACTTCCACCTCTGGTTTTTGGCAAATCTGAGCCGCTACCTCGGCTATTTCCCGGGCAACGAACACCGCAAGGGGTGGTGGTTCGATATGCGCGAAGGGTTGTATGTGAGGGAGGTGCCGATGCACAACCACGTGATGAACGCCGACGAGGCGGAGTTGCTGCGCGATTTGACCGAAACCGACCTCGAGTGTCTGGGCGAGATACCGCTCAACCGCGAGCAGCGTGTAGCGATGCTTTCACGTTTGGTAGAGTACTATTCGCTCCACCTCGAAGCCATACGCTCGGTGCGCTCGATTGAAATCTTGCAAGAGGTTTTCTAAATTACGGCAGATTAAGAATTAAAATTATTCTGAAACTCCCCCTTTTTGACAAACTTTCACTTTTTTCATCCTTTAACAACTTTAATAGTTCAACTTTTAACTCCTAATTTTTGATTTAATTTTGCATTTTGCATTCTGCATTCTGCATTTTTTTGTATCTTTGCACCGTTGGAAATGTTAATGAAATAACACAAAATTATAATTCACTTAAAAACAGAAAGATATGTTCGCTATTGACAATTATGGCTTTACCGGCAAGCGCGCGATTATCCGCGTTGACTTCAATGTGCCTCTCAACGCTGAGGGACAGGTAACTGACGACACTCGTATTCGTGCTGCTATCCCAACCATCAAGAAGGTGTTGGAGAAGGGTGGTGCCGTAATCCTTATGTCGCACCTCGGTCGTCCAAAGAAGAATCCAGATCCAAAGTACTCGTTGGAGCAGATTATCCCTGCTATCGAGGCTCGTTTGGGTGTGAAGGTACAGTTCGCAGGTGACTGTATGGGCGAGAAGGCTGCCGAGATGGCTGCTGCATTGAAGCCAGGTGAGGTAATGTTGCTCGAGAACCTCCGTTTCTACGCTGAGGAGGAGGGTAAGCCACGTGGTTTGGCTGAGGACGCTACAGACGAGGAGAAGAAGGCTGCAAAGAAGGCTCTCAAGGAGGGTCCACAGAAGGAGTTCGTTAAGAAGTTGGCTTCGTATGCTGACTGCTACATCAACGACGCCTTCGGTACTGCACACCGTGCACACTCGTCGACCGCTCTCATCGCTGAGTACTTCCCACAGGATAAGATGTTCGGCTACGTTATGGAGAACGAGTTGAAGGCTATCGACGGTATGATGCAGAACCCACAGCGTCCATTCGTGGCTATCGTTGGTGGTTCGAAGGTTTCGACCAAGATCACTATCATCGAGACTTTGATGGAGAAGGTTGACAAGATCATCATCGGTGGTGGTATGACCTACACCTTCGCAGGTGCTCTCGGTGGCAACGTAGGTAAGTCGATTTGCGAGCCAGATATGTTCCCTGTAGCTCTCGATATTCTCGCTAAGGCAAAGGAGCGTGGTGTTGAGTTCGTGATGTCGCCAGACGCACTCGTTTGCGACGACTTCAGCGAGAACGCTAACACTCAGAGCGCACCTGTTAAGGATATCCCAGCAGAGTGGGAGGGTGTTGACATCTCGGAGGGTGGTAAGAAGCTCTTCCGCGAGGAGATCTTGAAGTGCAAGACTATCCTTTGGAATGGTCCTGTAGGCGTGTTCGAGATCAATAAGTTCTCGACAGGTTCGCGTGCTGTAGCCGAGGCTATCGCTGAGGCAACTCAGGAGCACGGTGCTTACTCGCTCATCGGTGGTGGCGACTCGGTTGCTTGCATCAACAAGTTCGGTCTTGCCGATAAGGTGTCGTATGTATCGACCGGTGGTGGCGCACTTCTCGAGTATATCGAGGGTAAGGAGTTGCCAGGTGTAGCAGCTATCCGCAAGTAAGATAGTCCCCGATATTAAATAAATCGCTCCTCAAAACTGAGGAGCGATTTGTTTGTTTAGTGAGTAGTTGGTAGTTAGTAGTTAGTAGTTAGTAGTTAGTAGGAGTACCATATTATATCCTATACAATCCTATACAATCCTATATAATCCTATATAATCCTATACAATCCTACAAATCCTATCAAAAAAGCGCAAAAAAAATGAGGTCTTCGGAGGTGATTCGACTCACGGGAGAGCACCTCCCGCAGTCTTAGTAGCCCAATGCTACAACCTTCCGATTTCCTCAACCAACCTAAAACTACTAACCTAAAATGAACCTTAAAACTTCGCTGCAAAGATAAGGGCTTTTTTAATACTGTGCAAGTTTTTATTAAAAAATTTTAATTATTTTTCGAAAAATTTCTGCAAACCTTTGCAAAGTGCAGTATATCAATGATTTACAATTTAGAAAAATTTTAACAATTATTTATTGCTAAACGATAACTACTGCCTTGTTTCGAAAAAATTTGGTGTAGATGTTGCATTTTTGCACAATAATTTCTATATTTGTGTAGGTTCGGAGTGGAAGCCACGGCATCCGTCTTTTCAAAAAAAAGGAGAGGTCTGCTATGATTGATGCGTTTGTGACACATATTCAAACCGAAAAACGTTACTCGGCACTTACGGTGCGTAACTATCGGCACGACATCGAGTCGTTTGTGGCTTGGTGCGCTTCGAATGCGGGAATTCCTGTTGCGGAGTTCGATCCTACCTGCGTTTCAACCGAAGACATACGAGAGTGGATATGCTATCGCAAAGATCACGATAAGGTGAGTGCGGCGTCGATAAATCGTGAGGTTTCGTCGTTGCGCAGTTTCTATAAATATCTGCGTCGCCAGGGCCACATCTCGAAGGATATTTTCGGGCGTGTGTCGACCCCTCGAACATCGCGAAAACTGCCCTCTTTTGTCCCTGAAACGAGGATGGAAAATCTGCTGGACAACATACGCGAAAAGAGCGTCGAAGGCGACTTTATCGAGCGACGTAATGCGTTGATTATCGCGCTGTTCTATAGTTGTGGCATACGTCTTGCTGAGTTGCGCGAAATACGCTTTTCGGACTTCTCGGCTGATATGGCTACGCTCCACGTTCGAGGCAAGGGCGACAAGCATCGTATAATACCTATTTTGCCCGAGTTGGCATCGCGAGTGGGAGTCTATGCCGAGATGCTCGAGAGTATGGGTTTTTCGACCTCGTCGGATGCTCCGCTGATAGTTTCGCAAAAGGGTATGTCGCTCTCGCGCAGTGCCATTCAGAAGGTGGTGATGGAGAAACTCGACGAGGCAAATGTGCAGGGTAAAAAGTCGCCTCACGTGCTGCGCCACACCTTCGCTACACACCTGATGAACAGGGAGGCGGATATGCGTGATATTCAGGAGTTAATGGGACACTCCTCGCTGCGCACAACGCAGTGTTACACCCACAACAGCATAGCGCAACTACAGGAGGTTTACAAGCGGGCACATCCGCATAAATAATTTAGTGAGTAGTGAGTAATTAGTAGTGAGTAGTGAAACGGAGAGCCAATTCTGCATTTTGCATTTTGCATTTTGCATTCAGCCAAAGGCTAATGGCCAAATGGTTAATAGCCAACTAATTATAAACCTTAAAAATTTTTTACTATGGAGGTTAAGATTCAATCAGTTAAGTTCGATGCGAGCAAGCAGCTTATCGAATTTGTAGAGAAGAAGATGTCGAGGTTGGAGCGTTTCGAGGGCAACTCGACAGGTGTAGATGTGATTTTGAAGTTGGACAAGGACAGCGAGAAGGGCAACAAGTTGGCACTCGTAACACTCCACGTTCCAGGCGCAGATATTGTTAGCGAGCAGCGCGCTCGCACCTTCGAGGAGGCTGTCGATTTGGCACTCGATGCCGTGAAACGACAAATCGAGAAGAGAAAAGATTGACGAATATGTTCATCTTAAAGGTTAGGCAACTATTTAGTTGCCTAATTTTTTTATATACGCCGTATTCGTTGAACTAAAATGGCGATTCGTTGAAAAAATTTTTATATGTAATATAACACCCCTATTTTTGTGCGGTTTTTTAAGTTGAAAACAATGAAGAGATTTTATGTTTTAGCGGTACTTGCGACACTCGCGACACTCGTTGGCTGCTCGGATGTGGTAGACGAGGCGAACAATGTCGAGGTTGCAAAGTCCGAACTCTCCATCGGTCTGCCAATCGGCGTAAGCCGTACGGCAATGGACGAGGAGGGTCGTGCCGAGTGGGTTGAGGGCGACACCTTCACCTTGTGGGCAGAGAACCGAACAGGAGGTTTTAATATCAACGGTGCCGACTTTACGATGATGTACTATTGGCACTCATTGCAGTCGGCAGTGTTTACCTCGTATGCCAATGCGCTTAACGAGGGCGACTACACCTACTATGCCGTATCGCCGAAGCCCCGTTCGATAAACAATCGCAAGGCTACATTCGTATTGCCAGCCGAGCAGATGGGAAACACCGCTGATGGTGCATACGACATTATGGTGGCAACACCCGTTACAACCGAGGCTCTCTCGGCAGATAAGGTGAATAACTTGGCTTTGGAGTTTAGCCACAAAACCCACCTCCTCAAATTGATGATTCCGCGAGGCAACAATCCGTTGTCAAGCCCTATCAAGCAGGTGGTTTTCACATTCCCAACCATCGTAACCGGCACTATCACTCTCGATGCGACAACACCAAATGAGAAACCTGTAATCAGCAATGGTAGCAAGCAACTTATCGTAAATGTTCCTGGTGGCTTCGACGAGGGCGAGCACGCGTGGGCTCGCATAGCCGAGGGTACTATTTCGGGCGCAGTGACCTACTACGCCGTATCGACCATCGGCGAGCGCACCCTTACACGCACCTTCAACCTCTCGAAAGAGTGCAAGGGCGGACACATCACCCCATTCTCGCTCCCCATTCCTGAGCCTATTCCGCCAACAACGTTGCGTTTCGTAGTTGGCAAGAACAACTTGGGCGAGGCGGTGCAGAAGGTTTCGATTTACGACTACAATGGTAATTTGTTGCAGGCGTTCAATGCAAATTCGAGCAACACCTACGATATGGTGCAGTATGGTCTTTATGAGGAGGGCAAGTTCCAAACATATGCAGGACAGACCTTCACCGTACGCTTCGAGAGTGCTAACGCTATCGTTGAGCAGAAAGTGAAGATTCCGTCTACAATCAACAAATATACGACGAATACACTCCCTACGATAGATGTTCCATACCTCTTCTTCGAGGACTTCACTTCGATTAGCGAATCGTTCGAGAAGGACGACGAGCGTGTAGATAACTTGCGCTCGGCAAACGGTATGTTGCTCGACAAATATATGAGCGTTTCGGGCTGGAATGGCGCACATATCAGGGGCGAGAAAGACAAGTGCGTACGTGTAAATGTTCGCCACCAGAGTACCGCAGGTGCAACTCGAACCAATGGCCGTCTTGACACCCCTGCAATGAAGGGACTTAAATCGGGTGCAAATGTAACGTTGAAGGTCGTGTTCGATATGGGAGCCTACGCAAATTCGGGCTATGGCAGCGACAACGATATATTCTGTATGGCAGGTACGCATACGCAATCAGAGTCATCAACACTCAACGGAAAGGAGACAACCACCGTTGCGGGTGCGGAGATTAACGATTACAACCGTATCCCAGGAATGTTCGGCTCGCACTGCCTGACAACCGGATACTTGGGCAACAACTACAACAACAATAGTTTTGGTAGCACATTCCCAACCTACTCGTTCACTGCAAATGGCTGTACCTCGGCAACACGACTCTGCTGGATTCCTTGTTGTGTGCAGACAACGTGGTTTACTGCGGGAAATGCCCACTACTACATCTACATCGACAATATCCGAGTATCAATCGCACAATAGGAGGAGTACGAGATATGAAGAAGATATTTTTTGCAATAGCACTTGCGGTCGTAGCGACTGCGTGCCACACAAATGGAGATGAGGCGTTGCAGGTTGGCAAAATCGCCATCAACGCAACCACCCGTGCCGATGTAACCGAGGCAAACACCTCGGGCAAGACCGTGCTCGACGAGAGCCTCGTGCCTTCGGAGAAGGTGTTGAAGGTGGAGATTTCGAGCAATGGCACAACTCAAACGTGGGCCACATTATCGGAGTTTGAGCAGGCGATAGCCGAAGGTTTGACCTTCGCAGCAGCACCCCACACCATAACCCTCTCCTATGGCGAGAAGGGGGTGGAGGGCTGGTCGAAGCCATATTTCGAGGGCTCGACAACGGTTCTGGTGCCGATGTACAACCTCAGTGTAGATGCCGATGTTGTGGTTGGCGTAGCAAACTCTATTGTTTCGGTCGAGACCACCGAGCAGTTCGATGGCTACTTTCCAAGTTCGTCGTTCAAGATTAACGGCGTAGATTGGGACACATCGAAAAAGGAGTTGCTCTTTATGAATCCGGGCGAGGTGACCTTCTCGTGCGATGCTGTGCGACCAACGGGCAAGCCGACGACCTTCGAGGGTTCGTTGCTGCTGAAGGCTGCCACACACCACAAAATTGTATTCGACCTCTCAACCGCAGGCAAGGCGGTGGTAAACATCACCTTCGACGACGAGATTGTCGAGACCGTAGAACTTGAATTTGAATTGAATGAAAATGCTTAAAGATATGAAAATTACAAAATTCGCAGCAGTAGCCCTTTTTGCAACTCTTCTAATGGTGGGTTGTGGAGTAGAGGGTTTCGACAATGGTGGCAATGTCGATGACAACACCACAAGCAAAGGAAAACTCTCGATAGAGTCGTTGGTGATAGATTGCCGTATAGACGAGAGCGAGCCAGAGGTTGGCGTGATGAGCAAGAAAAGCACTCGTAGCGAGGTGGATGTAGACAACTTCGACTGCTCGATTATCAATAGCGAGAACGAGGTGGTGCTATCGTTCAAATTCAACGAGCGACCTACCGAGCCAATCGAACTCGCAACGGGCGACTACCTCTTCAAAATCGTTTCGGGCGAAGTTCCGGCAGCAGCGTGGGAGACAGCAGTCTATGGTGCTGTTAAACCATTTAAAATTGTACGTAACGAAACAAAAACTCTCTCGGAAATTGTCTGCTCGTTGATGCAGATTAAGGTCTCGGTGTCGTATGCTCCCGATTTGTTGGAGCGTTTGGGCGAAAAGACCTTGACTACCGTTTCGGTGGGCGACAACTCGTTGGAGTACTCGCTCACAGAGAGTCGTGCAGGATTTTTCCTTGCTCCCGAGGTGAGCAACACCATCTCGCTTCGCATCAGCGGTACTTACGCTGCCGATAAGGAGAATTTCAAAATTATCGAGATGAACAAGGAGGTGCGCGACGTGAAGGCGGGCCAGCATCGCAAAATTCACTTCTTCATCGAGCACGCCGACCAGGGTAATATCGACGTAGGAGTAACCGTACGCGACTGGGTAACCGACGAAATTGTTCCCTGCAATGTTGCCGACCTCGTAAAAGAGGAGGAGTGGACCGAGAATGGCGGTGGCAACGAGGGCGGCGACGACCCTGTAGTGCCAGCCGAGGACCCAAGCATAGTTTGGGACAAGCACGATATCTCGAAGCGTGAGCCTATCGTTGCAGGATTGGAGGTAGATTTGCTCGTTTCGGCATCGAAGGGCATCAAAGAGTTCCTCGTTGAGATTCGCTCGGCATCGCTTACTCCCGAGGAGTTGGCAGGTACGGGACTCTGCAACGTTCTCAACATCTGCTATCCACAGCAGTCGTACGATTCGCGCAACCCAGGGGTATTCATCGACGTTGAGGAGCCGCTCCGTGGCTTAGGTTTTGCCGTAGGTAGCGATGTTGTGAATAAGACCTTCGTAAAACTCTCGATTACGCAGTTTATGGGCGTATTGCAGGCGGTGAGCGGTAGCTCATTGAAGAATCACGACTTCGTGATTACCGTTACCGACAACGAGGGTAACACCAACGTAAAGACATTGATGCTTCAAACAGGAAAGTAACAGACAATGAAGAGATTATTCAACATATGTTTGTGCGTGTGCGCCCTCGCCCTCGCTGCGTGTGTCAGCGACGGCAAGGTGAACGACAACACCATCGACAACACCCCATCGCAAGATAAGGGTGTGTTGATGCTCAATGTCGGCACGCGTGCAACGGACGGAATAGAGCGCGACTATATCCTCTCGATATACAAGAACGAGGCGGGTAAGGCGATGCTCGTACGCAAGTACGACTCGAGCAAGGCGGATATGCAGAAGCCCGAGTACATCTGGTTGTTGGAGGGCAACTACACCGCTACGGTTGAGTGCGGAGTGAAAGTTGCGGCAACCTTCAACGAGCCGGACAAGCACTTCTTTGGCGAGCAGTCGTTCGACATCAAAGGTGGCGAAACCACGACTGTGGATATAGTGGCTATAACGCAGAATATCTCGGTGGAGGTTCTCTTCGACCAGAGCGTCACCGAGGGATTCCACGAGGGATATGGCGTGGAGGTGAAGGCTGCCGACGACGTTGCACTCACCTACACCGAGAGCAAGAAGGGCTACTTCATTTTGCCCGAAAATTGCAACACACTCTCGTGGCACTTCGTGGGTACTTTCGAGTACGAAGATGGCGAGAAGGTGGCTGTCGATAGGAGTGGTACAATCGAGAATGTGGCACCAAAGCGTGCATACAAACTCTCGTTCAAGTTCTCGCCTGACGCAAGTGGATTGTTTGGTGGCGACCTCTCGGTAACACTCGACGAGACTATCGAGGAGCGCGATGACCACATATCGTTCAGTCCGGACCCAGAGTTGAAGGGTGTCGGCTTCGATATCAACGCCCACTGCAACTACGCGGGTGGCGAGCGCAAGTATCTCGCAACCGCAGCTGCCGAGTTCCGCGAGGTGAAAATCGTTGTGGGCGACAAGACCTTCGACCCGGTAAACGAAACAGTTGCAGGCGTTGTGCTTACGGGTTTGAATACGGCACAACTCTACATCACGCTCACCGAAGATTTCTTCTACTCGCTGAATGGCGGTACGCAGATGATTGAGATGACAGTAACCGACTCAACCAATAGCGAGGCGCGCAAGGAGTTATCCTACTCGCTTCCGGGGGTAAACAACTACGACAAGAGCAAGGAGGTGCTGGCGTGGACGGGTTGTTCGTCAACACTCACGGCTACGGTGTTTGGCTCGCCTTCGAGCGTGGAGATTCTCTGTCGCGAGGGCGAGGAGGAGTGGCGTCGCTGCACCGCTTCGGCCATCGAGAACAACCTCTATAGTGCGGTGGTTGATGGTTTGACCCCAAGCCACACCTACGAGTATACCCTCTCGATAAATGGCAAGATGGTGGGAAGCCCTCGCACCTTTACGCTCAGCAACGGTAATCAAATTCCGAATGGCGATTTGGAGGATTGGTGCAAAGATGGCGACGGCGTGATTATCCCTTACCACACCTCAAACAATCCTTATTGGTGTACGGGTAACTACGGAACCGCTATTTTGAGTAAGAATATCACCCAGAGCAGCACCGATGTTCGCCCAGGCTCGAAGGGTACGAAGTCTATGTATATGGACTCGGAGTATATCGTGTTGAAGTTTGCCGCAGGAAACGGCTATCTCGGCTCGTGGGGCGGTATGGACGGTACCAACGCAAAGGTATATTTCGGTCAGCCTTTCGATTACAACGCCAAGCCTAAGGCTATTCGCTTCTGGGCAAAGTGGAACTGCGGAAAGATAGACAAAATAGATAAGGGCGTAGCCAAGAAGGGCGACCCAGACCTATGCAAATTCTTCTGCTGCTTAACAACCGACACACATTTGGTGGATAGTAGCAAGGGTAAGGAGACCACATTTAGCCCAAGCGATGCCGACATAAAGTCGGGCGATGCTCGCTACAACAAGGTGTTATACTCGGCATATAAGGATACGACCGAGTCGAGCAACGAGTGGACTATGGTTGAGATTCCGTTCACCTTCTACGGAACAGATCCTAATCAGGTGCCTACGCACATCATTTTGACATTCACCTGCTCGGGATATGGCGACTTCTTCGACGGCTCGACTAACTCGTGGTTGTATGTTGACGATATTGAACTTGTTTACTAATAAATATAGGTAGTAAAAACCGATGAGTAAATTTCTAAGAATTTTAGTTGTGGCGATGCTTCTGCTGCCCCTTTCGGCTTTTGCCGAGGAGGCGAAAACGGAGGCAAACCCCGGAGCCACAACCGAGGCAAAAGGGGTTGATAGTGTAGCCTACTATCGCGACCTTCGCCGTCAGAATCGAGGTGTCTCGAACCTCAAAACCGAATTTGTCGCTAAGGGGCAGTGGGTGTTTGGTGGTTCGGTATCCTACTCGACACACTCGAACAATGATTTCAACTTTTTGATTGTTGAGGATATCGAGTCGAATGGCTATCAGTTCAAAATCACACCGCTCGTTGGCTGGGCATATGCCAAGAATGCGTTGATTGGTGTGCGCTTTGGCTACTCGCGCGGATTGACCGAGTTGGACAATGCGAGCCTCTCGATAACCTCGCTCGACAACTCCTACTTCTACTCGCTCAAGCACTCCTATAATGTTGAGGCTTTGTGGCGTACCTACATCCCTCTGGGTAAAGGTAACAAGCGTTTTGCTCTCTTTGCCGAGGTGGCGTTGGCTATGGGTGGCTCGCAGTCGAAGTTGGCATCGGGACCACAGCAGAGTTTGAGCGGAGTCTACGCCTCGAGTTTCGATGTAGGTTTGGGCGTAAACCCCGGTATCTCGGCCTTTTTGACCAACAATATGGCTATCGAGGTGAATATCGGCGTGTTCGGCTTCAACTACTCGAAGACCCGACAGATTGGCAATCAGGTGGTGTCGGGTACCACATCCTCTTCGCAAATGAACTTTAAGGTAAACATCTTCTCCATTGGATTGGGTGCGTCATTCTATCTCTAAAAACTGGACACGACTATGAAGAAGATATTTATACTACTTATGGCGGTGCTTATGGTTGGCACCTTCCAAACGGCCGAGGCGCAGAGCATCCTGCTCGGTCTAAAGCGTGACACCACAAAGGTGAATCGCAAGCCCGGCAAGTTGATACAGATAAATCGTGTAGACCGCGAAATAGATAAGAATGTGTTTGCCTATAAGAGCGAGTGGATATGCGGTATCTCGGCTTCGTACGGCACACTCACGTCCGACGATTCGGATATTGCGCTTATCGTCGAGAATCTCAAACTTGGTGGCTCGGTGGTGTCGGTAAAGCCATATTTTGGCTACTTCTATCGCAACAACCTCTCGATTGGCGCACGATTTGGATATACCCGTATGGCTGGACACTTCGACAATGCGAATATCAACCTCGGAAACTTTATCAATGGCATAGAGTTTACGACCGAGGGCATCGGTTTGGACTATTTGAGCAACGCCTACTCATTCTCGGTGTTCCATCGCGCCTATGTGCCACTCGACAAACGAGGTCGCTTCGGCGTATTCGGCGAGTTGGAGTTGGTGGGCTCGTATGGACGCTCGCACTTCGGCTTTATGTATAGCAACGAGTGGAATAAGTCGGTGTCGGACAACTACAAGGTGGCATTCAACTTCAACCCAGGTATTGCTGCCTACATATTTCCGAATGTCTGCGCTACCGTATCGTTCGGATTGGGTGGTTTGCAGTATACGCACATCAAGCAGTTCGATGCCGATTTGAATCCAACGGGTGGCACTCGCAACTACTCGCAGTTGCGCTACCGCCTCAACATTGCGCAGATAAACATCGGCGTGACCGTACACTTGTGGGGTAAGGATAAACGAACAAAAATTGAAGGAAAGAGATAATGAAACGACTCGCTATAATACTATTTTCGGCACTCACGCTCGCTTCGTGCATAAAGAACGATTTGCCAAAGCCTGTGGTTGACCTCTTCATCGCCTCTCTCGATGTCGAGGGCGTCGAGGGTGAGATTGTGTTAGACCGCTCGACCTACACAGCCACCATTCCTCTCGCCGAGGAGACCAATATCGAGGCTGTGCAATTTAATTGCATAACCTTCGGTGCCGATGTTGTAACCAACATCAACTTTACGGCCGACGAATCGCAGATTCAGGTTTCGAAGGATTTAAACAATAAGGTTGTGAATATGTCGCAGCCCGAGTATATTACGCTTTCGTACTTCCAAACATACGAGTGGAAGATTGTGGCTACGCAGAGCATCAACCGCATCTGGACGGTAGATGGTCAAATTGGAGCGACAGAGTGGGATGTTGAGGGACACCGCGCCATCGTAAAGCGTCGTCAGGACTATCCTCTCAACAATGTCAAGACTACGGATGTGCGTTTTGGCCCGCGCCCAACATACGACTATCCCGAGATTTCGGAGATGCCTACCGACTTCAATAACAGCGATATGTCGCGTACTATTTCGGTTACGGCACACGGCAAAAATGTGGTGTGGGAGTTGGCTATCGAGCCTACCGAGGTGGCTCTCGACTTTACGTATGTGTCGGCAGGCGCGAATGTCATCTGGATAAAGGCTGCAAATATCGACGGTGCGACTATCCAATTTGCTTATCGCAAGCGTGGCTCGGAGGAGTGGCTGAAGGTTAAGGACGAGTGGTATGCTGCCGACTCGAAAAATCCATACAATCGCTACGAGGAGGGCTTCGTAAAGGCGGTAGTTCGCGGTTTGGAGCCGGGTACCGAGTATGAGGTTATTGGCTATGCCGACGAGAAGCAGTCCGACATAAAGATTGTAACTACGACAACGCATTACCAACTTCCAAACTCGCAGATGGAGGAGTGGGCTAAGTTTACCAACGACCAGAATCTGCTCCCTACGGGCGAGGCTGGACCTTGCTGGTATCCATTCTCGTCGGTGCAGCATATGTTCTGGGCTACGGGTAACCCGGGAGGTACGTCGCTGGGCGAGAAGTACAACCTCACATACCCTGTCTACAAGAGTGCCAACCCTGAGAATGTGGCCCCTGGCTCTACGGGCGAAGTTAGTGCCTTTATGGGTTCGCAGAGCGTGTTGAATATGAAGTTCGCTGCCGGAAACCTCTTTGTAGGTCACTATGGCGAGACTCTCGGTACAAATGCCAAGATATATTTTGGTCGCAAGATAGACCAGAATGTGAAGCCTGTGGCTGTGCGATTTAAGATAAAGTATTCGCGCGGAGGTATAAACTGGATAACCATAAATAATAAGTATCAGTCGGCATCGACAGGCACCGAGTATCATATCGGAAGCAAGCAGATAAAGGTTGTTGGCGGACAACCCGATGTTGCGAAGGTGTTCCTCTGTTTGACCGATTGGGCGGAGCCACACTGCGTGAATAGTGCCGACGAGAAGACCTTCTTCGACCCACGCACTGCCGAGGGAGTCTTTGGCTTGGGCTACTTCGATAGCGATACGACACCAGAGTTGGTTGTTGAGGATACAGACGAGTGGCACACTATGACACTGCCTATCGAGTACACCAACCCCGAGATTGTGCCTACGGTGCTTCTGCTCACCTACACCTGCTCGGGCTACGGCGACTACTTCACCGGAAGTAGCGAGTCGTGGATGTATGTAGACGATATCGAACTTCTCTACGACCTCGACGAAACCAATCAACCGAAATAAAAAAATGGCTCGGAAAATTTTCCCGAGCCATTTTTGTGTTTAGTACAACTCCACAAACTCCCACGTGTTGCCCACAGCGTTGAGGTAGCGCAGGAACTCCTCGCGAGAGATTACCACTGTGCCACGGCTGTCGTTGGGGTGGAACGAGAGGCTCTCGGCGTGTTGCAGATTGCTGTCGAGGAATAGATGCACGTGGTGCTCCTCGTCGTTGATAAGTCCGAAGGGCGACACCGAGCCCGGCTCCAGCCCCAGATAGCGCGCCATACGCTCGGGCGAGGCGAAACTCAACTTGCCTTGGTGTAGGCGATGCTCGAGGTCGTGAATCGCCATATCCCTATCGCAATCGAAGCAAACCAGATAGTGCCGGTTACCCTTGTGGTTGCGGAAAAAGAGGTTTTTGCAGTGTACCGAGCCATCCTCGCGCCAATACTGCTTGGCAATCTCGATAGTCGGCGACTCGGGATGAAAATAGACCTCGTATTTTATTTCGTGCGTATCGAGGAACTCAAAAACCCTCTTACTGCGTAGTTCCAATGTTTCCATAGTTTTTTACTATTAGCTGTTAGCCATTAGCTTTTTGAATTGACAATTGAAAATTAATGGTAAACACGACTCTGTCGTTTTTGCTTAAATATAAAATTCCTTTAATTGTCCATTGTCAACTGTCAATTATCAATTAATCTTAACGCCCTTTATACTCCGTGTCCGTGTTCTCGAAGATAAACGCAAAGGTGTCGGCTACCTCCTCGATGCGCTTCGAGGTTGGTTTGCCTGCGCCGTGTCCGGCATTGGTGTCGATGCGGATAAGCACAGGGTTGTCGCCCTTGTGGCAGTGCTGCAACTCCGCCGCAAACTTAAACGAGTGTGCCGGCACTACGCGGTCGTCGTGGTCGCCCGTAGTGACGAGCGTTGCTGGGTACTCCACACCCTCACGCAGATTGTGCAGCGGCGAGTACTTTATCAGGTAGTCGAACTGCTCCTTCACATCTGCCGAGCCATACTCCACAACCCAGCCGTGACCTATGGTGAAGCGGTGGTAGCGCAACATATCCAACACGCCAACGGCTGGCAATGCAACGGCGTACAAATCAGGGCGTTGCGTCATACACGCACCCACCAACAAACCGCCATTCGAGCCGCCCGCAATAGCCAACTTCTTGCTCGAGGTGTAGCCCTCTTTGATAAGGTGTTCGGCTGCGGCAATAAAGTCATCAAAGACATTTTGTTTATTCTCCAACATACCACCCTTATGCCACTCCTCGCCATACTCCGAGCCGCCACGCAGGTTCACTACAACCCATACGCCACCCTGCTCCATAAACATCGCTGCGGTGGTCGAGAAACCTGGCGTAAGGTTGATTTGGAAGCCTCCATAGCCATAGAGGTAGCACGGGTTGTTGCCGTCGAGTTCTAAGCCCTTCTTGTGCGATACGAACATAGGCACGCGGGTGCCATCCTTGCTTGTAAAGAATATCTGCTTGGTTTCGTAGCCCTCGCAGTCGAACTTAACCTCCGAGCGATGATACAACTCCGACTTGCCACTCTCTATATCGTAGAGGTAGATCGTGCTTGGCGAGGTGTAGTTCGCCACAGCGTAGTAAACCTCCTTATCCTCGCGTTCACCATCAAAACCGCCCACCGAGCCAATAATTGGCAACTCCACCTCGCGCACGAGGCGTCCCTTGCGGTCGTACTGGAAGATTTTGTTCTGCGCATCAATCAGATATTGGGCAAAGAGATAGTCACCCGCCATACCCACCGACTCGAGCAACGAGTTGCTCTCGGGTATGATATCGTACTTTTTACCTGTTAGGAGGTTTACCCCTACAAGACGATAGTTTGCAGCGTTGTCGTTGGTCATAACCATAACCTCATCCTCGTAGCAATCGAGGATGTAGTAGTCGTAGTCGAAGCCCTTGTAGAGTGTGCGCCACTTGCTCTCCGAGGTGCGCTTGTAGAGAATCTGCGTACCCGATGTGCCTGCCGACGAGGTTATAAAGTGCCACTTGCCATCCTCGCTCTCGCCGCCGTGATGGTAGTGGAGCGGGTTTTTCTTATCCTCGAAAATGAGGATATCCTCCTCCTGCGAAGTGCCGAGGCGGTGGAAGTAGACCTTCTGATTGGTGTTCTGTGCCGAATATACCGCGTCGTTCTCCTTTGGTGCGTCGTAGGCGCTGTAGTAGAAGCCACGACCGTCGCGAGTCCACGAAGCACCCGAGAACTTCACCCACTTAATGTGGTCGGCGAGTGGTTGCATCGTTTCGGTGTCGAGAACTCGTATCTCCACCCAATCCGAGCCTGCCGAGGCGAGCGCATAGGCGAAGTATTTGCCATCCTTGGTGAATGTTCCTGCGTGTAACGCCACCGTACCATCTTCCGAGAGGGTGTTAGGGTCGAAGAATACCTCCTCGGTGGTGTCGGAGAGGTTGCGCTTGCGGTAGATGACGCTCTGGTTCTGCAGACCGCTGTTGCGCGAGATGTAGTACCACTCGCCGCGCTTCGATGGTGCGCTCTGCGAAGGGTAATCCCACAACTCTGTCAATCGCTCGCGTATCGCCTCGCGCTGTGGTAGCGAGTGGAGATAGTCGAATGTAACTTTGTTTTGAGCCTTCACCCACTCGGCTGTGCGCTCCGACATATCGTCCTCGAGCCAGCGATACGGGTCGGCAACCTCGGTGCCGTGATAGTTGTCGACAACGTCCTCACGCGCTGTCGCAGGGTAGTTAATATCCGTCATTGCTTTAATTTTTTTAATTCCAACTCCAACTCCATATCCCAAGAGGTATGCCACTCCAAAGAGAGCCAGGCATATTGCCACTGTTTTTGCAATCTGTTTGTAAGTTCTTGCCATAGGTTTCATATCTTCTTTGCCACAAAGATAGTAAAGTTTTTGGCTTTACGTTTCGGGTTTTCCATTTTTTGCATAACTTTGCACCCATAAAAATAGCTAATAGCCAATGGCTAATGGCTAAAAGCCAAAGGAAAATATATGAAAGTCTACAAATTTGGAGGTGCTTCGGTGCGTCACGCCGAGGGAGTACGAAATCTACTAAACATAGTTGGTGGCGAGGAGGAGCTCTTTGTTATCGTATCGGCAATGGGCAAAACGACCAATGCGTTGGAGGAGGTCTTCGATGCGATGCGCAAGGGCGAAATCGCTGCGTGCGAGGCAAAAATTGACGAGATTATTGCATACCACTACACTATTATAGCCGATTTGTTCGGCTCGCCAGAGCACCGTATTGCCGAGGTTGATGCGCTCTTCGGTGAGTTGCGTAAGTCGGTAACAACCAGCACATACGAGCGCGATGAAGCGGAGCGTTGGTACGACTATATTGTGGCATTCGGAGAGTTGGTTTCGACCACCATCATATCTGCATTTTTGAACAAAGAGGGCGTTGAAAACACCTGGGTAGATATGCGTAAATGCTTCTTGACACAGGCTCGCCACAAGGATGCAAATGTGATGATCGAGCAGTCGAGAACACCACTTCGTCTGGCTGTTGCCGGGGCGCAAAGTCGTATTTTTGTGGGTCAGGGCTTTATTGGCTCGGCTCCGGATGGCACAACCACCACGCTCGGTCGTGAGGGCTCCGACTACTCGGCTGCCGTAGTTGCAAATATTCTCGATGCAGAGTCGATGACTGTGTGGAAGGATGTGGACGGAATATTGAATGCCGATCCTAAAAACTTCCCTGATGCAGTGAAGATTGACCAACTCAACTATGTGGATACCATCGAGTTGGCGTATAGCGGTGCGCAGATTATTCACCCCAAGACCATCAAGCCGTTGCAGAACAAAAACATACCTTTGTATGTTAAGCCGTTTGGCAATAAATATGCGGCTGGTACGGTGATTAATGCAGAGGCTCCAACCGTCTCGACACCTATTATCATATTGAAGCGCAACCAGAGTTTCTTACGTCTTCGTTCGCGCGATTTGTCGTTTGTGTTGGAGGAGAAGTTCCCTATTATCTTTGCTACGTTGGAGCGTTTCCGCATCAAGACCAACCTTATCCACAACACCGCCGTCGAGTTGGGCTTATGTGTAGAGGAGAGTTGGCACTTGGAGGAGGTGGCTGCCGCTCTGCAAGAGGAGGGTTTCAATACCGAGATTATTGCGAGGGTGGAACTGCTCACAATTCGCCACTACAACGACGAGGTCTTTAACAAGTATGTTGTCTGCGACGACTTTATCATCAGTCAACTTACGCCCGATACGGTGCGCTACGTAAGACCGTTGTAACGCAAACAAACAGCATCAAAAAATGGGAGTGAATCACACTCCCATTTTTGCTATTGTAGCATCTATATACCGCTGAATATCAGACTTCAGTCGTTTGTAGAGCGGCGACGACGTGTAGTTCTCGTTGTCGAGCAAAACGTCGCGAATAGAACGTAGCGAATTGGTGTAGTTGCTCATCTCATTTTTTAGGGCAACACCCTCCTTAGACGAACTGATAATTTTGGACAACGAGATTTGTCGCAACTTCTCGCACACCCCGGCCAGCACTATCATTACGACGTTGTCCATAAGTGTGTGACCGTGCATAAAGAGGTAGGTCAATTCCGGCTCTACGCCCTTCGCCTTAAGTCGCTCGGCAAATGCCGGAATCTCGCTCGCCATATCGGGATGCTCCGCCTCGAGCCACGCAACACGTCGTTCGACGTTGCGCTTCAACCACGCTATAGTGTTGGCTCCGTTGTTCTCGATATCGAGGTAGCCAATGCGTACTGCCGCCTTGAAGTCGATCAGCGTCAGCACATTCTCGGTCTTGCGCGATGCAGAGTAGACATACCACAAAAATAGCGGGTATATAGCACGCGAATACTCCTCCATAAATCGCTCGAAATCAAAGATATGCGTATCGTTTTTGACAGCCTTCACGCAGACGTTATGCAACGAAGGTGCATAGCACAAATAGTTCTCGGTGGCGTAGGTGTAGGTGTGGAACATATAGGGCGATTCGACAATCTGGCGCGACACCTCGTCCTCGTCGTCGAAGAGGTAGTCGAAGTCGGAGTCCATACACAAAAGCAACTCGTCGGATGCCTGCTCCGCCATCGATAGCAACACCTTTTTGCCTTTGGGCAAATCTTTGCGCGTAGGCACCGATATTTCGAAGCGCAAGTAGGGGTTAGTGAAGTGGTCGAATATACCACGCCAGAAGGCGACATCCTCGTAGCCTTCGACAAACACCTTTACTACCTTTTTGCCGTCGTTTACCACGAGCGATGCCGGTAAGGTAGCCAAATCTACACCACCCCGTGCCAACGCCTTTGCTCGCATCTTTTCGAGCATCATTTCGCGTTTCCGCTCCCTATTTCCACTGCGTGCAGCCACCTCTGTACTTGTTTTTGGTTGTTAATATGTTGGTTGAACTTTTTGCTCGAGTATCCGTTTTCCGTCTCGTTGCACTTTGAGTCCCGAATCGTCAACGATGTATTCGTAGTTGTTGCTTCGGAATAGGAAACGGAGTTGCATATTGTCGTCTCCGTATGTGCTGCAACTACCCCCATAGATTACGATATCCGGCTTCTTATCCATCCCGCGACGATTGTTCCACGCAGCATAGCGGTAGGTGTTGTCGAACATCCTGTCGATGCTTTGGGGCTTGTTGTTATTGTTATAAGCATTAAAATCCATATTTTTTCATTACCTCATCTAATGTTTTGCAATTGTATTTTTTGCAATACTCTTCTAATGTCATATCATAATAAGGTATCTCATTATTTTCTTGGGATTCATTAATCATTTCCACTTTTTTCAAAAACTCCTCAACCTCTTCCCAATTTTGGCAATGGGTAAACTCTTCGTGCAGTTTGCGTTGCTCCTCTGTTAACATTTCTATTGACTTACTACTCATATCTATAAATATCTCATCTTTTACAAATATACAAAAAAATACCGATAACCAAAAATATTTATTATTTTTGCGTCGTTAATTGGGATAATGTGAACATATTGGCAGACAAGGGCTGTATGCCGATAGCACAAAACAGAGAGATTATGGCAGATTGGAAGGAGCGTCTTGGAATGGTCTATTCGACAAATCCGGACTTTGCATACGACTACGGCGAGGAGCAGGAGGTGGAGACTCTCGCCCCCGAGAAGCAGAGCCTGAGGGTGTGGCGCGACACTAAAGGGCGTGGAGGCAAGGTTGCCACCATAGTGCGTGGATTTGTTGGCTCGAGCGACGACTTGGAGGAGTTGGGACGTGCGCTCAAGCGTGGTTGTGGCGTGGGTGGCTCGGTCAAGGAGGGCGAGATAATCATCCAAGGCGACCACCGCGATCGTGTTACGGCACTCCTTTTGCAAAAGGGTTATTCGCATACCAAGAAAGTTTAAATTACGGATAGTTGAAGGGGTATGTCAAACATATTGTAGTTGCGATAGTTGCGCTTTTGGGCGTAGCGTCGGCATCGGCTCAGTACTACTCGTGGGGAGCCGATCCGACCTATATGCGTTGGCGTTGCCTGAAGGGCGATAAGATTGATGTTATCTACCCCGATACCGCTCGCGAACTCGGCTACAAGATGATGTACTACGCCCGAGCCGTGCAACCATCCATAGATTTCGGCTACCGTCACGGTCCGATGACCATCCCGTTTGTTATCCACCCCGAGAACTTCTCGTCGAATGGTATGGTTATGTGGCTGCCAAAGCGTGTGGAGATTCTCTCCTCGCCGTCGGTTAATAGTTATTCGATGCCGTGGCTTAAGCAGTTGGCTGCGCACGAGTATCGCCACGCCGTGCAGTATAACAACATCAATCGAGGTTTTGTCCGAATCTTTAGTTATCTGCTCGGTCAGCAGAGTTCCACCATTGGACTGCTCTTTATGCCGTTGTGGGCTTTGGAGGGCGATGCAACACTCTCCGAGACGCAGATGTCGTCGTTCGGTCGCGCCCTGCAACCCTCGTTTACGATGCACTACCGCGCCGTAGGTAACTTCGCCCTGCGCGAGAACCTGAATAAGTGGTTCTGTGGCTCTTATCGTGAGTATATCCCCGACCACTACCAACTCGGCTATCAGATTACGGCTTACGCCAACACCAAGTACAATGAGAATATCTGGGACAGGATTGTGCGCTTTGCTGTGCGCAACCCATACACCATAGCCACCACGGCTGTCGGAATGCGAAAGTTCTACAAGACCTCGACGACAAAGCTCGTGCGCGAGACCTTTGCCGATTTGAACGATCATTGGAACTCGTTACCTTATCAGCCAAACACCTCCATTCAAATCTCTGACGACGAGCAGAGGGGTTACACCACCTATCGCTATCCGCAGTACATTGACAACGATGTGGTGCTGTCGCTCTATGCGACACTCGACAGACCCGACGCCTTTGTATTGACCGACAAAGAGGGAAAACGTAGACACATCGCCTATACGGGAGTGGTGTCGTCGCGACCAAGCGAGGTTGTGGGGGGACGAGTGTGGTGGACCGAGTATCGTCGCAGCACCCTCTTTGCCGAGCGTGTAGATTCGGAGTTGTGCTATATGGATTTGGAGCGAGGACGCACTCGCACGCTCAATCGTATGGACAAAGTTCTCTATCCAACCCCAATCAGCGAGAATGAGTTGGCGTGGGTAGAGTATTTCCCGAATGGCGTGTACAACATCGTGCGTGGAAATCCGCAACCTCGCAACGAGGAGGAGTATCTGCGTGTGGAGATACCATCGGATATCGAGATTCACGGCTTGGCATACGACAACTACACCCACGCACTCTACTTCATCGCCACCGACGATAGCGGTATGTGGCTCGGTAGGGTGGGTAGAAATCGCGAAGTGGAGCAGGTGACCAAAGGGGCATATATCACCCTCAGCGACCTTCGTGCGAAGGATGGCGTTTTGTACTTTGGCTCCATTGAGTCGGGTAAGGATGAGGTGCATTGTTACGACCTTCGCACCTCGACAGAGTATCGCATTTCGGCTTCGACCTACGGCTCGTTTGCTCCGATGCCAAAGGGTGAGGAGGTGTTGATGACCACCTACGACCGCTATGGCTACCACCTCGCCAAACAGCAGATGGTGCGCGACACGCTGCCAAAGGTCAACTACTCGCGTCTGCCGAGAAATTTGGTCAACCCACAACGCAAGAGGTGGAACACCGTAAATCTCGATACGGTGCGATTTGTGGGGGTCGATTCGATGCTTGCACAGGCAAAAAGCAACACGATGGCGAAGCTGTCAAAGCCGCTCAAGGATAGGCGTTACAGCGGTCCGGCCCATCTGTTCAATATTCACTCGTGGGCTCCGGTGTCGTACGACCCATTTGCGCTGAGCGAGGAGGGGGCGTTGGATTTCAACCTCGGAGCAACCATAATGTCGCAGAATATACTCTCGACAGCCAGCGGCTTCTTGACGTGGGGCTGGAATGCAAGGGAGGGTAGCATATTCAAGGGGTCGTTCCGCTACTATGGTTTAGGCGTAAACCTAAGCATAAACGCTACATATGGTGGTACGCAGCAACTCTATTCGGCATACTCGTACCTCTACAACCCAATAACCAATCGCTACGAGGTGGTTCTGCCGGGCGGAAAGGAGGAATATGTAACAAACCCAATTACCAACAAACAGGAGTTGGTGTTGAACGAGGAGCCGGAGCGTAGCAAGTACTACAATGTGGGCGTTATGGCGTCGTTGCCTCTCTATTTCCAGGCGGGCTACCACACTCGCTTTGTGCAGGTGTCGGCAGGCTACAACTACTCGAATGGTTTGGTGGCAAAGGTCGATAAAATATCTATTGCCATAGGCGAAGGCTCGATTAGCAACATTGCCAAGGTGGGCTACAAGGAGGGTGTGCATCTGTTGCAGTTTGGCGCGGGATATCAGGATATGGTGCGACTGGCACACAAAGATTTTCTGCCACGTTGGGGTCAGGTGTTCTCCGTAAACTATGCACTCAACCCTGCCGACGACAATTTCAGCCATTTGGTTTCGGTCTATTGCAAGGGCTACTTCCCTGGCGTAGTGAAACACCACTCGCTCTCGTTGGCTGCGGTATATCAGACCTCGCTCGGAGGTTTCGATCACGAGAAGGCTCTCTCGAATTTGGCGTTCCACTCGGGACGACTCATACCGCGAGGCTTCTACACCTCCGATATCGAGAATCGCAACTATGTCGCCACCTCGCTCAACTATGCGTTGCCAATTTGGTATCCGGATGGTGGCTTCGGGCCTGTGCTTCACTTCAAACGACTGCGTCTGAATCTGGGCTTCGACTTTGCCTCGTTCTCGCATAAACAGATCTATGTAGATCCATCAGATTTGAATCTATTCTCGAAGATGGAGCGTCACCGCATAATCTCGTACGGAGGCGATTTGTCGATAGATTTCAACCTGTTCCGTATGCCAGCAGCAGCGACCACCTCGCTCACGCTGTCGGTCTACCAACCAACCATATTGACCAAACATAAAGAGGATGCAAAGCATCGCAAACCATTTATAAAGGTGGGACTTGGACTCCCATTCTAAAATTAAGACTATGCAGACAACAAGAACTACTAACGCAAGCAAACGCTCCCAGCGTGGAGGAGCAAAGGGCAAGAAGCCACTCAAGCAGAGATTTATAAAGTGGATGTGGATATTGGCGATGACCCCCGTCGCACTGTTGGTGCTGCTGTTGGGACTAACCGCCCTCGGAGCCTTCGGCAAAATGCCGTCGTTCGAGGAGTTGGAGAACCCGAAGAGCAACCTCGCAACCGAAATCTACGCCGACAATGGCGAGGTTATAGGTAGTTTCTTTGTTCACAACCGCTCGTATGTGCAGTATGGCGACCTCTTCCCAGCCGACGAGGAGTCGCTCATTACCATTGCCGACCACACGATGCCACCCATTGCGGCGGCTTTGGTGGCAACCGAGGATGTGCGATTCTTTACCCACTCGGGTGTGGATATAATATCACTGGCTCGTGTGATTGTAAAGACCATAGCCCTGCAGCACACCTCGCAGGGTGGTGGTAGTACCATTTCGCAGCAGTTGGCGAAAAACCTATTCCCTCGCGAGCGTGGTGGCGATGGCAAGATTGTCCGCACCTGCAAACTCGTAATCTCGAAGTTGAAGGAGTGGATTACGGCGTTGAAACTCGAATACAACTACACCAAAGAGGAGATTGTTGCGATGTATCTCAACACGGTGGAGTATGGCTCGAATACCTATGGCATAAAGTCCGCTGCTGCTACCTTCTTTGGTAAGAGTCCGGCGGAGTTGAATCTGCAAGAGGCTGCGGTGCTGGTTGGTGTTGTGAATGCTCCAACTCGATATTCGCCTGTCAGAAATCCCGAGAATGCATTGAAGCGTCGCAACACCGTGTTGCGTCGAATTGCGGCTGCCGGAGGTATCAGCGATGCGCAGTGCGACTCGTTGTCGGCACTCCCTATAACGCTGAACTACAGACCTATATCGCACAACTTCGGTCAGGCCACCTACTTCCGCGAGATGTTGCGTCTGACGATGAATGCCAAACGTCCAAGTCGTCGCAACTACTACACCAAGTGGGATTATGAACAGGCGTGCAAGGAGTACGACAACAACGCATTGGTCGGCTGGTGCCACAAAAATCTCAAGGCCGATGGCACACCGTACGACATCTATCGCGATGGTTTGAAGATTTACACCACCATAAATCCATCGATGCAGGAGTATGCCGAAGCGTCGGTGCAGAAGCAGTTGGGCAGAGTTATTCAGCCTGCGATAGACAAGCGAGTGCGCGAAACCAAAAAGTTGTTCAATAACCTCACCAAAGAGGAGGAAGAGGCTCTTATCAAGCGTGCGATAGACAAATCGCCACGCTTCCAGAATATGAAGGAGGAGGGCATACGCGACAAGGATATCTACGCAAGTTTTACGAAGAAGTGCAAGATGAAGATATTCACCTACAATGGTGTGCGCGACACATTGCTTTCGCCTCGCGATTCGATACTGCACTACAAGCGTATTGTGCGCGCCTCGTTTGTGGCTATGGAGCCGCAGACGGGTCACGTTAAGGCGTATGTCGGAGGTCCTTCGTTCCAATTCTTCAAGTACGATATGGCAAAGCACGGTAAACGACAGATTGGCTCTACGGTCAAGCCGTTTATCTACACCTTTGCTATCGACCACCTCGGTCTGACACCTTGCACTATGGTGCCAAACCTTCCGACCACAATCGAAACGGCGGTAGGTACGGCGTGGTCGCCTAAGGAGTCGGGTAATGTGGAGTACGATGGCGTGTTGCACCCGTTGCGTTGGGGATTGGCACACTCGCGCAACAACTACTCGGCGTGGATTATGAAGCAGGCAAAGCAACCCGAGGCTGTGGCGGACTTCATTCACAATATGGGTATTTTGAGCTATATAGACCCCGTTTATGCGCTGTGCGTTGGCACCTTCGAGTCGAACGTCTACGAGATGGTGAGTGCCTATTCGACCTTCGCAAACGAGGGTGTGTATACCGCCCCTATCTTCGTCACTCGCATCGAGGATAGACAAGGAAACCTTATCTCGACCTTCACAACATCGTCGCAGGATGCCATCAGCAAGGAGTCGGCGTATACGATGCTCACGATGATGCAGAACGTCATCACTCGCGGTACGGGTAGGCGTATGGTGTGGGCGTTCGATATGCAGGGTGTCGATATTGCGGGTAAGACGGGTACGACAAACGAAAACCGCGACGCCTGGTTTATAGGCATCACACCTAAGGTGGTTGCAGGAGCGTGGGTCGGAGCCGAGGATCAGTCGGTGTCGCTGGGTAGTAGAGGCGAAGGCTCGTCTATGGCGTTGCCAATCGTTGGCGAGTTTTTGCGACGTGTGCATAACGACCCGAACATAAAGATTAACAAGACGGATAAGTTTGTCCGCCCACTATCGTGGCAGGAGGTTGATTGCGAGGATGCCGTATCGCCAAGCACAGAGGCGACACATCACGACGAATTCTTCGAATAAGAGAGAATAAAATTACGACAGCAAGGAATATCAAGAAAGAATGTAAAAACATAAATACGACAGAAAATTATGAAAGTAGCGGTAGTTGGCGCAAGTGGCGCCGTAGGACAGGAGTTTTTGAAGATACTCGATGAGCACAACTTCCCACTCGATGAGTTGGTGTTGTTTGGCTCGTCGCGCAGTGCCGGACAGACGCGCGTATTTCGCGGTAAGGAGATTGTAATCAAAGAGTTGCAACACAACGATGACTTTAAGGATATAGATCTCGCGTTGGTGTCGGCAGGTGGAGCAATCTCGCGCGATTATGCCGAGACCATCACCAAGTATGGTTGTTTGATGATTGATAATTCGAGCTGCTATCGTATGGATGCGGATGTGCCATTGGTTGTGCCGGAGGTGAATGCTGAGGATGCGCTCGATGCTCCTCGTCGCATTATTGCCAACCCTAACTGTACCACCATCCAGATGGTTGTGGCTCTGAACGCTATCGAGAAACTCTCGCACATCAAGCGCGTACACGTTTCGACCTATCAGTCGGCAAGTGGTGCGGGCGCACAGGCTATGGCGGAGTTGGAGCAGCAGCACGCCTCGCTGGCAAATGGCGAGGATGCAAAGGTCGAGAAGTTTGCCTATCAGTTGGCATTCAACGTGATACCTCATATCGACGTTTTCACCGAGAACGACTACACAAAGGAGGAGATGAAGATGCACAACGAGACTCGCAAGATTATGCACTCGGATGTTGCGGTGTCGGCAACGTGTGTGCGTGTGCCGGTTATGCGCGCTCACTCGGAGAGTATCTGGGTCGAGACCGAGCGACCAATCTCGCCCGAGGAGGCTCGCAAGGCATTTGCCGAGGCGGAGGGTGTGGTTGTGGTGGATAACCCAACCGAGAAGGAGTACCCAATGCCGCTCTTTATTGCCGGCAAAGAGCCTGTCTATGTTGGTCGCATCCGCAAGGATATTACCTGCGAGAATGGTCTGTCGTTCTGGTGCGTAGCCGACCAAATTAAGAAGGGTGCAGCGTTGAACGCTGTGCAGATTGCCGAGTGGCTTATTGCCAAGGGTGTTTTGCGCTAAAGGGTGGAAAAAGGTCGTATAAATTTTGCGGTTTAATTTATTCGTTATAACTTTGCACGATTTATCGCGTATATGCGCGTGTAGCGAGAGAGCAATTTATGTTAAAGGTTTGGTGTAAATACATCGTTTTGGTGGTGTGTGCGATAGTTTTTGTCGGCACCGCTTCGGCGCGAAAGGAGCAGATGTCCACTCGCGAGAAGGTGGAGGCTGGCAAACGAGTGAGCGTACACAAACTCATCAAGAGCGATGACCCCGAACTTATCTACTCGGAGGCGATGAAGTTCTACGGCAAAGAGAAGTGGAAGCAGGCGGGCGATTTGTTCGGTGCTTGTCAGGCATACTTCGTGGGCGATGTTCGCGAAGATTCGATAGCCTTCTTCTCGGCTCGTAGCAAGTTCAAGGATCGTGACTATGTGGATGCAACGATGCAACTCGATGAGTTCCGTCGTAAGTTTGGACGCAGCATCTTTATCGAGGATGCCGAGGCGATGTTGGCGATGTGCCACTACTACCTCGCTCCCGATCCTACTCGCGACCAGACCGTTACTGGCGAGGCTATCATTGCATTCTCGGAGTTTATTGAGCGTTACCCTAACTCGAAGAGGGTGGAGGCGTTCTCGAAACTTATAACCGAGTTGACCGAGCGTCTGAAGAAGAAGGCGTATTTGAATGCCTACACCTACTACAAGATTCAGCGTTACAAGTCGGCGGTGGTGGCTCTGCGCAATGCGTTGAAGTTGTATCCCGAGACCCCATATCGCGAGGATATTCTCTATCTGATAGCGGTGTCGAACTACCGATTGGCACACAACTCTATCGAGGAGAAACTGGGCGAACGCTACCTGAATGTGCTGGACTCCTACTACTCGTTCATCAACGAGTATCCCGAGTCGAAGCATCGTAAGGAGTTGGAGCGATATATCAAAGAGGCAAAAGATTATTTAGACAAAAACAACATAGAAAAACAAAAGTAGAGATGGAGATTAAGAAGAACATTCCAAGCAACACCGTAACTCGTAAACTCGTTGATTTCGACCACGAGACCGGTAATGTCTACAAGAGCATCAACGTTATTGCACGTCGTGCAAACCAGATTGCTGCGGAGTTGAAGAGCGAGTTGACTCGCAAACTCGCAGATTTCTCGTCGCCAACCGAGGCTGTCGAGGAGACCTACGAGAATCGTGAGCAGATTGAGATTTCGCGCTACTACGAGCGTCTTCCAAAGCCAGTGATTATCGCAACCGAGGAGTTCCTCGCTGACGAGATCTACTTCCGCGACGGAAAGGAGTAAAAAGTATGTTGCAGGGTAAACATATTCTGCTCGGCATAACAGGCAGCATAGCGGCTTACAAAGCTGCTATGCTTTGTCGTCTTTTGCGTGTGGCTGGAGCCGAGGTCAAAGTTGTGATGACTCCGACAGCGAAGGAGTTTATCACGCCCATCACGATGGCTACATTGTCGAAGAACCCTATCGCTGTGGAGTTCTACAACCCAGAAAACGGCGATTGGCATTCGCATATCTCGATGGGCGAGTGGGCAGACTGCTATCTGATTGCTCCGGCTACTGCCAACACTATAGCCAAAATGACGTATGGCATTGCCGACAATCTGTTGCTTACGACATACCTTTCGGCACGCTGCCAGACGGTAGTTGCACCAGCGATGGATTGCGATATGTTCTGCCACGAGGCGACACAGGAGAATATCGCAAAGTTGCGCGAGCGTGGTTGCGTGATTCTGGAGTCGCCCGAGGGTGAGTTGGCAAGTGGACTGATGGGCAAGGGGCGTATGATGGAGCCGGAGCAGATTGTCGAGGCTCTCAAAGAACTCTTTGCTGCGAAGCAAACCCTGAAGGGCAAGCGTGTAATGGTTACAGCAGGTGCTACAATCGAGGCTATAGACCCGGTGCGTTACATCTCGAACCACTCGACCGGCAAGATGGGCTACGCCATAGCCGAAGCACTCGCCAAGCGAGGTGCCGAGGTGACGCTGGTTAGTGGCAAGACCTCGTTGGCTACTCCGCAGGGGGTACGCCGCGTGGATGTAACCTCTGCTGAGGAGATGTACGAGGCTGCGGTAGCGGAGTTCGAGGCTTACGACTGCGCTGTTATGTGTGCAGCGGTGGCGGACTACACGCCTGTTGAGGTTAGTGATAGCAAAATCAAAAAGAGCGACGATACCTTCACGCTCTCTCTTCGCAAGACGAAGGATATTGCTGGCGAGTTGGGCAAGGTGAAGGGCTCGCGCAAGATGGTGGGTTTTGCACTCGAGACCGACAACGAGCAGATGAATGCCGAGAAGAAACTCGCCGAGAAAAATCTCGATATGATAGTTTTGAACTCGTTGAAGGACGAGGGTGCTGGCTTCGGACACGACACCAATAAGGTGACCTTCATCGACGCTTCGTCGCGCGAGGAGTTACCTCTCGCATCGAAGGCGGAGGTGGCAGAGCGCATTGCCGACCGCATCGAAAAACTCTTAAATTAGTAAGGACTATGCTACGACGATTGGTTGTCGAGAATTACGCGCTGATAGAGCATCTCGAAATCGAATTCGACTCCTCGCTCAACATTATTACGGGCGAGACGGGAGCCGGAAAGTCGATTTTGATGGGTGCATTGGCGTTGTTGCTCGGAGCCAAGAACGACAGCACAACCATAAAGGATAACTCTCGTTCGTGCGTTGTCGAGGGAGAGTTCGATATTGCCCGACTCGGTCTGGAGGAGGCTTTTGCGGAGTTGGATATCGAGTACGACCACGAAACAATCATACGTCGTACCATCTCGCCAAGTGGCAAGAGTCGCGCCTTTGTGAACGACCAGCCGGTGCAACTCTCCGATTTGAAGCAACTCGGAGCCTACCTTATCGATATTCATTCACAGCACCAGAATCTGATTCTTTCGTCGCCACAATTCCGTATTCGTGCCATAGATACCATCGCCGGCAACGAGAAGTTACTCGCGGAGTATGGTCAAGCCTTTACGGCTCTTCAGGAGGCGAAGCGTAATCTCGCCGAGTTGCAGAGCGCAGCCAAGCGCAATGCCGACGAGGAGGATTGGTTGCGACATCAGGCGGAGGAGTTGCGTGGAGCAAACCTTCGCGTAGGCGAAGCGGAGGAGTTGGAGGCGGAGTTGCGAACGCTCGAAAATGCCGACTCGATAAGCGAGGTGTTGCAGCGAGTGACACAGTCGCTCGACGAGGAGATTACGGGCGTATTGACCACTTTGCGCGAGGATGAAAATGCGTTGCGACGTGTGTCGGAGAACTACGCTGCGGCAACGGAACTTATCGAACGTATACACTCCACTTCGGTCGAGTTGAAGGATATCTCGGCTACGGCGGCAGCCGATTTGGAGCGCATCGAGGCAAACCCCGAGCGTTTGGATGCTGTGAATGCTCGTCTGGATTTGATATATACACTACAGCGCAAACATCGTTGTGAAGGGGTAGAGGAGTTAATCGCTCTGCGCGATAAGTATAGCGAGCAACTATCTGCCATCGAACATAGCGACGAGTTGTTGCACGAGGCGGAGCAGAGGGTTGCCGAGGCTGAAGGTGCGGCAACATCGCTCGCCATAAAGTTGCACGATTCGCGTGTTAAGGCTTCGCCATCGTTTGCGAAGGCTGTGGTGGAGATTTTACGAAATGTTGCAATGGCGGATGCAACCTTCAAGATTGCTGTAACACCGTGTTCGCCAACACTTTCGGGTGCCGATACGGTAGATTTTCTCTTTTCGGCAAATGCCAGCATCGAGGCTCGTCCTATCGAGAAGATTGCCTCGGGTGGCGAACTTTCGCGTGTGATGTTGGCGCTGAAGGCTATCCTGGCGCAGCACCTCGCATTGCCGACAATCATCTTCGACGAGATTGATACCGGAATCTCGGGTCGTACAGCAAACGATGTGGGCGACATTATCAGTCAACTCGCCAAGCAGATGCAGGTCATCGACATCACCCACTCGCCGCAGGTGGCATCGAAGGGCTCGCGCCACTTCCAAGTCTACAAGGCGGAGAGTCGTACTCACATCCGCCCACTCTCTGCCGAGGAGCGTGTTGAGGAGATAGCCAAGATGCTCTCGGGCAACACCATCACCGATGCAGCGTTGGCGCAGGCGAAAAACCTTCTTTCGTTATAACATCCGCAAATGAAACGGTTGGCTCAAATAGTGGCTCTCGTTGTGGTTGCACTTTTCACTTCGTGCAGCAACAATGAGATTGCGCTCTCGTTAGAGCCTCTCTATACACCTCGCTACGCCAAGGGCTTCTCGATTGAGCGCGACGCAGAAAGCGGTGCGAAGTATCTCGTTGTGCGAAATCCGTGGCAAGATGCCCGCGAAATAGTTTTCTATACCAAAATAGACACCCTCGCACCACCCAAGCGAATTGTAGCGATGTCGTCGAGCCACGCAGCGATGCTCGATGCGGTGGGTTGTGCCGACCGCATTGTTGGGATGTCGGGTTGCCGCTTTGTCTACACACCATCGCTTCGTCAAGCGATAGAACAAGGCGCGATTAGTGAGGTGGGCTACGATTCGGCGTTCGACTTCGAGCGGGTGCGGATGCTCAATGCCGATGTGGTGCTGCTCTATGGCGTTGCCGGCGAGGCGAAGCGTATAACCAATAAACTCGACGAGGTCGGTATACCTTATATTTATATAGGCGACTATCTCGAGTCCGAGCCTTTGGGTAAGGCGGAGTGGGTGGTAGCCATTGCGTCGTTGTGCGGAGAGGGGGAGCGAGGAGAAAAACTCTTTGCTGAGATTGAGGAGCGATACAACACACTATGTGAAGCGGTAGAGGGTACGACCTCACGCCCACGCGTGATGCTCAACCTCCCATATCGCGATACGTGGTTTATGCCACCGCACAATAGTTATATGGTACACCTTATCGAAGATGCCGGCGGAGAGTATATCCTAACGGAAAGCGGAAAACGGAAAGCGGAAAACGAAACCGACGCATCGGAACGGAAAACAGAAAACGAAGAGTTGTCGACCAAGTCTGCGCCTATTTCGTTGGAGGAGGCGTTGGAGTTGGCTCTGCGGTGCGACTATTGGATAAATCTCGGTCAGATAGAGTCGAAGGCGGAGTTGCGAGCCGTTGCGCCTCGTTTTGCCGAGGTGGATGCTGTGCGCAAAGGTCGCCTCTACAACAATACCAAACGCACCACCGAGAGCCGTGGTAGCGACTTTTGGGAGTCGGGAGCAGTGCGCCCCGATATTATCCTTGCAGACCTTGTGAAAATTCTGCACCACAACGCACCAACCGACTCGCTCTATTACTATAAAAAGATGGAATAATGAAACGCCGCTCGACCATACTATTTACGCTTCTGGCTACGCTCTGTCTGCTGCTCTTTGTGGTGGACTTGGCTGTAGGCTCGGTGGCAATACCGCCGTCGCAGGTCGTGGCAACGCTCTTTGGCAGAGGTTCGGAGGTGATGCAGACCATACTCTTTGATCTGCGTCTGGTGCGTGCTGTAGTGGCTGTGCTGGCTGGTATGGCATTGTCTGTCAGTGGTTTGCAGATGCAGGTGCTGTTTCGTAACCCACTGGCCGGCCCATATGTGTTGGGCGTATCGGCGGGAGCAAGTTTTGGCGTTGCCCTCTTTTTGTTGGGAGCCCCACTGCTCAGTTTGGCTATCTCGCCAGAACTCCAAAGCCTCGGAACTGCGGGTGCTGCGTGGATAGGTTCAGCTGTGGTGTTGGTGGCTGTGGTGGCTTTGGCACGTCGCATCAAAGATATTATGGTTATGCTCATCCTCGGCATTATGCTCTCGTCGGGCGTGGGTGCTGTGGTCGAGATTATGCAGTACTTCAGTGGCGAGGTTGAACTCAAATCCTACATTGTTTGGACTATGGGCTCGTTAGGTGACGTTACGCGACCACAACTTATGGTGCTTGCGCCAATAATCGTTGCGGGAGTGGTGATGGCTGTAGCGGCAATAAAGCCGATGAATATGTTGCTTGCGGGCGAGCGATATGCCGCCTCGATGGGACTCAATATTTCGCGTTCGCGCAACCTTATACTCATATCAACAACGCTTCTTGCGGGTACCGTAACCGCCTTCTGTGGTCCTATTGGCTTTGTGGGTATCGCTGTGCCACACATTGCGAGAATGTTGTTCCGCTCGGCAGACCATCGCATATTGCTGCCGGCAACCATCCTCTCGGGCGTGGCGATGTTGCTCGTGGGGGATATTTTGGCAAAATACTTCGTTTTGCCGATAAACACCATCACCGCACTGATGGGTATACCGATTGTAATTTATATTGTTACACGCCACAGATGATACGCCTTGAAAACATAACGCTGTCGTACGGCTCGCGCACCATATTGCGCGACGTATCGTTGCACCTGCACGGAGGGGAGTTGTGTGCCCTTGTGGGATGTAACGGAGCGGGCAAAAGCACCCTCCTGCGCGCATTGACCTCGCACTCCGACACACGCATAAATGGCACTCCGCTCGGCGAGATGGAGGCGGGAAGGTTGGCGCAGAGTGTGGCCATAGTGACGACCGAGCGCATCCGTATCGAGAATTTGTTGGTGGAGGATTTGGTGGCTATGGGTCGCGCGCCATATACCAACTGGGTTGGACATCTGCAAGATGTTGACCGCGAGATAGTTGCTAAGGCGATAGAGGCTGTGGGTATGACCGATTTTGTGGGTAGAGATACCTCGTCGCTCTCGGATGGAGAGTTGCAGCGAGTGATGATTGCACGCGCCATAGCGCAGCAAACTCCGATTATTCTGCTCGACGAGCCTACTGCATTTTTGGATATTCCAACTCGCTACGAGGTGTGCCGTCTGCTTGCAGAGTTGGCTCACAACGAGGGTAAGTGCATCCTCTTTTCGACTCACGACGTAGATGCTGCACTCCCCGTGTGCGACACTTTTGCAATAATCGACAACGGGGAGTTGCGCAAACTGCCCAAAGTTGAGGCTGCGACCGAAATTCAGCGCATTTTTAGGAGGTAGTTCCAATTTTATTACTAACTTTGTACTTGAACAAACTTTAACACAATCTAACTATGAAGAGAATCATTACTTTAGCAATTATGTTGGTTGCCTTCGTAACCACATTTGCTGCACAGCCACGCGCTGAGTATCCTCGCCCACAATTCGAGCGTAGCGAGTGGGTAAACCTTAACGGAGAGTGGACCTACGAACTCGACCTCGTGAACACTGGTTTCGACCGTAAGTTGTTCAATAGCAACGGCTTTGGCGATAAGATTATCGTTCCGTTCTGCCCAGAGAGTAAACTCTCGGGTGTGGAGCATAAGGATATCATCACTGGTATTTGGTATCATCGCACCATTCAGGCTCCGGCTACTTGGGCAAACAAGAAGATTATGTTGCACTTTGGTGCTGTATACTACGAGTCGGAGATTTACATTGACGGTATCTTTGTTGGTCGCCACTTCGGTGGCTCGTCGTCGTTTGCTTTCGACGTTACAAAGTATGTTGCCGACGGCAAGGTACACAACCTCGTAGTTCGCGCCAACAGCGATTTGCGCGCTCGCACTCAAGGCTCGGGTAAGCAGTCGTTGCGTAGCTACTCGTACAGCTGCGTCTACACCCGTACAACTGGTATCTGGCAGACCGTTTGGATGGAGGCTACCGACAACTACTCGCTCGATCACGTGCAGGTTATCACCGATATCGACAACCATCAGGTTGTAATTACCCCTCGTTACTACAACACAACCGCTTCGAACACCCTTACAATCAACATCAAAGATGGCGATAAGGTTGTTGCAAAGAAGCAGGTGGCTCAGGTTGAGGGTATGCCTATCGTTATCCCTGTAAAGAAGTATCAGACTTGGTCGCCAGAGAATCCAAAACTCTACGATGTGGAGTACATCATCAGCGACAAGGATGGTAACATCCTCGACCGTATCTCGTCGTACCTCGGTATGCGTAAGGTGCATATCGATGGCAATAAGGTATACCTCAACAACAAGCCATACTATCAGCGTTTGGTGCTCGATCAGGGCTACTATCCTGATGGCATTTGGACCGCTCCGAGCGACGAGGCATTGAAGCACGACATCGAGATGTCGATGGCTGTTGGTTTCAATGGTGCGCGTTTGCACCAGAAGGTGTTCGAGGAGCGTTTCTACTACTGGGCAGACCGCCTCGGCTATCTCGTATGGGGCGAGTATACAAGCTGGGGTGTAGATGTTAGCCTGCCTGAAACTGCTCGCAACTACCTCACCGAGTGGCAGAACATCATCGTTCGCGATCGTAACCACCCTTCAATCGTAACCTGGACCCCACTCAACGAGGCTTGGTATCCGGATAATGTGCAGTATCCTCGTTTTGTCAAGGACCTCTACGAACTTACCCACGTGGCTGACCCTACTCGTCCAGTAAATACAGTGAGTGGTGGTGTTATCACCGAGGACTACGATGTTTGCGCTATGCACAACTACGAGCAGGACGGCGAGAAACTCAAGGCGAAGGTTTACAACGCAGAAACTGGTGAGTTCTATCACTACTTCCCTAAGTATATGCCAAAATCGAAGAATTCGAGCGGTATGCCAACCGTAGGCGACCTCGCAACCAAGGCTCCTTTCGAGCAGGCTAAGTACGATGGCAAGAAGCCATATTTCCTCGATGAGTTCGGTGGTATCAAGTGTTTGGAGGCTAACCCTATCGACGAGGAGATTATCCGACGCAATGGTGGCAAACTCACTTCGTGGGGTTATGGTAAGTCGGCCGTAACAAAGGAGGACTTCTACAAGCGTTTGGAGCAGCAGGTTGATGCTTTGCTCTCGATTAGCGATAAGGTTTGGGGCTACTGCTACACCCAGCTCACCGACGTTGAGCAGGAGGAGAACGGTATCTACTACTACGACCGTCGCGCTAAGTATGATGCGGCTCGTCTGAAGACTATCTTCGGTAAGAACCCTAAGCAATAGCCTTTTCTGCTAATATAGACAAACGGGGACGACTATTTTAGTCGCCCCCGTTTTGTGTTGTCAGTGAGGTTGTTTCTTACTGCTTCAGATGTTCTCGGTAGTCGGTTGGGGGGAGCCCAACTATCTTTGTGAAGAGGCGCGAGAAGTAGTAGGGGTCGTTGATGCCGAGTTTACGACTCACTTGGTTGATTTTTATGTTGCTCTCGCCCAGCATAAAACACGCCTTCTGCATCTTGAGCAGGTTGAAGTAGTTCATCGGCGAGTAGCCCGTTTTCTGTTTGAAAAGTTTGGTGAAGTGCGTTGCCGAGTAGCCCGTATATTCGGCAAGCATCTGTAGTGTTATCTGTCGTTCGATGTTCTCCTTCATATAGTGGATGCTCGCCTCTATCAAGTCGTCGCCCACGCTATTGTTGTTCGACGTGCGGAATAGAGATACATAGCGCAGCGTGCCAAGAAAGTGGTAGAGCAACATCGACGAGTATTTCAGATTCTCGATGTTGTACCCGTTCGATAGAGTGCTGAAAATCTCCTCGAAGAGTTCGACTCGGTCGCTTATGCGCGATTGCTGCGAGGGGGTTATGCCGATTGGCGCAGCGGTGTCGCCTACAAATTCGGAGGATAGTTTGCCATTGAAGTGAATCCAGTATATTGTCCAAGGATCTCTGCTATCTGCCCTGTAGGAGTGGGGTTTGCCGGCGGGTAGAATAAAGAATTGATTCTCGCCTACGGCATAACTCTCGCGACCGATGGTGTACTCGCCTCTGCCCGATGTGCAGTAGATGAGCACGTGTTCGTCTATCGGCTTCTCTCGGCGTCTGTAGTGGTACTCGGCGCAGGGGTAGTAGCCTATGTCGGTGATGTAGAGGTTCGACAGAAATGGGTCGTGGGGCATCTGCTCGGTCACCATCTGTGGCAGTTTTATGGCTCTCTCGCCGAGGAAGCCCTCCTTTAGTTGTGGCATAATGGTTTGTTGTTTGTGACTACAAATGTACAAAAAAAATATTTTTCAATCGTAAGATTGTCCATCTTTTTCGTCGCGAAATCCATTTGTTTATAGGCGGATAACATATTATCTTTGCAAAAGATTAAACATATTTTGTTATGGAAAACCTAAACAGACCTTTTATTTATTTTATCTGCATCGTATCGGCAATGGGTGGACTCTTGTTCGGATATGATTGGGTAGTTATTGGTGGCGCGAAGATCTTCTACGAGGAGTTTTTCGGTATCGCCTCGAATCAGTGGATGATTGGACTCGCTACAAGTATCGCTTTGGCGGGTTGTATGCTCGGTGCATTGACCTGTGGTGCAATGGCGGATAGGTATGGCCGAAAGCCTTTGCTTGTGTTGGCGGCGTTCATCTTTGTGGTTTCGTCTATCGGAACGGGAGCGTTCAACAACTTCTATTGGTTCCTCGTTGCTCGTTTCGTGGGAGGCGTAGCCATCGGTATTGCGTCGGGACTCTCGCCAATGTATATTGCCGAGGTGTCGCCTACGGCAATTCGTGGTAAGTTGGTTATTGTGAATCAGCTGACTATCGTTATAGGTATCTTGGCGGCGCAGATTGTCAACTGGTTGATTGCCACCACACACTCGGCTGAGTGGAACTTGGAGTGGGGCTGGCGTTGGATGTTCTGGATTACCGCAGTTCCGGCTCTATTCTTCCTTATTTTAGCATTTTTCATCCCCGAAAGTCCAAGATGGCAGGCACTTGTTGGTGCGCAGGATAAGGCGAAAAAGACTTTGGCAAAGATTGGCGGCGAGGCGTATGCCGAGGCTGAGTTGCAGGCATTCTTGACATCCTCAACCGCAAAGTCGGAGGAGAAGGGTAGTTTGAAACTTCTCTTCAGCAAGTCGTTCACAAAGGTGTTGGCTCTCGGTATCATCGTTGCCGTATTCCAGCAGTGGTGCGGTACGAATGTGATTTTCAACTATGCACAGGAGATATTCCAGAGTGCCGGCTACGACGTGGATAACACCTTCATAAACATCGTGATTACGGGCGTTGCCAATTTGGTGTTCACAATCGTTGCGCTGTTCACCGTCGAGAAACTCGGCAGAAGGGCGTTAATGCTTCTTGGTGCAGGCGGTTTGGCGGGCATCTATCTGATTTTGGGCGGTTGCTACTTCTTCAATGTTAGTGGCATCTTTATGGTTATTCTCTGCGTTCTCGCTATCGCTTGCTACGCAATGACTCTCGGCCCTATTACTTGGGTGCTTATCTCGGAGATTTTCCCTAACCGCGTTAGAGCTGTAGCGGTAGCAACCTCGACTCTATTCTTGTGGTTGGGTAGTTTTACGCTGACATTGTCGTTCCCGGTATTGAACGGCTCGTTGGGAACATCGGGCACCTTCTGGATCTACACGGCAATTTGTGCTGCGGCATATCTCTATCTCTATAAGGCTCTGCCCGAAACCAAGGGTAAGTCGTTGGAGCAAATCGAAAATGAATTAATTCGCAAATAGTTATGGTTAAAGCGTGGAGAGAGAGGGTTGTAATTCCTACCTACGAGGTTGGCGAACCCGAAAAGAACCCGTTATTCCTCGAGAAACGAGTATATCAGGGAAGTAGCGGTGTGGTATATCCTTATCCGATGATTGAGTCCATATCGGACACTAAAACAGACCACGAATACGAGGCTGTTTATATCGAAAATGAGTATATCAAGGTGATGATTTTGCCGGCGTTGGGTGGCCGTGTGCAGATGGCATACGACAAGATTCGCCAACGCCACTTCATCTACTACAATCAGGTTATCAAACCTGCGTTGGTGGGTTTGGCTGGCCCGTGGATTAGCGGTGGTATTGAGTTCAACTGGCCACAGCACCACCGTCCAAGCACCTTTATGCCTGTGGATTGCACAATCGAGGAGTCGGAGGATGGTAGCGTAACCGTTTGGGTGAACGAGATGGAGCGAATGTTCCATCAGCGCGGTCAGGCGGGCTTTACACTCCGTCCGGGTTGCGCTTATCTCGAGATAAAGGGCGTGTTGTGCAACCGTTCCGAGATGCCGCAGACATTCTTATGGTGGGCAAACCCTGCCGTTTCGGTGAACGACCACTATCAGAGCGTATTTCCACCCGATATCAACGCGGTGTTCGACCACGGTAAGCGTGCCGTAAGTAGTTTCCCTATCGCTACGGGAACATACTACAAGATGGACTACTCGGCGGGTGTGGATATCTCGAACTACAAGAATATCCCTGTGCCAACATCGTATATGGCGGTAAACTCTCGTTTCAACTTCGAGGGTGGATACGAGAACGATACCCAAGCGGGTATGCTCCACGTTGCCGACCACAACATCTCGCCGGGTAAGAAGCAGTGGACTTGGGGAAATGGCGACTTCGGACAGGCGTGGGATCGCAATCTGACCGACGAGGATGGACCATACATTGAGTTGATGGCGGGTGTCTATACCGAGAATCAGCCCGACTTCACGTGGCTGCAACCATACGAGGAGAAGGCGTTTACCCAATACTTCCTCCCTTACCGCGAACTCGGCATAGTGAAGAATGCGAGCAAGGATATTTTGCTCAACATCGATCCAGAGGGCGAAGGCAAGGTGCAGTTCAAGATTTTTGCAACATCGCGTCAAGATGTTCGCATCGTGTTGCGAGGCGACGATGGCACAATTTACTACGATAAGGAGCATACCCTCTCGCCAGAGGCTGTACTCGTTGAGGAGGTAGCGACAACGGCTCCATTTAATGCCCTGAATCTCGAGATTTATAAGGGCGGAAAAATTGCACTCGACTGGCACGCCGAGTCGGACGAGGTTAAGCCTATTCCGGATGCTGCCGAGGCTGCGTTGCCACCAGCCGAGACCAAGACGTGTGAGCAGTTGTACCTCACAGGTCTGCATCTGGAGCAGTATCGCCACGCATCGTGGAGTCCGGTGGATTACTACGAGGAGGCTCTCAAGCGCGATTCACTCGATGTGCGCAACAACAACGCACTCGGTTTGTGGTATATCCGTCACGGACGCTTCGAGAAGGCTGAGGGCTATCTGCGTTGTGCAGTTAAGGTGTTGCAGAAGCGCAACCCTAACCCATACGATGGAGAGCCAATCTACAACCTCGGTCTTTGCTTGAAGTATCAGGGTCGCTTCGACGAGGCGTATTCCTACTTCTACAAATCGACGTGGAATGCCGCTTGGCAGGACGTTGGCTACTTTGCGTGTGCGCAGATATCGGCAATGCAGGAGCGTTGGGACGACGCACTTTGGGAGGTTGAGCGCAGCCTCGTGCGAAATTGGCACAACCATCAGGCAAGAGCCTTGAAGGCTGCAATTTTGCGAAAGATGGGTCGCACGGCGGAGGCTTTGCAACATATCGAGGAGTCGTTGAAGATAGACCGCTTCAACTATGGCTGTCGCTTCGTGAAACTCTTTATTACGGGCGAGGGCAAGGCGGAGTTGGTGGCTCTGCTTCGCGACGACGCACACAACTACGACGAGGTGGCTCTCGACTTTGCAAATGCAGGGTTGAACGAGGAGGCGATCAGCGTTTGGACTCTTGCCGAGGAGCGCGGAGCCGTAAGCCC
Organism: Alistipes sp.; assembly: GCA_045653565.1. Taxonomy (GTDB): domain Bacteria; phylum Bacteroidota; class Bacteroidia; order Bacteroidales; family Rikenellaceae; genus Alistipes. Next base: position 56,850 of record JAZOMA010000040.1, read on the forward strand.
TATGACCTACTACTATTGGGCTATGAGCGACGCGCAGAATGTAACTGCCCTATGTGCGAAGGCGGAGGCGCAGGATTCGGCATACTGCTTCCCTAACCGTTTGGAAGCGATTGTTGCACTGCGTAGTGCGAGTGCGGTAAACCCTCGCGATGCTAAGGCGTTGTACTATTTGGGTAACCTCTATTATGACAAACGTCAATACGATGTTGCTGTCGAGGCGTGGGAGAAGTCGGCAGAGTTGGATCCTAACTTTGCTACCGTATGGCGCAATCTCTCGCTCGCATATTACAACAAGCAGAAGGATAGCGCGAAGGCTCTGCACGCCATAGAGAAGGCGTTCAGTCTCGACATCACCGATAGCCGTGTGTTTATGGAGCTCGATCAACTCTACAAGCGTATCCACAAGCCGCATTCGGAGCGATATGAGGCTCTTAGCAAGCACCCTGAACTCATCGCACAGCGTGACGATTTGGTGCTGGAGGAGGCTACGCTTTTGAATATGTTGGGTCGCTACGATGAGGCGAAGGCGAAACTCGATAGCCACACTTTTCATCCTTGGGAGGGTGGCGAAGGTAAGGTGTCGGCACAGTATCAGTTCTGCCGTGTTGAGTTGGCTCGAAAGGCTATCGCAACGGGCGAAACAGAGAAGGCTGTGGGCTTATTGAAGGAGTGTTTGGAGTATCCACACCACCTCGGCGAAGGCAAGTTGTACGGCGTTTCGGAGAACGACTTCCACTATTGGCTCGGCGTGGCATATCGCAATGCGGGCGACGATGAGAAGGCTAACTATTGGCTCGCAAAGGCTGCACAGGGCAACTTGGAGCCTGCCGCAGCGATGTACTACAACGACGCAAAACCGGAGAAGATATTCTATCAGGGTATGGCATTGAAGGCTCTCGGCTGCACCAAGGAGGCGAATAGTCGTTTTCACGCTTTGGTGACCTACGGCGAGAAACATATGTTCGACAAGGTTGTGATGGACTACTTCGCAGTTTCGTTGCCCGATCAGGCTGTTTGGGAGGGCGATTTGCAACTCTCGCACGACATCCACTGCCGCTTTATGCTGGCACTCGGATACTACGGTTTGGGCGACACGGCGAAGTCGGCGAAGTTTCTCGATGAAGTCTCTGCGCTCGACCCCGAGCATCAAGGCGCCTTGGCTTTCCGTTTGATGTTGGAGTAGAATAATTCATCTATAAACAAAAAAGAGGGCAACTAACTTAGTCAGTTGCCCTCTTTGCTTTTTTGCATCATTACCTAAACAAAATCGCTAACATTTTTTCGGCATGTTCCTTTATGTCATCCCCATTCCACGCCATTTTTAGTGAGCGACTATTATGGTTATCTTTGCACTTAGTCATCATAATTTTGAATTTGAGTGATGATACACCAATAGGGTCCATCTTGCTGCCGTTATAGGTAATGCACTTCTCCGAAGGGTAACGATCTGATCCGGAACTATTGGCATCCGAACTAATCATCGCAAAGTTACCGAAATGGTTGATACACTTTTGGCATAATGCTTCGGCCGTGTTGCTTTCGCCCTCGATAGCTTTCGCCTGCGGATAGAAGTGCTCAAGACTCTTGCGCGTGCGCGAGAAGTAGAAATTATTAAATGGTTCGAGCTCAAAATCTGGACAGCCCAAATCCGCGAAGAATTTTTCACGCTGGACACCACCTTTTTTCTCATCTTTTCCCCTCATCTCCGTGGCATACTTTTTCCAAATACGGTAGTCTGTATAGTTGAATATGTAGAGTGGTATTGCTGCGCTGCCCTCCTTGTAGATTTCTGTGAATTTACTTTTATCAATATTAGATAGTAGTTCAACGCACAATTCTCCATCTTTGAGAATCGCATCGTCAAAAGCGTTTGGCTTAGGTTGGTTACTGTTCGATAGAGCCTCTTGATTCAGATAGATGTCGTAGAAATACTTATCTGCTAACTTTTGCAAGAACTCTAGATATTTGTCAAAATTGTTGATATCGTTGCTATCGAATAGGTACTTAAGGCAGTAGAATAGGTAGTTCTTGCGCTGTTTTGCGGTGAAGGTCACTTCGAACATCGAAAGCAGATGCACAATCTCGAGTTGATTATCGTTGTTTGCGGTCTGCTTTGTGTAGTAGTTGTAGCCATCCTTAAAATATCGCTCCAATTTCCACTGTTCGTTGTCCGACAAATTGTGATGCACGATGTAGTTGTCGAGCAAATATTTTGCTTTCAGTAGGTTGTAGGCAAAGAGGCGTGCAAAGCCAGCCTTTTCTTCATCTGCAACTTTGCTCCATTCACTATTGAACACTTTGAGCAACTCTTTGTCGTCGAGAGTAATCTCTTTGTTGTTGCGGGTTAGTTTCAGAACAATCAGCAAAAGGTTGGGAAAGTCAATAATCGGCTGGAATTTATCGTTTAGCGCGGTATTATCGTTGCTTTCGGTAGTCTCAGCGCTCACGCTAAGCAACTCACTTATCTTACACTTCTGTTCGTTGTTACTTTGCGGTGGAATCTTTTCGAAAGATTTGAGGACGAAAGAATCGAGGTTTTTGCCAAAGATATCCGGATTGCCCAGGCGTTGTTGTATGTAGACGCTCATATCGCTACAAGCCTCCCACACAGCGTTGAAAATAGCCATATCTTTCTCGCCATTTTCGTCGTCTGAGGTAAATGACTGACTAAACATAGCCTTCACAATCTCGTGCTTTTCGAGCTGTTCGCCACGCGAATTCATCACTTCGAAGTAGTGGTTGAGGTCCACCCCCTTCGGAACATCGTAGTGGATGATGTGCACATTGTGAAGAAAGAATTGCTTGAATTCTTTGAATTTCTCGTCGCCTATATCCTCGGCTATGTTCTCGATTTTCTTCTTAACAATATGATACCCCTCCTTTATTGCTTCATCGGTCGCCCCATTCGTATCGGGTAGATTGCGAAGCGTCTCCGCCGAGGCTTTTCGTGCCGTATAGGTTAGCGTGTTTTTGGGTGTGATACCCAAATATTTGAGAATAAGATATAGAGTTGTAAGTCGCTGCTGACCATCAATAACCTCGAACTCTTGTTCGGAGCGTTTGAAGGTCACAAGAGTGCCAATATAATAGACGTCGCTCTCCTTTTTCGCAACTTTCTCAAAAGCATCGTATATGTCGGAGATGAGTGTCTCTATCTGCTCTCTGCCCCAAGCGTAGTTGCGTTGGTAGATGGGAATAGAGTACTGCTTCGGAGTGTTGCCCTCCACATATATATCGTGTATCGAGCACTCCAGGATAGGTAGTTTCTCGTTCATAGTTCTACTTCTTTAAAAAATTATACTTTGCAAAAAAGTGGATGTAGTGCGTGTATATACCATCCGTATCCCTCTCCTCTATTTTATTGGCTTCAATCTGGCTGGCGATTGGGCTCAGTTTATCCTCCATTGTGCTAATCAGCGATAGGGGAGTGTCCGAGTCGACTATAAGGCGATAGATATTCATCCTATTTATCTTGTCGGAACCTCCGAGGATGTAGTTCTGCGTAGACTGCCAACCCAGATGATAATACTGTGCGCGCAACGAGTATGCCCAGATGAACGCATAGATGAGGAATCGCTCGAAGAACTCGGTATCGCTCTTTGTCGGGTAGGTTGCGGGACAGAATCTATCCACATAGAGCAACAGCGCAGTGTCAAATAGCAGTCGAGTAATCTCATTGCCTTTGCCGTGTTTGAAGTAACGATCCAGCGTCTTGACAATCTCGTTGCCCTTGACATAGAACCCCTCGTATTTGCTATTGTCGCGCACATCGCGTAGGATGCTATAGTAGTGGAACGCATATTCAAAGAATGGCTTGCCGGCAATTATCGGCGTATTGAGTTGAAAGGCGTTAATCTCTTTCGCTCCCGTCACAAATGGCATAGCAGAACTGTTGGTAAGCGTCGCATAGGAGTAGGCGCTCTTGTAGAATTGGGCATACGGCGTACAGTCTGTGCGGGAGATACCCTTGAATTTGTATATGTTATGCTCGTTTAACTCCTTTGCCCAGTTGCCATTTGTCCACTCCTTTATGCGATATATATACTCGCCAAAGAACTCCGATAGCCTGTGCTGAGGAATGCACTCCCATTGCGCCACAATCTGTTCGACGTCGTCTGGACGAAGATCGGTCATCTCTCGAAGATGGAACGCTTTGAGCAGATCGTGAGGGTAGAGAGCCTTGCCTCGCGCATTCTGTGAATCGAAGAATTGAAACGCCTCCGACAGATCGTTCGTTATAACGACAATAAGTTCGCATTGAGTTTCGATGTAGCCTCGAAGATTCTGCATATTGTGCTTATGCTCGATGCTCTCTGCTTCGCTATTCGATCCGCTGTGAATGCGACGACGGAAGGTGTTGAGGTTGTTTGGAATGTTGCGTCGACTGAATTTATTGTTCAGTACCGTTTGTTCCAAAAATTCGATATTAGGCCTGTCTGTCTCAGCCTCCAACTCGTAGAGCGCGTAAAGTAGTAGTGCAAATGTGATGGTGCGCTGCTGACCATCTACGATGTTGTAGTTGCCTTGTTCGTCTTCGTGCAGAATAAGAGTGCCTACGCGGTAGACCTCCTTGTTGGCATTTTTTGCCTCTATAATGTCGTCCAATAGTTGAATGACGTTGCGCGCCGTCCATTTGTATGGGCGTTGGTAAACAGGGATTGAGAGTTTGATGTTTTCCAATGGCTTTCCACTCCCTGTGCGTGTAATTTTATTGCGTAGTAGCAGATCTCCAATGCTGGTTATTGCTAATGTTAGGTTGTTGTTCATTTTCTCTGAAAGGTTTCCAGTGCGAAGGTATAAAGATTTTCGAAAATCGGCAATTTTTTTGGTGGCAAACTTATGGCAGGAGAATGGGTGTTAGAACCTAATTTTCAATTATTTTTAGGTTTTAATTTTGTTTTCTAAATTTTATTTGTACCTTTGCACCGCTAAATGCCAACGTAGGCTTATAGCGGTAGGGCCCATTCGTCTATCGGTTAGGACGCAAGATTTTCATTCTTGAAAGAGGAGTTCGACTCTCCTATGGGCTACACGGAGTGGTTCAACCAACATTTTAGGAGCGGGCGAAAGCCTATCCAAAAACGACTAAGGTCGTCTGAATGCAGAGCGATGCACTGCAACTGCCAAAGCAATTTGGAGGGGGGGGGTAAAGCATCGAAACAACTTAAGAAACAAAACGAAAAACGAATAAAAACACAAAATTATGGCAAATCACAAGTCATCAGAGAAGAGAATCCGCCAGACTGCAACCAAGCGCGCTCACAACCGTCTTTATCATAAGACTACCCGTAACGCTCTCAAGGCTCTCCGCAGCACTACAGAGAAGAGCGCAGCAGAGGCTTTGCTTCCAAAGGTAACAGCTATGCTCGATAAGTTGGCTAAGACCAGCATTATCCACAAGAACAAGGCTGCTAACCTCAAGAGCGCAGCACAGTTGCACGTAAACGCTCTCTAATCGAGCAGCATCTGGGTAGTACCCGGGCGGCACTAAAAAGACAACGAAAGACAACGGCTTTTTGCCGTTGTCTTTTTCTTTTTTTCTATATTTGTGATGCGTAATAGCCTGGTAGACATAAATAAATAGCATATTGTGTTTGTTTTTATGCTTTTATTTTGTTATATTTGCAATACATAAACGATAAACACACGCGTGTTTGTCCGTCTCGCTGATGAACCTAGGAAATTCATTTACGGTAAGAGATGGCAGACCCTGCAGTGAGTCTATATATCCATAGGATATATAGGCATAGCGTAGGCTGTTGCTTTTCTTCTTACCACGGTTTTCCTAGGACCTATCAGCGAAGATTAAGTAGTTAGTCTGCGCTTCTTTTTTTATACCCCGAAGCGTAGCGTAGTAGTGACCCGAACTTATTGTTCAACCGAAAAAATAGAAAATTATGGCAAAAGTTTACAAGTACAAAAAGTACACATTGATTCATCAGGACAATGGTGTAGTGAATGTGACAAAGGATGGCGTCGAGCAATCTAACTCGAAGTCTGCTTTGAACACAGTTTGTGATTTCGGCAGTGACTTAAGTAAAAGAAGTTTCAAATAATTCTAAAACGTTACAATTATGAGTTGTAAGAAGATTCGTATTTATTATTACGGTGATGGTGTGAATACCAAATCATCTGCAAAAACCCGCCAGGGTGTAGAGAAAAAGGCGACCATAAGTTTGCCCAAGAAAGTAATAGCTTATGGAGAAGAGAATGGTTTTGCCGACATTGATGTGACATCCTATCGCGATAGCCTTATTTTGAAGGGTGGTGGAGAAGTGTTGATGGAGACCGATATAAATGGCGGTAGCAATGAGTATATTGAGGAACTTATCAGATACGAGTGGCTAGACGAAGATGGATATGTTGTAGATGATAGTTCAAGCAGTTATACCTCTGATGATGACGATAGCAGCTACGACGATAGCGACTACGATGACTCGGATTCCGATGATAGCAGCAGCGCAATGTCTGCCAGCGAAAAGATAGCAGCCGTAATGCAGGTTGTAGATGCAATCAAGGCTTCGACGCCAGAGCCAGAGCCTAAACCAAAACGAATCTCATTGCAGGAGTTGATGAATCAACCGTTCAAGGTGACTCTGTTGGGTATTTTGTTGTGCTATCCTGAGTATCGTTTTATATCGTGGGTGTTATACGTGATATTGGCTTTGGTGGTGATAGATCTTATAATGCGCCTCTAAAAAATTGTGAATTTCAGATATAGTATACCTATATATTCATTTTTATTAACCATTTTTAAATCAAAAAACTATGGGATTGAATTTGCTTTATGAGCAGTGTGTTGCTAAGTATGGTTACTGCTTAGAGAAAGACGACTTCTCGTCGGTGTTAACAATGTATCCTGCTGCTCTCGTTTCGATTGCGGACGGTGATTTTGCTCATTTCGAGCGCGCAAATATTGTTAGCGCAATTAAGGAGGCGGCATCTGGTGACGACCTTAAGATGTGTGAAATGTATCGCGCACTCAGCGACTTGTTGAATTTGGATGATGACCAGAAGATGCAGTTGCTCAGCGCTATGAGAGAGGAACTTGCTGATCGACCTGAGATTAAGTTGATTGTTCTCGAGTTGATGATATCTGCTGCTGAGGCTGAAGATGGCATTTCGGAGGTAGAGAAGGCATCTATTGACAGTTTGAAAACTATTTTGGGAATCTAAAAAATTGAGTATATGAAAAATTTTAATGAAGTATCTGTTGTTCCTCCTTTTGTTACATTTGGAACATTCGAGAAGGCGGTTATTAAGGAAGATAGCGTAGCAACCGAGCGCTATGACTATGCAACTCAGAAGACAATCATTCCTATGTTCTGCGGTAGCGACAAAAAGATTACCAAGTCGGCAAAGAATGTTGGTAGCTTTTTGTTCCCTAAGTGGAAGAATGAGACTGATGACGCAAAAGAGAAATAGTTAATACGAAAGTGCTATGTGGGATTTATGCCTACATAGCACTTTTATTATCACATCTATGCTATTAATTATAACTAACGAGGCAGACATACATCCAAATCCGGTCATAGATATATTACTGGAGCGAGGCGTACCTTACTTTAGGCTCAATACCGATAAATTGCTTACCGATTACGATATAACATATAATATATCGAATGACAATTATGGCTTTGAGATAAAATACAAGAGGGTAAATTTAAGCATAACTGACAAGCAAATCTCTTGCGTATGGGAGCGACGACCAATGGAGCCGATGGCTACATACGATCCCATCGAGAATGAGTATCTCAGAAAGGTGGTTCTGGATGAAGCGGACGGGTTTGTACGCTTTCTTAGGTATGCTTTGACCTATAATAGAGATATACTTTGGATAGGTCATCCGATTAATGAACGCCTGGGAGGTAGCAAAATTCTGCAAAAATTAGTTGCACGAGATGTTGGTTTGTCAATTCCCAATACACTTTTTTCCAACGATTTTAAGTCGTTGAAACCATTTGAGAATAAGACATTAGCAATAAAGCCAATCGCATCGTACGACATCCCGACCGATGGGGGTTCGATAGTATTCTATGTGCAGAAGGTAGATTGTGAGAAGGTTGTTGAGTTGGGCGAAGCAGCGTTTAGAAATACGATAAACTTCATAGAGCAGTACGTAGAAAAAGATTACGAATTGCGTATCACCGTTGTCGATGGCAAGTTTTTTACTGCAAAAATCGAGAGTCAGAAACTTGACACGGACAAGGGTGCTGTCGATTGGAGACAGGGCTATGACCACGCATTACGGTTTTTGCCAACCGAAACACCGGCGGAGTTGAAGCGTCCGTGCCTCGACTTTTTGAACTATTTTGACCTGAAATTTGGTTGTTTCGATTTTATCCGAACAACCGACAATAAGTATATATTTTTAGAGTGCAATACCAATGGTCAGTGGCTTTGGCTTGAAGATGAAGGTTTGGTTATATCGCCAGCATTGGCTGAGCTGTTTATTGACCAAATCAACAGTAAGGGCTGTTCAGACGCATCTGCTGAGTCAGATTCGACTCAAATATAACGAGATTACGGTCTCTTTAACGTCGGAACCGGAAAAGGTAAGTAGTTACTTTTCGGAGGAGGTGTGTAGAAAGAGTTTTTCGGGTTGTACGGTGGCTGAAGTTACGGAACTTGATTACTATTTTTTGCTCACATCGGGGGAGGAGGTTATTGGTTTTTTCAGGGTTGTGGACCTTTTCTTTGATGACGAGATAGAGCTGCATGGAAGTTACGGATATAAAGACAAATCTCATATGCGAGGCTTTCTCGTGCTGTCAAAGATGTTCGTAACCGCCATTTTAGAGGTGTTCTCAGATAGGGAGATAACAACTGTCGCGAACAGACGTAATAAGAATGGTATACACTATGTTAAGTGGGTTGGCTATGTCGAAGTAGGCGACAATGAAGATTCTTGCGATATGGCAAACTTTGTGCTGGATAAAAGCCTCTATAACAAAGAGAGAAGTCAAAATTTTTGACGTCTCTCTTTTGTGATGAATAAAGAGTGCTTTATTTGCACTCACACGATACTCATTGTAGTTGCTCTAACTATAAGCAAGAGAAAATTTATTACTGATTTTCACAAGTCGCCTGCAATAGCAGTTTTTTTAATATGCCCCCGAATAGCGTATAAGGCCGATTTGAAAATTTTTATCCCCGATTTATTGAATTTTTTTGAAAAGTTTCTATTTTATGTAAAAAAATAAAAGATAATATAATAAATTGTTAAATAGACTATTATGAGTGTACTTTGGAATTTGTCGTTGCGTGCTGAGAGTGCCGACGAAACAGCTAAAATCAACGAATATGCAAAGGAGCTTAACCAGAAATACAACTTTGTGTTATACACGGAGGAGTATGGCGGTTTGAAATTCTATGACTGGGGATTCCGTTATGAAGATATAGATAGCGACAAAGTAAAGCCCGCTAAGGAGATGATTAAGGAGGTCGTTGCACATTTTCCCGATATGAAACTAACGTATCTATGGACGGGCGATGGTTCGTGCATCCACTGGGAGACGATATCGAAGAATGGCGTTTTGGTTGATGTAGAGCCTTGGCAGGTTTGGATTCATTGCGAAAAGGAGAGCTTCGGTGAGTTGTTGGCCAACATTCCATTTATTAAGCAGCGGGGCTTTGATGTGAGATGTAATGAGGATGAAATGGATCTATGCTGGGAATATGACCATATGTCGGAGGAGGATCTCTGCAACGACACTATTGTCCAGTTAAGCAAGAAGATGGCGCAGACGACTATCTACTCATACAAAAGTATTATGCATGGCTTATCATGCAAGCAAATAGAGACATTCTGCGTGATGAAGAATGGTGAGGGAGAGTGGCTTGTAGATTGGGCTCTTGAAGGGTTGATGTTTTGTTGGATGGT
>JAZOMA010000041.1:0-42252 GCA_045653565.1 Alistipes sp.
TGTTTCGACAGACTTTACAATCTCGGATAAGTTATACTTCGAGCCACTTACAGTGGAGAATGTTATGAATATTATCCGTATGGAGAAGCCAGATGGAGTTATCGTAACACTCGGAGGTCAGACCGCTATCAACCTTGCAAAGCCATTGGCAAAGATGGGCGTTAAGGTTGTGGGTACTGGCATTGAGGCTATCGACAACGCCGAGGATAGAAAGCTCTTCGAGGCTATTATGCGCAAGGTTGGTATTCCGCAGCCAAAGGCAAAGGCTGTAACCGATATAGAAGAGGGTGTAGAGGCAGCGGCAGAGATTGGTTACCCAGTATTGGTGCGCCCAAGTTTTGTATTGGGTGGTCGTGCAATGCAGATTGTAGGTAACGAGCAGGCTTTGCGCCACTACTTGCACAATGCGGTAGAGGTTACCGAGGATTCGCCAGTGTTGGTCGATAAGTACATTATGGGTAAGGAGGCTGAGGTTGATGCTATATGCGATGCCGAGGGTAATGTATTTATCCCAGGTATTATGGAGCATGTTGAGCACACCGGAGTTCACTCGGGCGACTCGATTAGTGTATATCCTTCGTTCTCATTGAGCCAAAAGGTTAAGGATTTGATGATTGACTATACTATACGCCTTGGTCGTGCTATCGGTATTGTGGGTCTTTACAATATTCAGTTTATAGTGGACTCGGAGGATAAGGTCTATGTGATTGAGGTTAATCCTCGTTCGTCGCGTACTGTTCCGTTCCTTTCGAAATCTACAAATGTACCTATGGCGAAGATTGCAACTCGCGTAATGTTGGGCGAGTCGTTGCCATCGCAGGGTATTACCGAGGTCTATGGAGTAGAGCGCAAGCGCCACTTCGTTAAGGCTCCTGCATTCTCGTTTGCAAAGATTAAGGGTGTGGATTCGTACCTCTCGCCAGAGATGAAATCAACTGGTGAGGCTATCGGTTACGACGATTCGCTCACTCGTGCTCTGTATAAGTCGTTGCAGGCTTCGGGTATGACAATCGTAAACTACGGTACCGTATTCGCAACCATCGCTGACAAGGATAAGGAGGCAGCATTGCCACTCATCCGTCGTTTCTACAACCTCGGCTTCAACATCGAGGCTACGGCAGGTACTGCATCGTTCTTGCGCGAACACGGCATTCGTACGCGCTTGTTGCGTAAGATTTCGGAGGGTAGTAACGATATTAGCAAGTCATTGTCGAAGGGCCATGTAAGCTATGTAATCAATACAATCGATGTAAATCAGCACAACACTCGCCTTGATGGCTACGAAATCCGTAACGCAGCGGTTGAGAACAATGTGTCGCTTATCACTGCGCTCGAAACAGTTAGCGCACTGCTCGATGTGTTGGAGGAGATTACACTCGGTGTTTCGACTATCGATGCTGAGTATAACGCAAAATAGAGCATAGAGAATGCAAAGAGTTATATTAAGAGTAACTAAAAACGAGGCGCTGACACCTCTCATCTACAAGATGACTCTTGCAGGTGGTGTGTCGGGCGTTACTCGTGCCGGACAGTTTGTCGAGATTGCTCTCGATGGATTGTATCTGCGCCGACCAATCTCGGTCTGCAACTACGATGAAGGTGAACTTACACTTATATATAAAGTAGTAGGCAAGGGCACCGACCTGATGTCGCAGATGGCAGAGGGAACAGAACTCGATGTTCTGACAGGGCTCGGAAATGGCTTCGATATTGACCACGACTGCAAAAAGCCTTTGCTCGTAGGTGGTGGTGTAGGTGTTCCACCTCTCTACCGCTTAACTCGCGATTTGATTGCTCGTAGCAAGGAGGTTACCGTAGTACTCGGCTTCAATACCGAGTCGGAGATATTCTATGCAGAGGAGTTCGAGGCGTTGGGAGCAAAGGTTATTATCGCTACGGCTGACGGCTCGGTAGGTGTAAAGGGTTTTGTTACAGATGCTATTCGTGAAAGCGGGGTAGAGTACGACTACTTTTATTCGTGCGGACCGCTGCCGATGTTAAAGGCATTATGCTCGGCTACAACCACTTCGGGCGAAGTGTCACTTGAAGAGCGTATGGGTTGTGGTTTCGGTATCTGTATGGGTTGTTCTATTCAGACAACAAAGGGTGCAAAGCGAGTATGCAAAGAGGGCCCTGTATTTAAGAAGGAGGAGGTTATATGGTAAGAGATCTTTCGGTTGAGTTGTGCGGAGTTAAGCTTGATAACCCCGTAATTCCTGCCAGCGGAACATTTGGCTTTGGCAAGGAGATGGCGGAGATTTACGATATTAACATTCTCGGCTCAATATCGTTCAAGGGAACTACTCGTGATGCTCGTTTTGGTAATCCTACACCTCGTATTGCAGAGTGTCCAAGCGGACTTATCAACTCGGTAGGCTTGCAAAACCCCGGCGTAGATGCAGTTATTGCACACGAATTGCCAGAGTTGCGCAAAATCTTCCGTAAGCCAATTATCGCAAACATCAGCGGTTTCTCGATTGAGGAGTATGTTGAGTGTTGCGAGAAGTTGGACAAGGAGGAGCAAGTGGCTATCTTGGAGGTGAATATCTCCTGCCCAAATGTGCATAACGGAGGTATGGCATTCGGTACATCGCCAGAGTCGGCGGCTGCCGTTACAAAGGCGGTCAAGGCTGTTACCACGAAGCCCGTATTTATAAAACTCTCGCCAAATGTGACCGACATCGTCGCTATTGCAAAGGCTTGCGAGGAGGCTGGTGCTGATGGTATTACGCTTATCAATACAATGCTCGGTATGCGTATCGATATCACGCGCAGAAAGCCGGTAATTGCCAATAAGATGGGTGGTTTTTCGGGTGCAGCGATATTCCCTATCGCAGTACGAATGGTCTATCAGGTGGCTCACGCAGTCAAGATTCCGGTTATCGGTTGCGGTGGAGTATCATCGGCAGAGGATGTCGTAGAGATGATGATGGCGGGTGCAACGGGCGTTCAGGTTGGTGCAGAGAACTTGCGTAATCCTTACGCCTGCAAAGAGATTATCGAGGAGTTGCCGTATGTTATGGAGCGACTCGGTATCGAAAAATTAAGTGATATAATTGGTGTAATCGAATAAAACAAAATAAGTTATGGCAAAAGATGTGATTATTGCGTGCGATTTTAGCAGCAAGGAGCAGACGCTCACATTTTTGGATAAGTTTACCGGTCGCAAACCGTTCGTAAAAATTGGTATGGAGTTGTTCTATGCCGAAGGTCCAGCAATCGTTCGTGAGATTAAGGCTCGTGGACACAAAATATTCCTCGACCTCAAGTTGCACGACATTCCAAACACCGTGCGCAAGGCGATGAGCGTATTGTCGCGCCTCGATGTTGATATGTGTAATGTTCACGCAGCCGGTACTATTGATATGATGCGTGGAGCATTGGAGGGGTTGACCCGCGAGGATGGCACTCGTCCGTTGTTGATTGCTGTAACTCAACTCACCTCGACCAGCGAGGAGCGTATGCAGAAGGAGTTGCTCATCGATGCAACCATCAACGACTGCATCGCAAAGTATGCCGAGAATGCGAAGGAGGCAGGTTTGGACGGTGTGGTTTGTTCGCCACTCGAGGCTTCGCTCGTTAAGGAGCATTGCGGAAAGGAGTTCTTCACAATCACTCCTGGTGTGCGCTTTGCCGATAGTTCGAAGGATGATCAGGTACGCATTATGACTCCTGCACAGGCACGCGAGATTGGCTCGGACTACATCGTAGTAGGTCGTCCTATCACAGCAGCAGAGGATCCTGTAGCGGCTTATGAGCGTTGCTGCAAAGAATTTTTGGGAGAGTAATAACTTAAAACTCATATAAGACTATGGAGAAGAAAATTGCAAAGGAGTTGCTTTCGATTAACGCTGTATTTTTGCGTCCAGAGCAGCCATTCACTTGGGCAAGTGGTATCAAGAGCCCGATATATTGCGACAACCGCCTTATTTTGACCGCACCGCGCGTTCGCGAGAGCGTAGAGGCTGGCTTGGCAGAGTTGGTCAAGAAGCACTTCCCTGAGTGCGAGGTGTTGATGGGTACATCGACCGCAGGTATTGCTCACGCAGCAATCGTAGCTACAATTCTGGACTTGCCAATGGGTTATGTTCGTAGTGGCGCGAAGGATCACGGTCGCACCAACCGCATCGAAGGTAAGTTGGAGGCTGGACAAAAGGTTGTTGTAGTCGAGGATTTGATTTCGACAGGTGGCTCGTGCATCGAGGTTGTAGAGGCTTTGCGCGAGGCCGGAGCCGATGTTTTGGGTATCGTGAGCATCTTCACCTACGGTATGAAGCGAGGTGAGGAGCGCATTGCTGCTGCTAACACCGTAAACTATTCGTTGTCGAACCTCGACGCACTCGTAGAGGTTGCAGCCGAGGAGGGCTACATCGCGCCTGAGTGGAAGGAGCGTATCCTCGCATTCCGCAATAACCCAAGCGACGAGTCGTGGATTAAATAAACGGAAAACGGAAAACTGAAAGCGGAAAACTTCTAATTTTTAACACCTATGAGACATTTGACTGACCCTACCGACCTCACCCGTCAGGAGACCGACGATATCGTCGCTTTGGCGTTGGATATTATAGCAAATCGTGCAAAGTATAGCGAGGTTTGCAAAGGCAAGAAGTTGGCAACACTCTTCTATGAGCCTTCAACCCGCACTCGTTTGAGCTTTACCGCAGCAATGATGGAGTTGGGCGGCAATGTGCTCGGTTTTTCCGATGCAAATTCGTCGTCGGTGAGTAAGGGCGAAACAGTAGAGGATACCGTTCGCGTAGTAGGCTGCTTTGCCGATATTATCGCTATGCGCCACCATATCGAAGGTGCGCCACTCGATGCATCAATGGTTTCGCGAGTACCAATTATTAACGCTGGTGATGGCGCACACGCCCACCCGACGCAGACTTTGACCGACCTTTTGACTATTACACGCGAGTTGGGACACCTCGACAACCTTACAATCGGTTTCTGCGGTGATTTGCTCTATGGACGCACCGTGCATTCGCTGATTAAGGCTATGTCGCGCTACGAGGGAACAAAGTTCGTACTTATCGCTCCCGATTCGCTCCGCTTGCCAGACTATATCAAGCACGACGTGTGCGAGAAGAATGGGGTAGAGTATCGCGAAGTTTCGTCATTGGAGGAGGTTATGGGCGAGTTGGATATCCTCTATATGACACGTGTTCAGCAGGAGCGATTTGCCGATAAGGCTGAGTATGAGCGTGTGAAAGATTGCTACATCCTCGACCCCGAGAAGATGGCTTTGGCGAAGGAGAAGATGGCAGTTTTGCACCCACTCCCACGCGTGAACGAGATTACCAAGGAGGTTGACGCCGACCCTCGTGCTGCATACTTCCGTCAGGTTGAAAATGGTAAGTTCGTGCGTAAGGCGTTGATTTACACTTTGTTGAAATGGGCAGAGGAGGGCAAAGAACCTCTCCATAACCACGAGGCTGTAGAGGTCGAGGGTTTGGTTTGTCCGAACAAGAAGTGTATCTGTAACAACGAGAATGTAGAGTATAAGTTCCAATTGACAGAGGGTGGCGTATATCGTTGTCTCTACTGCTCGACCAAGGCAGAGTAATCTGTTTGTATATGGAACTATTAGGAGCGAGAGTTTTCTCGCTCTTTTTTTTGTATGCAATGTCCCATCGGGTGTTGTTCGTTTCGAAAATTATTTCTAACTTTGTAATGCTGAATGGCATTTTTGCCGTGAAAGCAGACATATAGAAAGTGTTTTCGCAGTCCTTAATCGAAAATCTGACAGTTTTCTCAAAGCAAAAGGATAACGAACAGCACTCATTTCTTGTATAGCTATGTGGCTATGCACGTTTTGTGCATACACCTCATACTATCCAAGTGTGGGGATATTGCATCGTTTGTTTTTGCTTGGGTTTTGTCAGAACCTTCGATTAGATGAACGGAAAGTCAACTCCACACTTTCTTTATTTATAATAACCGCACATTCGGGGTTGGTGGGCAAGAAAAAACAAACTTACTATGAAGTCAGGAAAATTCCTCTCGTCAATGATTAATCTTTTGAAGGTCTTATTTTATTTAGGATTGTTCGCAACTGTGGCAATTTGCTTTTGGGAACTTGATTGCTGGACACCATTTACCACAGCTCTATTCTTTATCTCTATGTGCGGTGTAGCTATCTTATTCTTCAAATTCCTCAAAAAGATAGCAGAGCAACGAGCTCAAAAGGAGCAGAAAAATGAGGAAGAAAAATGTTAAACCTTAAAAACTTAAAGTTGTGAAGAATAAAAGAACTTTATTTTTTTATTTTGATTCTAATTGTATTGCTTGTTGTTGGTGTAATTATAACAATGAATCTACTAAATCAAATAGAAGATTTAGGAAATATGGTAGATGACCTTGAAACAGAAGTCATTATGTTAAACAATTAAAAAAAGGTAATTATATATTACTTTACAGTAACTTTTACAAAAATTAAGTCCCAAAGATTTCTCTTATGGGACTTTTTTGTTACCTTTGTAGTGTCTTCGGACATAAATAAACTATTTTAATATGAGTAGTTTTATTAAAAAGGGTGTTTTATACAATATCCAAATGAATCTCATTATGGGTCTTACACTCGAACTCCTAAAAAAGTGTAGACTAATTTGAGTTCCCCTTTATGGAGAGTCTGGGTACTCTCCTTTTTTCTTTTTACAAAGATAACATTATATCAAAGAACCGACCAACTCTCTATACCTTAGTCTGTTAGTCATATTCGATAATAATATATCAAATCTCTGACAATCATTTAGTTGTCGGGTGTTGTATCTAAATACAAATTCGTCAATATACATTTGTAAGTGTTTTTTCGATGTGTTATGGTATATACCTAATAACCCTCTTTTAAGAAGTCCCCAAAAGTTCTCTATTGTATTCGTATATACTCTTCCACTTACAAACTCATTATCCTTATGTTTGACGAATAAGTGATTATAGAGTTTATCAATCATATTATATCCTTTCCATTCATCTGTATATATGGTTGCGGTTGGGTCTACTATATTAGTTACTGCGGGTGTTAAAGTACTTGATTTTGCATCGGTTATGATATGTGATACTAATTTACCTTTTCTTTCAACCATTCCGATAACTGGTGTTTTTGATTTTGTACTACGACCTTGTGTACCTTTATGTTGAGAAAATGGATTCTTATTCCTTTCTCGTCCTCCAATATATGTTTCATCTACTTCGACCTCATTGTATAAAGTTGAATTATTCTCTTCCTCAAAACACTTTCTAATTCGTTGTAACATAAACCAACCGGTCTTTTGAGTTACATTTAATAGTTATGTTTGATTTTTTATTTGGAACAAAAACAAATAGTGTCCCGCTGAGAAAAGAGTTTTCTACAATCATTGAACGATTATCGAATGATGGACAGGCCATAATTTTTAAGGAAAACAGAAAATCTGTATCTTGGGGCGTTGCTAATATGGGCGGAAAAGTTATTTTCTCTATCAAATTAATAGATGACAACACTATTGCAACATCGTGGTTGTCTGAAAGTCCATTTTTTGGTGTGCACTCAGAATCTTGGGAGTTTCCGAGAGAAATGAATCAAGATAGAATCGTAGATGAAATGAATTATGGTATTCAAAGAGTTTTAAGAAATGGATTATAGACAAGAACGCAGATTGCAGTACTACTGTAATAGAATAGGTATAAGCAGAATAATACGACAGGATGTCTATAATTATGTTGAGGCTGCTATTGACGAGCCTGGTGGGGTAGATTATATGAAGTATCGAAACACTTTGATACAATTGGATATACTTCCAATGGGAGAAGCACTTGTTGGATATATGAAAATGGAGGAAGAATTGTTCAACAAGTATATCATACAAATGAATTACAATGAAAATGCTACTTGGAGTATAGTGCATGATGAAATAGAGAAAGATTTATCAAAAGAGATTGCGAGGGCGAAAGAAGCAGCAAAAGTTTATAATATGAATAGGGGATGTATGCTTCTTACGATTATTATAGTAGTTGGCATTATTGCGCTTATTTTATTTTCTTAGTGCTATTCAATAAATTTGATTCTTTCTCCCTTTTATTATTGAAAGTGCAGCAAGGAGTTTCTTTAAGGAGCGAGAGTTTCTCGCTCTTTTTTGTTTTAACTTAAAAGTTTTTCGTTTTTTTTGCGCCAATTTTGTGGCATTTAATGGCATTCGGGCTGCGCCCTGAATGGCATTGAATGGCAGCGCAGTCCTTTGGACTGCTTAATGACGGGCGCATTTGTCATTCGTTGCCATTCAGCGACCATCGGGAGCGATTGCCATTCGTTGTCATTTATTGTCATTTAGTTGCTCCGTTTTCCGTTTTTTTGTATCTTTGTCCCAAAGATAAAAGAAAGAGATTTTTATGGCGAGAAAACGAGGACCACACCCATTTATTGAGGGGTTGGAGATTACAACTTTGGCAGCCGAGGGTAAGGCTATGGGACACCACGAAGGTGTTGTGATTTTTGTGCCGATGACCATTCCAGGCGACATCGTTGACGTGCAGATTACCAAGCGCCATCGTCGCTTTATGGAGGGTAGAGTGGTGCGCTTTGTTCACAAATCGGAGAATCGCGTGGAGCCTGTATGTAAGCACTTTGGCGTCTGTGGAGGTTGCAAATGGCAAAATCTGCCATATCAGACACAACTCGACTACAAGACGCAGCAGGTGTGCGACCAGTTGGTGCGCATAGGCAAACTCGATATTCCCGAGGTGCGTCGTTGTTTGGGCTCGGAGCAGCAACTCTACTACCGCAACAAGATAGAGTACACCTTTGCCGATAAGCGTTGGCTCACCTACGAGGAGATTGCCGAGGCGGGCGATATTGCACCACAGCCAGCGTTGGGCTTCCATATTCCGAATATGTTCGACAAGATTCTCGACATCGAGGAGTGCCACCTGCAAGCATCACCATCGAACGAGATTCGCAACTTCATAAAGCACTACTGCATAGAGAACGGTTACTCGTTCCACAACGCTCGCGCGCACGAAGGTTTGATGCGTGGAATGATTCTGCGTACCGCTTCGACGGGCGATATTATGCTATCGATAATATTCAACGAGGACGACAAAGAACGTATTTCGGCTCTATTCGATGCGGTATTGGAGGCGTTTCCACAGATTACCTCTGCCATCTACTTCATCAACGAGAAGTGGAATGACTCGACAGGCGATTTGACACCGATTTGCTACGCCGGCAAGGATCATATTATGGAGGAGATGGAGGGCTTACAGTTTAAGGTTGGCCCGAAGTCGTTCTATCAGACAAATTCGAAGCAGGCATACGAACTCTATAAGGTTACGCGCGAATTTGCTGAACTAAAGGAGGGCGACACCCTATACGACCTCTACACCGGAACGGGAACCATCGCTAACTTCTGCGCAAAGCGTTGCAAGAAGGTCGTGGGCATAGAATATGTGCCGGAGGCTATTGAGGACGCTAAAATCAACTCGCAGATTAACGGCATTGAGAACACTTCGTTCTACGCTGGCGATATGAAGAAGGTCTTAAATAATGACTTTATCGCCAAGAATGGTCGTCCCGATGTGATTATCCTCGACCCACCGCGTGCGGGCGTTGATGAACCGGTAATCGACGTTATTTTGAACGCTGCACCCGAGCGTATCGTGTACGTTAGTTGCAACCCCGCAACTCAGGCACGAGATTTGGCTCTGATGAGCGGAATGTATCGCATCGTGGCGGTGCAGCCCGTAGATATGTTCCCTCACACCCACCACGTTGAAAATGTTGTAAAACTCGAAAAACGATGAAAAATTTAAGAGTGCCATTGGCGGTGCTGTGCGGTATTATTATCGCCTGCTCTACATCGGGGTTTTATGAGGAACCAGGCAACACCCCAAAGCCTGTGACTATCAGCACTGACGGCTGGGCAGAGATGCCTGCGAAGGACGAAGCAAACAGCGCGTGGGAGTATTGCTACCACGATAAGTTGCCGTCGAACAATCGCTTGCGCAACTACTCGTTCTGCTTCGATAAGGAGAAGCATTGCGCCTTGTGGGTGGCATATCCGTTGCACGAGTGCTATACCGAGGGTAGCGGTCATCGTACTGACGACTGGGGCTACGATCCTTGCTGCGTCGACGACAATTATGAGCCAAATTTGAAGAATGCCTACTATCCGCAGGGTGGCTCATCGTATAGCCATTCGCGAGGTCATCAACTCCCGTCGGCAGACCGCTTGGCTTCGGACGAGGACAACGCTACAACATTCTACTATTCGAATATGACTCCGCAGTTGCAGTCGCTCAACGGCGGTACTTGGGCGCAATTAGAGGATGATTTGCGTACGGAATGGATGTGCTCGGATACACTCTACGTAGTTACCGGTGCGCACTTTGCCGAGGGATACGGCTATGCTTACGACAGCAAAGGCACCGGCAAGGCGTGTGCTGTGCCAACTCACTACTACAAGGTTATACTTCGCACCAAGAAGGGCAATAGCGGCAAGTGGGTAGGCGACTGCTCGGCTGACGAGTTGCAGTGCGTTGGTTTCTGGTTTGACCACGTTGCAAAAGCCCCTCGCCAGATGATGTCGGTGGAGGAGATTGAGCGCAGAACGGGACACACCTTTTTCGTGAATGTGCCAAATGCGCCGAAGTCGACCTACAACCCTTCGGAATGGTAATAGAAAAGTCGAGCAAAACTGCTCGACTTTTTCTTTACTCTTTAACGGTTAAGAGTCTTGGGATATTGC
The DNA here is from genome assembly GCA_045653565.1 of Alistipes sp. GTDB lineage: Bacteria > Bacteroidota > Bacteroidia > Bacteroidales > Rikenellaceae > Alistipes. The sequence goes on from JAZOMA010000041.1 coordinate 10,722, forward strand.
AACCTATAAGGTTTCCGACGATTGCAGCTGCCCAAGGCACAAGATAACTCGTTGGCGAGCCTCCTTGCGTAAACCAATCAACGCCATAGTAGAAGATGTCGGCTACGCAGTGGGGTAGTCCGCAGAATATGAAGACCGGAACACCCAACAGCAATGTCATATACTTCGCCTCGCGGCCATATCGCACGGCAATCTCCATAATAAAGCCCGTGCCGATGCCTCGGATAATGAGTTGCCACCACTCCGACGTTGTGCGGTCGACAATAATCTTCGATACTACCTCGTTAGCCTTCTCGATAACCACGTCGCTCGATACTACAAGTATGCCTGCGAGGGCTAAAACGCCCACCAGATTACCAATAAGGATATAGAACAATCGTCCCCAATCTTTCTTATCGCGCCACGCGAAAGAGCCCGCATAGCCCGTATAGAGCGACCATTTGCCATACAACACACCAAACAGACCGAAGCAGAAGAGGAATGCACCAACAACGCCTCCGGTCATACTGTAGGCAAAGCCTGCGCAGCCAATAAGCAATCCAGCACAGATGGAGCGTTTTGTTAAATTCAGAAGTTCGTTCATTGCGCTCAATTCTATAGGTGTGTAGCGAGAATTTGAGCGTTGCCTTCAACTACAACCTCGTTAGCGATAGCTGGTATAAGCATAACCTCGCCCGAGCGTAGCGTTTCGCTTGTTTCGTTGTCCAACGACACCTTTGCTTCGCCTTCTAAGCAGATGTAGATAGTGAATGAGTCTCGCTGGCAGTAGTCCAACTCGGTTGTGCCACTTACCACGAGCATATCGGTCTTGAAGTATTCGCAATCGACGATATTTACCTCGCTATTTGCTACCGTAGAGTAGGTGCGACGGCACTCGTTTGCGCCCGATTCAAAATTGATGGCATCAACTGCGAGTGCGGTGTGCAACTCGCGTGATTTACCCTCGCTATCAACTCTGTTCCAATCGAAAATGCGATATGTGATGTCCGAAGTCTGCTGAATTTCCACAACATTCAACCCCTTTGCCAATGCGTGAACTGTGCCGGCCGGTATAAAGTAAACATCGCCCTTCTTGACAGGTACAGCCTCCAGAATATCGGCAACCGTACCCTCGGCAACAGCACGGATATACTCCTCGCGAGTGATATTCTTATTCTTGAAACCGAGATATATTACTGCGCCCTCCTCCGCATCTGCAATATACCACATCTCTGTCTTTCCGAATGAGTTGTGACGCTCGGCAGCCAACTCATCGTTTGGATGCACCTGCACCGAGAGAGTATCGTTGCAGTCGAGATTCTTGATAAGCAGTGGAAAGTTGTCGCCAAACTGCTCGAATACCTCTTCTCCAACCAATTCGCCCATATAAACTTCGATAATCTCTTGAAGGTTGTTTCCTTTGAGGAATCCGTTTGCAACCTTCGAAATAGAGCCTTTAACACCCGAAATATCCCAGCTCTCGCCATACGACTTTGTTGTGTCGATGGTTCGAGGGTAGAGGCCCTTCTTAATCTCGAGCAGACGCTGTCCGCCCCATATCAACTCTTTTAGTTGTGGCTTAAATTTTATTGGATACATATACTCCTATATTATTTCGCCACAAAGTTAAGAAAAATTTTTATTGGAATAACTTTTCGACTTTCCTAATTACATCCTCTGCGTTTGGCGAGAGCGAAAATATATGGCTTGGCTCTATGCGGAATATCTTGTGTTCGCGCTTATAACGCTCCTCACCACCTCCGGTGATGTTTAACATTATGGTTGCATCTCGCTCAATATCACCACGTTGAACTCGCTCAACGAGAGATGCTACGGCAACCGCCGCAGCGGGTGCTATGTCTATGTCCTCGGTTTTTAGAAAAAGAGCTGATGCTCTGCGAAGTTGGCTATTCGATACTTGCAACACATCGCCACGTGTCGCCTTTAGAGCGTCGTATAGTCCGCCAGCGATTGAGTATGGAGGTTTGCGATTGGATAGGACCTTGGCGGAGATGACAGATGCATCGTGGCGTGCGATGGCTGCGTCGTATGGTGCAATAAAACGCGAATCGTTGTGCCAGGCATTGTATATAGGCAAAAATGGAGTGTTCTGCGATACCATCAATCGCATAATATTTGAGCCAAATCGTCCATCTTCGATAAGTCGCATATTGGCCTCCCACGCAGAGATAGCCCCTGTGCCGCTGCCCACGGCCTGAAAATAGTAGTCGGGGATGCGCCCGATTGTAGTGACGGCAGAGAGTACGGTCGTTCCCATTCCGTCACGTCGTGCAACATTTTTAGCCCCTCCTTCCGCATAAAACATTGGCGATTGAAGCACCATTTCGCTCAATTTTATTGCATCGTAGTAATCTCCACCTTTGGCGCAGGCGATAACCCTTACGCAATCGGCAACCGGTTTGTCGCTCCATAGTGCATCGAGGTTGTCTTCGGGAACAACGAGCAGGAGCCGTATATTGTTGTCCGAACAGACTTTTGCAAAGGCGCGAGCGGTATTTCCGGCGGATGCGACCACCAGTACTCGCTTCTCGTGCTTGCTTATGCGAGAACATACGCTGTAAGCCTCGCACTCTTTGAATGAGCAGGTCGTCATCGTGGCGTTGCGTTCAGGAAAATAGCCGCTGAATGTTATAAATAGGTTTTCGAGATTTAGTGTAGATGCCAACCCTTCGCTCTTGTAGGTTGCGTGTATGGCGTCACAGTTGAGCATTCTCTTCACTGGCAACCAATCTCGGTAGCGGTACAGCGAGTTGCAGTCGTAAAGATTAAGTTGCTTTGCTGCGTACTTTGTGCGAATCAGCGATGGCTTGCTGCAAGTGGGGTAGTCGAGCAACCATCCCTCGTCCTCGAACTCCTCTTTAGTCGCCACGCATTGTAATGAGTATCGTGTAGGCTTAAATTGATCCATCTTTTGCAAATTATATCTCTTGTTGCAAATATAGGAAAGTCGTGCTGTGCGATAGCCAAATTATGTCCGTTTGTGCTATAGTTCGAAGTGAAAATAATATTCTGCCATTGACTTGTGAGTTTGACAGAAAGAGAGTAGCTCGGCGATTTTAATAGGTGGTTATACAACTATGCGAAGACGCTCAATAAACGACAAATAAGTAGCCTATACAGTAATGCAGGGATCGATGTCTGGGACGAGGTTTTGAACTACGATGGTATGGAGATACCGGATTACGAGGTGACTATCCCTCAGGCGATTGTCGCCAAAGCCTTTGACCTGGCATAGCCCTACGGCTAAGAGACAACTTCCCCTTTGGTATGGTCGGAGGAGGGTAGCCCACTATTCACGCAACCCTCCATTCAGTGAGAAGGCCCGATGAAAGTAACGTCTGTAACAACAAAAAAAAGACAGCCTGAAAAGCTGTCTTTCTCCGTGAATCCGCCGGGGCTTCAAGATATATTCGCGACCCGCAAACTGTTAAAGAGTTGTGGCGAGTTTTGCGTTTGCACTCACATAACACTCACAACGGTTTGTGCTCATATTTGATAATTTTTATTACCTTTGCGACCCTTTGTCAAAAAACAGAAAATTATGAGAGAGATAAACCCTAAAGATACCACCCGAGCATACGCCTTTCAAATGTGGATGCAGGCACCTAATCCTATGGTAACATTTTTCAAGACGCTGAATGTGTCTCCACTTATAAGAGTTAGTCGTAGGAAGGGCCTTAAATTCAATATGCTGATGTGCTACTGCATTGGTCGCGCTGCGAAGCAGGTCAAGGAGTTCTATATGCTGCCCGTGGGTGATAAGTTGATGCAGTTTGACAACATTGCTGTCAATACTATCGTGGCCAATAGCGCAGGAGAGGTTAGCTCGTGCGACCTACCTTTTAGCGATGATTTAGCGCAGTTCAACGGCGACTATCTGCGTCTTACAAAGCAAGTGGAGAAGGATTGTACCGACCACGATCTTTCGGCCGATAGTATGATTATCGGCACCTCGGCGTTGGCACAATACGAAATAGATGGTGCAGTAGGGATGTATAGCGGTGTTTTTAATAATCCATTTATGATTTGGGGCAAGTATAAACGAGGGGTGTTTAAGGCAACTCTAAGCGTTTCGTTCCAATTCCACCATACTCAGATGGACGGTGCTCATGCTGCTAAATTTCTCGACCTCTTGCAAAGGGAGATAGACTCAATAAAAGCCTAATCTCATATGCATAAAACAAAAAAAAAGACAGCCTGAAAAGCTGTCTTTTTTTCGGTGAATCCGCCGGGGCTCGAACCCGGGACCCCAACATTAAAAGTGTTGTGCTCTACCTGCTGAGCTACGGATTCATCGTTCCAAATTGGAGTATCTCCGTTTTTGGTGGTGCAAATGTAGGCAATATTTTTATTATTGCCAAATTTATTTTGTCTTTATTGCGAATATTCGTGTTTTTATGCTATCGAATGCGGTCGAGTGAGCGCACCAATGCCTCGTCGCGAGCAATACCGCGAATTGCCAGGATAGTGAAAAATATCGCTAAAACAGGCAATAATGAGGTCAATTCGAGAGAGAATATTCCGTGGCTGATCTCGGCGATTAGGCTGTAGATGCGATAGCAATAGACGCCAATAAACGCCAATGCGCCTGCTTGTAACACGATGCTCGACACACACAAACGAATTTGCAACATTCGCTTTTTGAAAAGAAAGATCGTAACCAGAGTGAGAAGTGCAGGAACGGCCAACATACCACCCAAGTAAAGCGGAAGTTGAGTTTGAAATTCGCCTGCAGTGCTGGCTATCGTGAAAGCCTTAAGCACAATCTCCTGACCTTCGTATGTGATGGTTGCGAGTGGGAAAATCAGAGTGAACGACATCAGTATCGTAGCAAAGAGCAGATAGAGTGTCTGAATTCTTTGAATCATAATTTTTGGTCTATTAAATAGTTGTTTCTATCACTTGAGTTGCGGTTTATTAACTCTCCGAGGAAGCCTGCCAGGAAGAGTTGTACGCCGAGAATAATCGCCAAAATGGCGAGGTAGAATAGCGGTTGGTCGGTTACAGCACGAACGACGAGGTCGTTACACTGCTTATAAATCTTGTCGGCTATAACCCATATAGTCGTAAAACCTCCAACCAAAAACATCAACGTTCCGAGCGAGCCAAAGAAGTACATCGGCGAACGTCCAAAACGCGACATAAAGGTTATCGAGATGAGGTCTAAATAGCCCTTAACCATTCTCTCAATGCCGAATTTCGACACTCCGTATTTGCGAGCCTGATGTTGTACCTCCTTCTCTCCGATGTGCTTGAAACCTGCATATTTTGCGAGAATTGGGATGTAACGGTGCATCTCGCCGTAAACCTCGATGCTCTTAACTACCTTTTTGCGATAGCACTTCAGTCCGCAATTAAAGTCGTGAAGTTTTATGCCTGATACACAACGCGCAGTTGCGTTGAAAAACTTGCTCGGCCAACGCTTCGAAATAGGGTCGTAGCGACGCTTTTTCCATCCAGAAACGAGGTCGTAGTCCTCCTCCATAACCATTTTGCGCATCTCCGGAATCTCGTCAGGCGAATCTTGAAGGTCTGCATCCATAGTGAATACAACCTCGCCTTCAGCTGCTTCGAAACCGCAGTAGAGTGCAGCCGACTTGCCATAGTTACGTGCAAATCGGATAGCCTTCAACTTCTCGCCATACTCCTTTTTGAGCGTTTCGACAACGCTCCACGACGAGTCGGACGAGCCGTCGTCTACCATTATTGCTTCGTAGGAGAGGGCGTTCTCGGTGCATACACGATCTATCCACGCCATCAATTCGGGCAGAGATTCCTCCTCGTTGTAGAGTGGTATGACAACCGAAACATCAATTTTGCTACTCATCGTACTCTTCGTTGTTATCGAAAATGTCTGCACTACGCTTTGTAATTGCAGCAACAATCAAGCCTACGAAAGTTCCTGCCAACAGATAGGACCAAACACCCGAAATCAAGGCGTTAATGATGGATGGCTCGGGGGTATTTTGCAACAGATTTGCGACCTCGCTAACAGCAGTTTGAATCTCTGGTGTTTGCAAACCCGACGCTGCGACGGTGGTGTGAAGAAACTCTACATAATGGTTGATAAAGTTCTCGTAACCAATCACATAGTGCTGGAATATATAGCCACCTATCGAAACTACAACACCTGCCAACATCGACACTAAAACTGTGTACGACAAACCATTTCCGTATGTGAAATATGGCAAATCTTTGCGATGCTCGAGTACGAGGTCTGCGTAGTTGTGAGTGAAGCGATAGAGTAGGTAGCAGTAGAGCGAAACGGAAATTAACCACTCAATGCCATATGCGCCCAACCACGACAATGTACCACCGTAGTAGAACATAGCATTCTCGGCAATGTTAGACAACAGCATTACTCCGCCAAGGATTGCACCCTTGGTCAGAATGTCATTTAGGAAAATAGACTTTTTCATACCTTATTAATATTAATTAACACTGCAAATATAGCAATAAAACAGAACGGACGATGCGGAGCGAGCAAAAAAAGTAAATTTATTTACATTTTTCCGAGCCGCGAGGAAGAAAAGCCTACGCAGGCAGGATTAAAACAGAAAGCGTAAACCAGAAAACTTTTTCATTTAGTTAGTAGAGCGTAGTTAGTTACTAATGGTTGATTTTTAGTCTGTCTAACGCCTCGGCGTATTTGCGGGCATTGATGTTATGCTCTTTCAAAGTTCGTGCAAAGACGTGTTTGCCGTTCAAATCGGGATGAGCGCAGAAGTATAGGTAGTTGTGCTGCTCGTAGTTCAATACCGCATCTATTGCCGCCACGCTTGGAATGCAGATTGGCGCAGGAGGCAACCCATAGTTAAGATAGGTGTTGTAGGGCGATGGATAGCGGAGGTGTTTGTGGAGGATTCGTTTGATGCCAAAATCGCCTATCGCATACTTTACCGTAGGATCGGCTTGCAGGCGCATACCTCCCCTTAAACGATTGATGTAGACGCCGGCTATGGTCGGCATCTCCGATGTCGCTTTGGTTTCCTCGTAAACTATCGAGGCGAGAGTCATAACCTCGTATTGAGTTAGTTTACAACGTTTTAGTTTTGCTGTGCGCTCGCTGTTCCAAAACCTATTGTACTCCTGTTTTAAGCGTTGGATAAGTCGCTCCGGCGCGATATTCCACCACACTTCGTAGGTGTTCGGTATGAATATGGCGATGATGCTATCCTTCGTAAAGCCGAGTTCCTTGCGGAGTTTGGGGCTTCGCATTGCCGATAGTATATCCTTTGAATCGGCTTTGAGTTGCGCAGCGAGTTTGTCGGCCAAGTGGGGTAGTGTGCGCGCCTCGCCAATAACGAGTTTTACGGGCGTCTGGTCGCCCAATGCTATGCGACGAACAATTTGAATGATATTTTCGTCGTCGAAAGAGTAACTACCCACTCGGTATCTCTTTTCCAGGTTCAATCGTTTTGCGTAGAAGTCGAAGGCGATGCGATGAACTCCCGAGCGTAGTGCCGGCTGAATTTGGGCAACCAACTCACCGTAAGTAGTATTTGAGGTGATGCGTATATTTACCTCTCCATCAAATGCTTGGTTGAAGAATATGTTATAGCAGATAGCGGTTATAATCGTCGTTAAAACAACGATATGCAACGCAGTCTTCGCTATTGTATTGCTCTTATTTTTGCTCTTTTTTCTACTTTTTTTCGCCATTTTAGCTATTTTTTTTGCAAAGATACAAAAAAAGTTCTACTTTTGCACCTCGGGTAAGTCTTATACGACCAGCTCCTGCAGAACTCCCCCAGGCAAGGAATTGAGCAAGGGTATGCGGTTGTAGCGGTGCGATATAAGTAGCTTACCCTTTTTTATTTTCGTCTGATGACGAATAAAAAAAGGGTAAGAGTATTGACAAACCCCCTAAATCCCCCTTTGAGAAGGGGGGCTTGGTCCTCCTACGGAGGATAATATCTCTATTTGCGTCTGATGACGAATAAAAAAGGGTTTATACCTTTCTCTTTTAGCATAACATAATGGCATAGAATGACATTCGGGCTTTCAGCCCTGAATGGCAAGCGCAATCAGAGATTGCTGAATGGCAAAGAATGCCATCGAAACAGAAAATGCCATCTGAAAAAGTTTTCTGGTTTACGCTTTCCGTTTTCCGTTTATTTTTGCTATCTTTGCGCAATTTAGTATTACATATAAGTAATAACCTACTGTTATGCAGAAATCAATGACCGGCTTTGGTAAGTCCGAAGTCGTTATAAATGGCAAAACTATTACTGCCGAAATCCGTTCGCTCAACTCCAAACAACTCGATTTGGGTTTGAAAACTCCGGTTGCTTATCGTGAACTCGAAAATGAGATTCGTTCACTCGTGTCGAAGCGTGTGGTGCGAGGTAAGGTGGATATGGTTGTTTCGGTTGTTTCGACCGAGGTAGCAACCGCTTCGCGCATCGACAAGTCGCTCTTCGCTGCCTACATCAAACAGATGAACGAGGCGTTGGCTTATGCTGGCGTGGAGGTCGATTACGAGGCTATTGTGCCGACAGTGATGAAGATGCCTAACGTTATCCAGAACGACACGGCAGACACCTCCGATGACGAAAAGAGGGCTGTTATGACTGCCGTAGAGGGTGCTATCGACAAACTCGATGCTTTTCGCAAGCAGGAGGGTGCAATTCTTATTGCGGATCTTTTGCGCCGTGTGGATTTGATAGAGCAACTGCGTAACGAGATTATTCCGTTCGAGGCTGCTCGCACCGATGCTGTACGTCAGCGCATCCGTGAGGGTATTGAGAAGCTGGGCGTGGAGGTTGACAACAACCGCTTGGAGCAGGAGATGATTTTCTATATCGAGAAACTCGATATCACCGAGGAGAAGGTGCGACTCGAAAACCACTGCAAATACTTCCGCGAGGTTGCTCACAACGAGGAGCAGGCTGGTCGCAAACTCGGCTTTATTGCGCAGGAAATGGGGCGTGAAATCAATACCACCGGCTCAAAGGCGAATCAGCACGACATTCAGAAATTGGTGGTGATGATGAAGGACGAATTGGAAAAGATTAAGGAGCAAGTGCTTAACATTTTATAACACAAAATGTTAAATGCAGAATCAAAAATTAAGAATTAGAAGCATATTGGAATATATGAAGAAAATTCATAAGATATATCTGATATCACTGATAATAATAGCTGTACCTTTTGTTGCGCTATGGTGTGTCGTATTCTATGAGTTAAAACACGACCCTTATATATTATCGAGTAAGAATCCTGACTATGTGGAGACTCTTGTAGGGGTCGATTTGCCTGATATAGCCACGACTACGAGCGAATATAAGGATCAACAGCGTTGGCTTGCTCATAACTGTACCTTTGAACATGGATTATCTAAGGAGTGTGTAAATCAGTTAGAGCAACTATGTAAGGAAAACGACAAGTGGAGCAAGAAGCGAGATTTTGAAAATGGAGAAACATACTATTACTATAATTACCAATTTGGCTATGAACACAAACCAAATATAATTTGGTGTAAGATATACAACAATCGTTGCCGTTGGGGATATACTACCGACAATAGTCTTATGGGATTAGGTTTCGCACTAATAACCATCCCTATTTTAGCCGTAACAAGCATTGCTGTTTGGACTATTATATTGTATGCGACTGCGGGAGTTGTCTATTTAATTAGGAAAAGACGAAATAAAGATTGTTAAAATAAGGAGATTGCCACGGCTTGTACCAAGCCTCGCAATGACAATAAAATAATTTTGAATTTTGCATTCTGCATTTTGCATTTGAATTTGAATTTGAATTTGAATTTGAATTATGAACGGTAAACTAATTATATTTTCGGCACCAAGTGGCTCGGGCAAGACCACTATTGTGCGCGAACTGTTGAAGCACTATCCACAGTTCGAGTTCTCTATCTCGGCTACATCGCGAGCACCTCGTGGCGTAGAGCAGAATGGAGTAGACTACTACTTTCTCACGCAGGAGGAGTTTGCGGCAAAAGTTGCAAGCGATAGTTTTGTAGAGTGGGAAGAGGTATATGCAGGCACCTGCTACGGCACGCTCAAGAGCGAGATGGAGCGCATCTGGTCAAAGGGTAATGTCATTATATTCGATGTAGATGTTATGGGAGGTATCAACCTCAAGCGCATCTTTGGCGATAAGGCTTGCTCTATCTTTATTATGCCTCCTTCGATAGCGGAGTTACAGAAGCGATTGGAGGGTCGTGGCACCGACGCTGCGGAGGTTATCGCTAAGCGTGTGGCTAAGGCGGAGTTCGAGATATCGAAGGCTGAACATTTCGACCACCAGGTAGTAAATGACGACCTGGCAACAGCCGTAGCCGACACCAGAGCAATCATTGACACATTCCTCGCAAAATAATTTTGCATTTAATTCTGCATTCTGCATTTTGAATTTTGCATTTATGAAACGTGTAGCGTTATATTTCGGCTCGTTCAACCCTATCCACAAGGGGCATATCGCCCTTGCAGAGTGGGTGGTGGAGCAGGGACTATGCGATGAACTGATATTCATCGTGTCGCCCCAAAACCCATTGAAAGAGCAGTCGGAGTTGGCTCCCGAGTTTTCGCGATACGAGATGTGTGAAATGGCGTGCGCCTCGTCGCGCTATCCCGAAAAGATAAAGGTTTCGGCTGTGGAGTTCGTACTCGAAAAGCCATCCTACACCATAAACACATTGCGTTATTTACGTGATAACTTCGGTGCAGAGATGGAGTTTTCTCTATTGCTGGGTGCGGACAATATCGAAAATTTCGACCGTTGGCGAGAGTACGAGGAGATTTTGCGAGACTATCCGCTGTTGGTCTATCCGCGCGCGAACTATTCGGTCGAAAAGTTCGCCGATAGGATAACTTTTTTGAGTGATGCCCCGATGTTTGACTTCGCAGCAACCGACATTCGCAAAGCGATCGCAGAGAACAAAGAGTTTATCGATAAGGTTGCTCCTGCAGTGGCTAAATACATAGTACAGAATAAATTATATAGATAGATATGGAGAGGTTGAAAATAGCCCTTTTGGCTGGTGGCGATTCGTCCGAGCGTGAGATTGCGTTGAATAGCGCACATCAGATTAGCAAGGCTCTCGACGCCGAGAAATATGATGTTAAGGTTATCGATTTACACCATCGCAACTGGGTGTATACTGCGCCCAATGGCAATAAGTACGAGGTTGATAAGAACGACTTTTCGTTGACGGTAGAGGGTGAGCGCACCGAGTTTGAATACGCGTTGATTATCATTCACGGCACTCCTGGCGAGGATGGCAAGTTACAGGGTTACCTCGATATGATGGGTATTCCGTACTCGTCGTGTTCGCAGGTTAGTTCGACAATAACTTTCGACAAGATATCGACCAAACGCGCTGTAGCAGAGCGAGGTATCAACGTCGCAAAGGAGGTATTCTTGCATAAGGGTGAGGTGTACTCGGCAGAGGCTATCGTCGAGGAGTTGGGATTGCCACTCTTTGTGAAGCCTAACGCCAGCGGCTCAAGTTTTGGCGTTACGCGAGTTACCGATGTGGCGCAGATTGAGGAGGCTGTGGCTCTCGCATTCACCGAGAGCGACGAGGTTTTGATTGAGGAGTGCATCACGGGCCGCGAGTTCGGTTGCGGACTGCTTATAACCAAAAACAAGACGCTCGTGTTGCCGATTACGGAGATTGTGTCGAAGAAGGCATTTTTCGACTACGAGGCGAAGTATACCGAGGGTATGAGCGACGAGATTACCCCAGCACCAATTTCGGAGGAGTGGAGCGAGATGATTGGCGAGGCGGCAGTCGAAGCGTACAAAGCGTGTCGTTGTCGTGGCATTGTCCGCATCGACTTTATCGTTACCGAGGAGGGAAAGGCGTACCTTATCGAAGTGAACTCTATCCCCGGAATGTCGAGTGGCAGCATTGTTCCGAAGCAGGCTCGCACCGCAGGCATCTCGTTGGGGGAGTTATACGATTTGGTGATTGCCGACACGATGGCGGGGTGAAAATGCAGAATTCAAAATTCAAAATGCAAAATTAAAAATTAGCTAATGGCTAATGGCCAATGGCTAAGGGCTAAGAATATGATTGAAATCGAAGGAAAAATAGTTAGTGCCGACCTATTGAGAGAGAAGTTTGCGTGCGATTTGTCGCAGTGCAAGGGTGCGTGCTGCATCGAGGGCGATGCGGGTGCGCCACTCGAGATTGAGGAGGTTGATATTCTCGAGGAGGAGTACGAGAATTACAAGCCCTATATGACAGCAGAGGGTATTAAGGCTGTCGAGGAGCAGGGCTTTATGGTGGTTGATGCAGATGGCGACTACACCACGCCACTTATCAATGGTGGCGAGTGCGCCTTCACCTGCTACGACGATAATGGGGTAGCGTTGTGCGCCATCGATAAGGCGTACCGCGAAGGCAAAACCTCGTTTCAGAAGCCTATTTCGTGCCACCTCTACCCAATTCGCGTATTGAAGTTCCGCAATGGTGGCGAGGGGTTGAACTACCACCGCTGGTACATCTGCAAACCGGCGTGCGAGAATGGTTGCAAACTCGGAATACCCGTATACAAAGGGTTGCGCGAGCCAATTATTCGCAAATGGGGCGAGGAGTTTTATAAAGCATTAGAGGCGGCAGAGGAGCTACTTAAAATGCAAAATTAAGAGTGCAAAATTACAGATGAGAAAATTACAATTACTTCTATTAGCCTTATGTGGCGTTGCAACTGTGGTTGCTAATCCGCTCGATTCGTTGACAATAAAACCAATCGAGAAGTTACGTTCTGCGATTGTGATAGATACGTTGCCTACCGCCGATAAACACCTCTCGATCGTGTTGTTCAACGACAATACGTGGCGATATGTGCGTACCGATAGGATGGCGGCTGACTCTACGGCATTTACTCGCTATTGGGACACCGAAAAGATTTCGCCCTATCGCGATGTGCCGTTATCGTCTATTCCAGCCGCTGTGCCAATCGAATTGGTAGACTCGCTACGTTCGTACCACTATCCGATTAAAGCTCGTATTACATCGCGATACGGACTACGCCGCAAGGTCAACCATAATGGCATAGATCTCGCATTGAAGGTGGGCGATACCATCTGCTCAACCTTCGACGGCCGTGTGCGATTCTCGAAGGCTACCGATACGGGTTACGGAACTTTGGTTATCATTCGCCACGACAATGGTTTGGAGACCTATCACGGACACCTATCGAAACGACTTGTAGAGGCTGGCGATAGGGTAGTTGCAGGTCAGCCTATTGCATTGGGTGGCAACTCCGGACGCAGCACAGGACCACATCTGCACTTTGAGTGTCGCTATATGGGACAATCGTTTGATCCCGAGCGACTTATCAACTTCACAACCGGCGATTTGCGTCGTGAACATCTGCTGTTGAAACGCTCCTATTTCAGTATCTACTCTCACTACGAGCAAGATTGGAATGGTGAGAAGGTGCTTGCAGATGCAGATAAGCGTGAGGCTGAACTCTCTGCCGAGCGACGCTACTACAAGGTGCGACAGGGCGACTATTTGGGTAAGATTGCTGCACGCAATCACACCACAGTGGCTGCTATTTGTCGTTTGAACGGAATAAAACCTAACGCAATATTGCAGATTGGTAAGGTATTGCGCGTGAAGTAACTATTGAGATAAGAATGGCTATAGGCGTAAAAACGAAGGAGTTGCAGGGGACATTGCCACAACATGTAAAGTTGGTGGCGGTGTCGAAATTTCATCCTGTAGATGCTCTTATGCAGGCTTACGATGTCGGTCAGCGCATCTTTGGCGAGAGTCGTGTGCAGGAGTTGGTTGCCAAACACGAGGCTTTGCCAAAGGATATTGAGTGGCATATGATTGGCCACCTGCAAACCAACAAAGTGCGTCAGATTGTGCCATTTATCTCGCTCATTCAGTCGGTGGATAGCGTGCGCCTTGCAGAGTGCATCAACCGCGAGGCAGAGCGCATCGGCAGAGTTGTGGATATTCTGCTCGAGATTCACGTGGCTCAGGAGGAGAGCAAGACGGGTTGGCAATACGACGAACTCGTGGCGTTTTTGCAGAGCAATGAATTTAAGACTCTGAAAAACATTCGTGTTCGTGGCGTTATGGGAATGGCTACCAACACCGATGACGAGGCGATAGTTCGTGCCGACTTCGGACGTTTAGCAAGCCACTACAACGCTCTAAAACCGCTCTTTGACGACAATTTCGATACGTTGTCGATGGGTATGTCGGACGACTACGAATTGGCGATAGAGTGCGGTTCAACAATGGTGCGCATAGGCTCCTCAATCTTTGGAGAGAGATATTAGAGAGAACAACAAAAACTTTATACAATGAAAAAACTACTCTTAACATTTGCATTTTTGGCAGGTACGGCTGCGGCCTTCGCCTGTACTAACTTTATCGTTACGAAGGGGGCATCGACCGATGGCTCGGTGATGGTTACCTACGCAGCCGACTCGCACCAGCTCTATGGTGCATTGTACAAGCACAACGGAGGTAAGCAGAAGACGAAGATGTTGGCAGTAAACGAGTGGGATACAGGTCGTTACCTCGGTCTTATCGAGCAAGTACCGACAACCTACTCAACCGTGAGCAATATGAATGAGCACTCGCTTATCATCACAGAAACGACCTATGGTGGTCGCCACGAGTTGGAGGATAAGCACGGCATTATGGACTACGGCTCGTTGATTTATATCACCTTGCAGCGTGCAAAGACAGCGCGCGAGGCTATCCAGGTGATTGTCGATTTGGCAAACACTTATGGTTATGCCTCTTCGGGCGAGTCATTCTCCATTGCAGACGAGAACGAGGCGTGGATTATGGAGCTTATCGGCAAGGGCTCAAAGCTCGACGATAAGGGCAATAACCTCCGCAAAGGTATCGTATGGGTTGCTCGTCGTATTCCAGACGGATATGTGTCGGGCCACGCAAATCAGGCGCGTATCACCACCTTCCCACTCAACGATAAGGAGAACTGTCTCTACGCTCCCGACGTGATTTCGTTTGCTCGCGAGATGGGCTACTTCAATGGCAAGGACGAGGAGTTCTCGTTCTGCGACGCCTATGCTCCGCTCGATTTCGGTGGCTTGCGTGGTTGCGAGGCTCGTGTTTGGGCATTCTTCCGCACTGTAGCCGAGGGTATGGACCAATATACCGACTACGCTATGGGCCACAACCCAAAGAATCGTATGCCATTGTGGGTTAAGCCTACAAAGAAGGTGTCGCCAAAGCAGTTGTTCGACGCAATGCGCGACCACTACGAGGGTACACCAATGGATATGACCACCGATATTGGTGCTGGAGGTAACGAGTGCCCATATCGCTGGCGTCCGATGTACTTCAAGGTTGATGGCGTGGAGTACTGCAACGAGCGCGCTACGGCTACACAACAGACCGGTTTTTGGCTCTGCGGTCAGGCTCGCAAGGGCAAGACAGGTATTCTATGGTTTGGTACCGACGATGCCGCTACATCGCCTTTGACACCTATCTACTGCAACACTACCGAAGTGCCTTGGTGCCTCTCGGAGGAGAATGGCTCGATGTTGCACTATTCGTCGACCTCGATGTTCTGGGTTACAAACCGTATCGCACAACTCGCTTACTTGCGCTATAATGTTATTGGTAAGCGTGTTCGCGAGGAGGTCGACAAGTGGGAGAACGAGCGACTTGCCGAGGTGGAGAAGTTCGATGCAAAGGTTGCCGAACTCCCTGCAAAGAGGGCTCAGAAGTTGCTCACCGACTACTCGACAGTTACCGCTCAGGCATTGTTCGAGAAGTGGGATTCGCTCGATAAGTATCTGCTTGTAAAGTATATAGACGGAAACGAGAAGGCAGAGAACGAAAAGGGTTTTATCGACAATGGCAATGGTTGCAACATTCCTGACAAGATTAAGCAGTCGGGCTACTCGGAGAAGTGGAAAAGAGCCGTTGCAGCAGATAATGGCGAGATTTTGAAGGTTATTAACTACTAACACAAATATCATGAAAAAGATATTTTTGGCGGCGGTTTTAGTCGTTGTTGCAGTTGGTGCGCAAGCACAAATGCAGTTTCCACGCTCACACGCCGAGGATACCAAGGGTTATATGAGCGAGGCGTATTGGAAGATTTGGAACGCCGAGGAGCAGGCTCAAATCGATGCCGACATCGAGAAATACCGCAAGGCCGATGGCAAGTTGGTACTCGAGAATATTGGTCGCAACCGCAAGGTGAAGATTGAGCAGATTTCGCACGAATTTATCTTTGGCTCTAATATCTTCAACTTTAACCAATTGGGTAAAACCGAGTACAACGACCGCTACAAGAGAGCATTTGGTGAATTGTTCAATTCGGCTACTATTCCTTTCTATTGGCGAACTTTGGAGCAAAAACGAGGAATGCCTCGTTTTGAAACGGCAGAAAAGGATACAGAGGCGTGGTGGAATAGTTGTGAAAAGCCAAATAGCCAATCCCATTGGCGTCGTCCTTCGACAGACCAGATTGTAGATTTTTGCGAGCAGAAGGGTATTCGTGCTCACGGTCATGTGCTTGTGTGGGGCTCTGTTGGTGCGCAGATGCCATCTTGGTTGAAGAAGGAGTTGATGACAAAGGAGGAGCGCGAGACCTACGCACGCTTTCTTCCTCGCCCAAAGACTGCTAAAAATAGAGAGGCGTGGAAGGCATTGACTGTCGATGAGATGGAGAGCTATTTCGCAAACTTCTCAAAGAATATTGACAATGCTCACGATGCTCGCATCAAGCAGATTGCAGAGCGATATGGCGCTCGTTTGCAGAGCTGGGATGTTGTGAATGAGAGCGCATTAGATGTGAAGAACATCTTGGAAGGTCGTACCATATCTAAAAGTAACCGCTACGGAGTAATGCCGGGTGACTATCCGTATAAGGCGTTGAAGTCGGCCGAGATGTATTTCCCGAAGGAGGTAAAACTCAATATCAACGATTTTGTGCGTAAACCAGCCTATACAGCACAGGTTAAGCGTTTGCTGGAGCGTGGTTGCAAGATTGATATTATGGGAATTCAAATGCACCTTATGAAGCCAAAGATGTGTGCAGATATAGCCGCAGGTAAGAAGATACAGACTCCTAAACAGGTGCGCCAATATGTAGGTTGGGCATCTCAGACAGGCTTGCCTATCCACATGAGCGAGATTACCATTGCTGCACCTGCAGAAGATGAGCATAGCTTTATGATTCAGGCGATAATCACCCAAAATCTATATCGTTTGTGGTTCTCGCAGAAGAATATGATGGGTATCACTTGGTGGAATGCTGTTGATGGTTGTGGCAGAAAAGGCGAGCCATCGATTTCGGGTATCTTCACACGCGATATGCAGGAGAAGCCGGCATATCATGCTCTTGACCAACTTATCAACCACGAGTGGAAGACCAATACTACCGTAAAAGCCGACAAGGGTGGTAATGTTGAGTTCCGTGGCTTCAAGGGTAAGTACCGTATCACCTACAAGGATAAGCGCGGCAAGACTCAGACTGTGGAATACACTTTGAAGTAAACGAAAAATGGGAGAGAGCCCGCAAAGCTGAAAACTAAAAAAGCTAATGGCTAATGGCCTACTATTAAAGATGTTTAACACTACTAATATGAAGAAGATTATTTTGGCGGCAGTTTTAGCCGTTGTTGCAGTTGGTGCGCAAGCACAAATGCAGTTTCCTCGCTCGCACGCCGAGGATACCAAGGGTTATATGAGCGAGGCATATTGGAAACTTTGGAACGAGGAGGAGCAGGCTCGCATCGATGCCGATATCGAGAAGTACCGCAAGGCCGATGCTAAAATTGTATTGGAAGATATCGGTCGCAAGCGCGATGTGAAGATACAGCACATTTCGCACGAGTTTGTCTTTGGTGCGCATATCTTCAACTTCAATCAGCTTGGCAAGACGGAGTGGAACGAGCGTTACAAGCGCATCTATGGCGAGTTATTCAACTCGGCAACCGTACCTTTCTATTGGAAAGAGTTCGAGTTGGAGCAAGGCAAGCCTCGCTTCGCTACCGAGTACCGCGATACCGAAGAGTTTTGGAATAACTGCAAGGACCCATACGACCAGCCACATTGGCGTCGTCCTTCGACCGACCAACTCGTTGAGTTCTGCGAGCAGAAGGGTATTCGCGCTCACGGACACGTCTTGGTGTGGGGCAACCGCAAGTTCCAGCGTCCAAGTTGGTATTTCGACCTCTTCACAGAGAAGGAGCGTGCCGAGCATAAGAGATTGTTCCCTAACGAGCCAAATCGCTATCAGAGCACTGATGCGCAGACTGCCGAATGGACAGCAATGTCGTTCGAGGAGGTTGCTGAGACATTCCCTGACTATGCGAGAAGAATGCCGAAGGTTATGGAGGAGCGCATAAGCACCATTGCCAACCACTACAAGGGACGTTTGCAGAGTTGGGACGTGGTGAATGAGAGTGCGCTCGACTATGACCGAGACCTTTTGCCTGAGAACTATCCAATCTCGAAGAGTCGCTATGGTCTTATGTATGGCGACTACCCATATCACGCCTTGAAATGTGCCGAGAAGTATTTCCCTGCGGAGGTTAAGTTAAACATCAACGACTACCACCGCAAGCCTGGCTATACGGCGCAAGTAAAGCGTTTGCAGGAGCGTGGTTGCAAAATTGATATTATGGGTATTCAGATGCACCTCTTCAATGTGCAGCACTGTCAGGACATGGCGAATGGCACTAAGATTCAGACCCCTTCGCAAGTGCGCGAGTATATAGGTTGGGCTTCGGAGGCGGGTGTGCCGCTCCATTTGAGCGAGGTTACCATCACTTCGCCATCGCAGGACGAGCGTGGCTTTATGATTCAGGCTATCCTCACTCAAAACCTCTATCGTTTGTGGTTCTCGCAGGAGAAGATGATGGGTATCACGTGGTGGAACGTACTCGACAACTGCGGTGTTAAGGGCGAGCCTACCGTATCGGGAATCTTCACACGCGATATGAAGGAGAAGCCTGTATATTGGGCTATGGACCAACTTATCAACCACGAGTGGAAGACAAATCTTACCGTTAAAGCAGATGAAAATGGCGAGGTGGAGTTCCGAGGCTTCAAAGGTAAGTATCGCATCACCTACAAAGATAAGCGTGGCAAAACGCAGATAGTGGAATATATTTTGAAGTAAACGGAAAGCGGAAAACTAATTCTGCATTCTGAATTTTGCATTTTGAATTTTAGCATTATGTTCGATTTAATAGTTATCGGCGGTGGACCTGCTGGATATGTGGGTGCTATTCGCGCCGCAGAGTTGGGCGCAAAGGTTGCGCTGGTGGAGCGTGCAGAGTTGGGTGGTACGTGTCTTAATTGGGGTTGTATTCCCACAAAGGCATTGCTCAAGAGTGCGCAAGTCTATCACTATTGCAAGAGCGCAAAGACATTTGGTGTGGCTATCGAGGGCGAAGTAAGAGCCGATTTGAAGGCTATGGTGGCTCGCTCACGCCAGGTGGCACAGACTACGGGACGCGGTGTCGAGATGTTGCTGAAACGCAGTGGAGTAGAGGTGATTACCGGTATGGCTACGCTGCTCTCCGACCACGAGGTAGAGGTGAATGATACGGTTTACGAGGCGAAAAACATACTTTTGGCTACGGGTGCATCACCACGCGAGGTGCCTTCAATTCCTGTTGACCACACCTTTGTACTCACATCGCGCGATGCGCTATTGCTGGAGGAGTTGCCAGAAACGATGGTCGTTGTTGGCTCGGGTGCAATAGGTAGCGAATTTGCTTTTCTCTACGCCTCGTTGGGCGTGAAGGTTACCGTTGTGGAGTATATGCCACAATTTATGCCACTACTCGATGCTGAGGTTTCGGCTGCTGCCGAGCGAGCATTCCGTCGTCAGCGTATTACCGTGATGACCGACACCGCAGTGAAGGGTGTTTCGATTGTGGAAAACAAGTGCGTAGTGGAGGTTGAGCAGAAGGGCGAGGTTAAGCAGATTGTTGCCGATAAGGTGCTTTCGGCAGTGGGCATAAAGTCCAATATTGAGGGGCTTAACTTGGATAAAGTAGGCGTTAAGATAGAGCGGGATAAGATAGTGGTAGACAGTAATTTCCAAACATCTATTCCATCTATATTTGCCGTGGGTGACATCATCGCATCGCCAGCATTGGCACACGTGGCATCAGCCGAGGCTATAAACTGCGTGGAGCGCATATTTGGACTCTCGCCAAAGGCCATAGACTATGCGTTGACACCAGCCTGCATATTCACTACTCCCGAGATTGCATCGGTAGGTTTGACCGAGGAGCAAGCGCAGAAGCAGGGCATAGAGTATAAGGTTACGCGCTACAACTTTGCCTCGTCGGGCAAGGCTGCGGCAGCGGGCGACCGTGATGGCTTCGTGAAGTTGATTTTCGATGCAGAGAACAAACTGCGTGGCGCGCACATCATTGGTGCTAACGTTGTGGAGATGTTGGGCGAGCCATCTGTTGCGATGGCTATGGGTGCTACGGCAGAGGATTTGGCAAATACCATTCACGCGCACCCTTCGCTCTATGAGGGAATCTACGAAGCAGCCAAAGAGGCAATGAAATAAAACCAATTACCTATGCGCTATTTCATTGAGTTACAATACGATGGAGGTGCCTACTGTGGTTGGCAACGACAACCCGAACAACCCACTGTTCAGGGAGTGATAGAGGATGCACTCTCCAAACTGCTACGTCGACCTACCGAGATAGTAGGTGCTGGACGTACCGATACGGGTGTAAACGCCTCGTTCTATGTAGCCCACCTCGACACCGAGGAGGAGATTGATTGCGACCACATAACCTACAAACTCAACGCTATGTTGCCGCACGATATAGCAATTAAGCGCATATATAGGGTGGCAGACGACCTTCACGCACGCTTCGATGCCGTAGAGCGTGAATATACCTATCTGCTTTCGCCAGTAAAGGCTCCGTTTCGTCGTCATACGGCGTGGATATACTACATACCTTTGGATGTAGCAAAGATGAACGAGGCGGCAAAAGTGCTGCTCACGACGAGCGACTTTACAACATTTGCCAAGTTGAACTCCAATAATAAAACCAACATCTGCAAGGTTTCGCACGCTGAATGGGTGGTGGAGAGTGATGGTACTCTGCGTTTTACCATACGTGCAGACCGTTTCCTTCGCAATATGGTGCGAGCCATCGTCGGCACGCTCGTAGATGTTGGCAGAGGGCGATATTCGGTGGAGGAGTTTGCCGAGATTGTAGCCTCGCGCGACCTCTCGAAAGCGAGTAGCGGGGCAGCCCCGCAGGGACTATTTCTCTCGAATGTTAAGTATAAAGGGCAAATGCAATAGCATTTGTCTTTTTTATTTCGCACAAAATTGTTATCTTTGCGAGTTAAACCATTCAAAGCACGAAAGAACTATGAAAGTTGCAATTATCGGCTACGGCAAGATGGGCCACGAGATTGAGCAGGTGTTGCTCCAGCGTGGACACTCCGTAGCACTCATTATAGATCAAGACAATGTGGCAGATTTGAATGCCGAGAAGTTGGCGGAGATAGATGTCGCAATCGAATTTACCACACCTGCCACCGCCTACAACAACGTACGCACCTGTATCGAGTGCGGAACGCCTGTTGTGAGTGGCACTACGGGTTGGCACGACAAACTCACCGAGTTGCAGGAGTTGTGTCGTGAGAAAAATTCGACTATGATTTGGTCGTCGAACTACTCGTTGGGCGTGAATATCACCTTCCGTTTGAATCGTTACTTGGCAGAGTTAATGAATCGTTTCGAGGGCTACAA
Organism: Alistipes sp.; assembly: GCA_045653565.1. Taxonomy (GTDB): domain Bacteria; phylum Bacteroidota; class Bacteroidia; order Bacteroidales; family Rikenellaceae; genus Alistipes. The sequence goes on from JAZOMA010000041.1 coordinate 32,453, forward strand.
CGTCGCTATCGAGGAGATTCACCACACGCAAAAGAAGGATGCCCCAAGCGGTACGGCGATATCGTTGGCTGACGACATTCTAAAGAGGGTAGAGCGCAAACAGTGCTGGGTGAATGAGCCTACAACCGACGATAAGGCTATCGAGATTACCTCGTTGCGCGAGGGTACGGTGCCAGGTACGCATACGGTAACCTATCTCTCCGATGACGACAAAATAGAGATTAAGCATACGCTATTCTCGCGTCGAGCATTGGCTCTCGGTGCGGTAGTTGCAGCGGAGTTTGTCGCAACAAAGAAGGGCGTATTTACCATTGACGATTTATTCGAATAGTATGAAGAATATATTGGAATTTTTCAAGAATCGCTGGACAAAGTTTGTTATTGCCAGCATCGTATATATCCTTCTGTTCGTAGTTTGGACAGGCAACCTATGGCTGCTACTCGGCTTGCCATTCATCTACGATCACTTCATTTCGCGTTTGGGCTATCGTTATATATGGTCTAAAAACGACGCCCTGCGTGCAAAGTCGTTGCTATATAACACCATCTACGGCTGGATAGATGCAGTGGTGTGGGCTACGGTAGTTGCACACCTCGTACACCTGTTCATCTTTCAGTTGTACGTTGTGCCTACCTCCTCGATGGAGAAAACCATACTCTGTGGCGACTATCTCTATGTAAGCAAACTATCGTATGGTCCACAGGTGCCTAACACCCCTGTGGCTATGCCTTTTGTATTCAATACTATGCCATTTTCGACAGCCAACTCCTACTCGGAGTGCGTGCAGTGGGACTACCACCGATTGCGTGGTCGTGGCGAGGTTGAGCGCGAGGATGTCGTAGTTTTCAACTTCCCCGAGGGCGACACGCTGTTGTTGGAGAATCAGGCTGCAAACTATTACGACGTGCTTGCCGAGTATCAGAAGGCGTTGGGCGCAAAGGAGGGTCGTCGTCGCCTATACAGCGACTTTACCATAATCTCGCGACCTGTAGACAAGCGCGAGAACTACATAAAGCGTTGCGTGGCTGTTGCTGGCGATACATTACAGATTGTAAACAACGAACTGTTTGTCAATAGCACACCGCAACCGCACTGCGCAGATCGCCAACTCAACTATCGCGTGGTAAGCAATGCTCCGCTCTCGGAGTTTGCCCTTTCGAACCTCGAAATCACGGAGTATCAGCTGGTTGGACAGAGCGAGGAGGAGTACTTCTACATTCTGACTATGCGCGCTTCGACAGCAGAGAAGGTGCGAAAGTTTAAGTCGGTAGTAAGCGCAGAGGTGGATAGCGAGCCATACAACTACATATTCCCACACAGCGATAAATACGCCTGGACACAGAACGATTTTGGTCCACTGTGGGTACCAAAGCGCAACGCTACGGTGGAACTGACTACTGAAAATCTGCCTCTCTACAAACGCATTATCGAGCAATACGAAGGTCACGATTTGCGCGTGGAGGGCGATAAGATATTTATTGATGGCGTGGAGGCGACCACCTATACCTTCGCAATGAACTACTACTTTATGATGGGTGACAACCGTCACAACTCGGCAGACTCGCGTTTCTGGGGCTTCGTGCCTGAGGATCATATCGTAGGAAAGGCGTTGTTCAAGATATTCTCGAAGGGCGAGGGGGGCATCCGCTGGAGTAGAATGTTCAAAGCCGTAGAGTAGTGAGCGAGCCGAAAGACTCATATCTGACTATAGCCAAACCAGCCGAGGCTATCTACAAGGAGCGTAGCAGTAAGTTCCTAACATACGCCTACCCTGTAGAGAGTGAGGAGGAGGTAAAGGAGTTGCTGGATGCGTTGCGCAAGCAGTACTACGACGCCACGCACCACTGCTATGCCTATCGTCTTGGGGCGCAGGGCGAGGTGTTCCGTGCTAACGACGATGGCGAGCCTTCGGGAACGGCTGGCAAGCCAATTCTGGGACAGTTGCTCTCGGCAGAACTGACCAACTGTTTGGTTGTGGTAGTTCGTTACTTTGGTGGTACTAAATTGGGTGTTTCGGGGCTTATTCAGGCTTACAAAGAGTCTACAGCCGAGGTAATCGCTGTTAGCGAGATAGTCGAAAAGACGGTAGACAGAGTCATCAATGTGGAATTTTCCTACATCTCGATGAATGGCGTTATGCGCGTGATAAAGGAGATGTCGCCTCGCATAGATGAGCAACTGTTCGACAATCTCTGCATAATGCGATTGCGCATACGCGAGAGTGAAGCCGAACAACTCATTGCAAAACTCCTCAAAGTAGAGGGAGTAACGGTAGAAACGGAAAACTAATTTTGCATTCTGCATTTTGAATTTTGAATTTTGAATTTGATTTTGCATAACAAAATCTACATAAAGGGAGCGAGGGTACATAACCTCAAGAATATCGAGTTGGAAATTCCGCACGAGAAGTTGGTTGTCGTGACGGGACTTTCCGGCTCGGGTAAATCTACGTTGGCATTCGATACCATCTTTGCCGAGGGACAGCGTCGTTATGTTGAGAGCCTATCGGCATATGCTCGTCAGTTTTTGGGTCGAATATCCAAACCCGACGTAGATTTGATTTCGGGCATTGCGCCGGCCATTGCCATCGAGCAGAAGGTTTCGTCGCGCAACCCACGCTCGACCGTAGGCACCGTAACCGAGATATACGACTATTTGAAATTGCTCTATGCTCGCGTGGGCAAGACCATATCGCCTATTTCGAATGTCGAAGTCAAGTGCTATGACACCGACGATGTGGTTAACTTCCTGCTTTCGTTGGGCGAGGGGGCAAGAGTCGTAATTGCTGTGCCAATGCTTTTGAAGGAGGGCGAAGGCATTATCGAACGCCTGCTGACGTTGGTAAGGGATGGCATCGCACGATTGGTTGTAGAGAACAGAACCGTACTGATTGACGACTTTATCAAAGAGGTAGACCTCGAACAGTCGTCGGAGGGCATATATGTGGTTATAGACCGTCTACGAGTGTTGGGCGACGACGATACACTAACCCGAATGCGCGAATCGGTGTCGCAAGCATTTGGCTATGGAACAAATAGTTGCGTAGTTATTGAGGGCGAGAATAAGCACATATTCAATTCGAATTTCACAGCCGATGGTATAGAGTTCGAACGACCAACCGAACACCTATTCTCGTTTAACAATCCACTCGGAGCGTGTCCAAAGTGCGAAGGTTGGGGCAAAATCACGGGCATTGACGAGGATTTGGTAGTGCCGGACAAGTCGCGCACCATATTCGACAATGCTATTGCGTGTTGGCGTGGCGACACTATGCGTTGGTTCCGTGACCAACTCGTCAAGCACGCCTACAAGTTCGATTTTCCTATTCACGCACCATACTACACACTTACGGATGAGCAGAAACGACTGTTGTGGCTGGGTAACGAATATTTCGAAGGGTTGAACTCCTTCTTTGAGATGCTCGATAGCCAACGCCATAAGATTCAATATCGTGTGCTTAAGGCTCGTTTTACGGGCAAAACCATATGCCCCGAGTGCGAAGGCAACAGACTGCGTCCCGAGGCGTTGTACGTGCAATTTGGTGGTAAAAACATAGCGCAAGTTGTGCGTATGACCGTAGACGAGGCTTTGGAGTTCTTTACTTCGGTGGAGTTGGATGAGCACGACGCATCGCGCGCCAAGCGACTATTAGCCGAGGTGCAAAGCCGATTGCGCTATTTGAGCGATGTGGGGTTGGGATATCTCACATTGGACCGTGCATCGAATACGCTATCGGGTGGCGAGAGCCAGCGCATAAACCTGGCAACATCGCTCGGTAGCAACCTTACGGGTTCGTTGTATATTCTCGATGAGCCATCTATTGGTCTGCATCCGCGCGACACACACCGACTTATTGGCGTGCTGAAGCAACTGCGTGATATGGGCAATACGGTGATTGTTGTCGAACACGAGGAGGAGGTTATTCGCGCTGCCGACTACATCGTGGACATTGGTGCCGAAGCGGGCGAAAATGGCGGTAGAGTAGTCTACTGTGGCGATTTGGAGCATATTTCGGAGGCTACCGAGAGTTATACTGCCGACTATCTGTTGGGACGACGCGAGATAACCGTACCGCAGTCGTATCGTGGTTGGAGCAACTACATAAAGTTGAATGGCTGCCGCCACAACAACCTCAAAAATATAACTGTAAAGATTCCTCTCGGAGTGATGACCTGCATTACGGGCGTGAGTGGCTCGGGCAAGTCGTCGTTGGCGAGAGATATTCTCTATCCTGCGTTGCATCGCGAGTTGGCAGATACGGGCGACCGCCCGGGCGACTTCGACGGTTTGTCGGGCGATGTGTCGCTGTTGCGTGGTGTGGAGTTGGTGGACCAAAACCCTATAGGCAAGTCTTCGCGCTCGAACCCTGCCATCTACATCAAGGCGTGGGACGAGATTCGCAAGCACTTTGCCGAGCAGCCATACGCCAAGCACAACAACATCACAGCATCGCACTTCTCGTTCAACTCGGCGGGAGGTCGTTGCGAGGTGTGTCAGGGCGAAGGCGCTATAAAGGTGGGTATGCAGTTTATGGCAGATATCACCCTTACGTGCGAGGCGTGCAACGGCAAACGCTTCAAAGATGAGGTGCTGGAGGTGCTGTATCGTGGTAAGTCGTGCAGCGATATCCTCGATATGAGCGTAGACGAGGCTATAGCCTTCTTTGGCGAGGACGAGTCGTGCCGTCGCATAATCGAGAGGTTGAAGCCATTGAGCGACGTTGGACTGGGTTATGTAAAACTCGGACAGCCATCGTCAACCCTTTCGGGCGGCGAGAGCCAGCGAGTTAAGTTAGCCTCCTATCTCGCCAAGGAGTTCTCGTCCAAGCGAATGATGTTCATCTTTGACGAGCCAACGACGGGCCTACACATACACGACATAAACCGTCTTTTGAAGGCGTTTAACGCACTGATAGAAGCGGGGCATACAATAGTGATTGTGGAACACAATATGGAGGTTATCAAGTGTGCCGACCACGTTATAGACCTCGGTCTCGAGGCTGGCGCAGAGGGTGGAAACATCATCTACGAGGGTACACCAAAGGGACTTGCCGAGTGCGAGAATAGCCACACGGCGAAGTTTATTAGAGAGAGAGGAGTTAGTAGAGAGTAGAGAGTAGTTAGTAGTTGGGAACATTAATAACCCTTAACCACCCTTACCAACTTGTTACAGTGTTACACAATTACAGTTGTTACACGTGTTACACCCCTGTAACAAGTGTAATAGGTGTAATAGTGTAACAGGTTGTTACAGGTTGTTACACGGGTACCCCCCCCTGTAACAGTGTAACAAGTGTAACAAGTGTAACAAACTACGACACGAGAGAAGCAAACACAAGAGTACTATGAGTGAATTTTATATATACGAACTATCGAACGGCATACGCGGCATACACCGCCAAACCAAGAGTGGTGTGGCGCGCTGTGCGTTGATGATAAATGCCGGTACGCGCGATGAGCGTGAGGGCGAGGAGGGCATTGCCCACTTCACCGAGCACGGCTTTTTCAAGGGTACGGAACACCGCAAGGCACACCAAGTGAACTGCCGATTGGAGAACCTCGGTGGCGAGTTGAACGCCTTCACCTCGAAGGAGGACACCACCGTACACGCTACTGTCCTGCGTGGCGACTTTACGAAGGCGGTAGAGTTGCTATCCGATGTGGTATTCCACTCCACATTCCCCGATAGCGAGCTGGATAAGGAGCGCGAGGTTATACTCGACGAGATAAACACCTACCGCGACTCGCCTATGGATGCCATATACGACGAGTTCGAGGACCTTATCTTCGCAGGCTCGGCGTTGGGACACAACATACTGGGTACACCCCGAAGCCTACGAAAGATAGACTCCGCGGCTATACACAACTTCCGCGCACGTACACACACCACCGATAAGATGGTGTTTGCATCTATAGGTAATATATCGCCTAGCCGCATACGCGAAGTAGCAGAGCGATATATAAATATAGATACTAATATATATAAATATAATATTAGAGATTATGAGCGTGTGGCACCTACGCTTGTTGCACCATTCGAGAGGGTGGTGAACAAACGTACCCACCAAGCTCACTGCATCATTGGTGCGCGTGCCTACGACCTACGCGACAAACGACGTTTGCCCTATGCACTCTTTACCAATATATTGGGTGGTCCGTGTGCCAACTCACGCCTAAATGTCAGTGTTCGTGAGCGCAACGGACTAACATATAATATTGGTGCAAGCTACTCGTCGCTGTCGGACTGTGGCTTGGCCAGCATCTACTTCTCGTCCGACCACGAGAACTCGGAGCGCTGTCGCGAGATTATAGATAAAGAGATTAAGCGCTTGCAAGAGTGCGCTCTCACCACGCGTCAGTTGGCTATGGCCAAGCGTCAGTTTATAGCGCAGTTGGCCATTGTAAACGAGGCTGCCGAGAGCTATATGATGGGCGCAGGCAAGAGCCTGTTGGCCTATGGCGAGGTCGATACGTTGGAGGAGTCGTATCGCAAGATAAATGCCGTTACCGCCTCCGAGATTATGGAGGTAGCAAACGAGGTGTGGCGCGAACCGTCGGTGTTGCTCTACCGATAGTGCCGTCGCCGTTTGTTACACTGTTACAGTTGTTACACTATTACACCTATTACACTTGTTACAGGGGTGTAACACGTGTAACAACTGTAACAATGTAACAAATATAGCCAATGGCTAAAAGCCCCAAAAATTGTGTTCGGTAGTTGCGGTATTGTGGGCAAAAATTTTTAATTTTGCAGAAGATTGCGCCAAATGGGTAAAGGATATTAAAGGTTGTTAAAGGATATTAAGGGCAATTAAGGGTGGCGCAAAAAACATTAACAACCATTAATAGCCGTTAATAGCCGTTAATAACCCTTATAAATGACTATGGACAAACTTGACCAATACATCGAGGCGATGTCCTCACCGCAGGGCGAGTTGTTGCACGAGTTGGAGCGCGAGACCTACCTTCGTGTAATCAACCCACGAATGATTTCGGGGCATATTCAGGGCAAACTGTTGGAGATGCTTGTGCGTATGCTTCGACCTCGCCGCATCCTCGAAATTGGCACCTTCACGGGCTATTCGGCTATCTCGATGGCGGCAGGCTTGGAGGAGGACGCGCTGATTGACACCTTCGAGGTGGACGACGAATTGGAGGCTATCGCAGCCAAATATTTCGAGCGCAGCGGCTTGGGCGATAAGATTCGTCAGCACATCGGCTCGGCACTCGACCTCGCTCCGCAGTTGAACGAGCAGTACGACCTTGTATTTATCGATGGCGACAAACGCGAATATACAGCCTACTACGAGATGCTGTTCGAGCATAACCTCGTACATAGCAACTCGTTTATCTTGGCAGACAATATCCTCTGGTACGGAAAGGTTGTGGAGGAGGTTGCTCGCAAGGATAAGCAGACCGCCGAGATTGTTGCCTTCAACGACCATATCCGCCACGACAGCAGGGTAGAGAATGTAATTCTTCCTCTCCGCGACGGCATAAACCTCATAAGAGTAAAGTGAGCAGTGAGTAGTGAGTAATTAGTAGTTATTAGTCGGAAACATTAATCGCCCTTAATAGCCCTTACTAAAAAAAACAATGGCCAATGGCTAATGGCCAATAGAAGAAAAGAGCCACCCCGAAGGGTAGCTCTTTCTTCTATTTATAAGGTATCCTCCTACTTTGTGTAGCGAGCCTTGATGTTGTCGGTTGCCTTCTTCAGCAACTCGGCAGGGCAGCACAATGTAATACGAACATAACGCTTACCCTCGGTACCGAATATGCCACCAGGAGTGAGGAATACGTCGCACTTCTCCATTACCTCGTCCGAGAAGTCGTAGCAGTCGCCCTCGTAGTCAGCAGGAATCTCTGCCCAGATAAACAAACCTGCCTGATTTGGCTGATAGGTACATCCGAGTGCATCGAGCAACTCATTGCCCTGCTTCTCGCGCTCACGGTAGATAGCGTTCAACTCGGTGAACCAATCCTCGCCCAACGAAAGAGCAGTCTCGGCAGCCGCTTGGATAGGGTAGAACATACCCGAGTCCATATTCGACTTGAAGGTCAAAATCGAGTTAATCCACTCCTCCTTACCGATGATAACACCAACACGCCATCCTGCCATCGAGTGACCCTTCGACAACGAGTTCATCTCCATTGCAACCTCCTTTGCGCCCTCGATTGCGAGGATAGACATAGGCTTGTCGTTGTTACGGATGAACGAATATGGATTGTCGTGGATAACGAGAATATTGTGCTTGCGACCAAATGCAACGATCTCCTCGAACAACTCCTTGGTTGGAGTCTGACCTGTTGGCATACCAGGGAAGTTCGCAAACATAATCTTTACGCCCTCTACGCCAGCAGCCTCGATAGCTGCGAAGTCAGGCTTGAAGCCATTCTCCTTGTTGAGCGAATATGGGAGCATCACACCGCCTGTCATAGTTACAGCAGCCTTGTATGCAGCGTAGCCAGGGTTTGGAACGAGCACCTTGTCGCCTGGGTTGATAAAGGTCTGGCAGATGTGCATGATACCCTCCTTCGAGCCGATAAGTGGCAATACCTCGGTGTTGAAGTCTACATCTACACCATACCACTTGCCGTACCAATCAGCAAAAGCCTTACGCAATACAGGCTCGCCCTTAAACGACATGTACTTGTGAACATCTGGGCGGAGAGCCTCCTTCGACAAACGCTCCACAACCGATGGGTGTGGCGGAAGGTCAGGGCTTCCCATAGCCAACTTAATAATCTGACGACCTGTAGTCGCCTCAATCTCTGCAATCTCACGAAGACGGCGTGAGAAGTAGTACTCACCAGTTCCGTCCATGCGATGCGCACGCTCGATAGTAACCTTGCTCATAGTCTATTTTATAGTAATTGGAATTCTTTGGTGCAAAGATAAGAAAAAGTTAAGAGTTGAGAGTGGGGAGTTGAGAGATTTTTCAACAAAAAGTTAAAAGATTTAAGTCGAAAATAATTCTCCATTTTGAATTCTGCATTTTGAATTTTTCTTACCTTTGCGCCACAAAGGATAATAGACTGATTTTATGGAGTTTTTCAAGGAGTTTATATTCGGAGCAGGCATTGCTCACTCGATATTTGTATTGGCAATGGTTATTGCCATTGGCACAACACTTGCCAAAATTAAGGTGGGAGGTATCTCGCTGGGTGCCACTTGGATACTCTTTGCGGGTATCGTGGCAAGCCATTTCGGAATGACACTGCACGCCGATACGCTCAACTTCGTGCGTGATTTCGGTTTGACACTCTTTGTATTCTCCATTGGTTTGCAGATTGGACCTTCGTTCTTCGCATCGTTGCGACAGGGCGGTTTGAAGCAGATGTGGCTCTCGATTTTGGCGATGTTGTTAGCTGCGGGGGTAGCATATCTGCTCGTTATCCCTACCGAAACACCTCTCCAAACAATGGTCGGAGTAATGGACGGAGCGGTGGCAAACACCCCTGCAATGGGTGCTGCACAACAGACTTATCTCGACCTTACAGGCATCGACGACAAATCTATTCCGATGGGCTTTGCTGTAGCATATCCTATTGGTGTGGTGGCAGTTATACTCGCCTTTATGATATTGAAGGCCATCTTGTGCATCGACCTTTCTAAGGAGAAAAAGGTTGTGGCAAGCAAATTCGGTGGCAACAAACTCGCAGCCAAGTTCTCTATCGAGGTAACCAACGAGCAGATGAATGGCAAGAGCGTAGGCGATATTCGCCAAATTATCGCCCGCCAATTCGTTATCTCACGCATCTCGCACAGCGACAACAAGGCATTTATTGCCGATTCG
>JAZOMA010000042.1:0-42719 GCA_045653565.1 Alistipes sp.
CTCCTCAATCTGAGCCTTGCAAACTGCGAAGTGGTTACCAGCCTCGCGCTCCTCCAAATTCTCACCTACGCAGTAGATTGGAATGAGGTTGTTAGCGTAAGCCTGAGCCATCTTCTTGTTCAAAGTCTCCGAAGTCTCACCGTAGTACTGACGACGCTCCGAGTGGCCGAGGATAACATACTTGCAACCGAGAGCAGCAATCATCGACGCTGCGATCTCGCCAGTGTAAGCACCCTTTGCCTCGGTAGCGCAATCCTGCGCACCTACTGCGATATCCGAACCCTTAACAGCCTCAACAACTTGCGAGAGGTGGGTAAATGGAGGGCATACGATAAAGTTTACGCACTCGCAAACCTCGCCACGACCTGCAACTACATTCTTTGCCAACTCAACACCCTCTGCAGGAACAGTGTTCATCTTCCAGTTACCTGCAACAATCTTCTTTCTTGCCATAGTTTTCTTTTATTTAATTTAAGTTTAACTTTTGATTACTCTTTATTATTCTCAATCCACTCCTTAATACCTGCGGTCGAAAGACCAAGCTTATTCTTCTTGTTGAAGCCGCAGAGGTCGTTAAAGAGTTTCATACCGCCACTCTTTGCGGTGTTTGCGAACGACTCGAGTGTGATGTAGCCCATCTTCTGAATAGCCTCAACCCACTCTGCAGGAATGCCTGCCTCGGTGTACACCTCCTCGGCGTCTGCCACAACCTTCTTCTCGGGACGCATCGTAGGGAAGAACAATACATCCTGAATCGAGGTCTGACCCGTCATAAACATTGTGAGACGGTCGATACCCATACCCATACCCGAGCAGTTAGGCATACCGTACTCCAACGCACGAACAAAGTCCATATCGATAAACATAGCCTCGTCGTCGCCACGCTCCGACAATCGCATCTGCTCCTGGAAACGCTCCAACTGATCGATTGGGTCGTTCAACTCCGAGTATGCGTTACACAACTCCTTGCCCGCAACGAACAACTCGAAACGCTCGGTCAAATCCTGATTATCGCGATGACGCTTACAGAGTGGCGACATCTCGATTGGGTAGTCGCAGATGAAGGTTGGCTGCACCAAATCCTCCTCGCAGTACTGACCGAAGATTGCATCAATCAACTTACCCTTACCCATCGTATCGTCAATCTCGACATTCAAACGCTTGCACGCCTCACGCAACTCAGCCTCGCTCTGACCTGTAATGTCATAGCCGGTCTTCTCGCGGATAGCGTCGGTCATAGTCAAACGACGGAACGGAGCCTTGAACGAAATCTGCTTGCCATCAATCTCTACCTCGGTAGTGCCGTTCACAGCCAAAGCGATACGCTCCAACATATTCTCGGTGAACTCCATCATCCAGCGGTAGTCCTTGTATGCGATGTATATCTCCATACAGGTAAACTCCGGATTGTGAGTGCGGTCCATACCTTCATTACGGAAGTTCTTTCCAAACTCGTATACGCCATCGAAGCCACCAACGATAAGTCGCTTCAAATACAACTCGGTAGCTATTCGCATATAGAAGTCGATATCGAGAGCGTTGTGGTGTGTGATGAACGGACGAGCCGAAGCACCGCCAGGAATTGGCTGCAAGATTGGAGTCTCAACCTCCAAGCAACCGTGCTGATTGAAGTACTCGCGCATAGTAGCGATAATCTTCGCACGCTTTGCAAACACGTCGCGCACCTTAGGGTTAACCACCAAATCAACATAACGCTGACGATAGCGCACCTCTGGGTCGGTCAATGCGTCGAACTGCTGACCATCTTTCTCCTTCACGATTGGGAGTGGACGGATAGATTTCGACAATATGGTAAACTTACGGCAGTGTACCGACAACTCGCCTGTGTTGGTGCGGAAAGCAAAACCCTCAACGCCGATAAAGTCGCCAATATCAAGCAACTTCTTGAATACGGTATTGTAGAGTGTTGGGTCGCCCTCTGGGCAGATGTCGTCACGACGGATATACACCTGAATACGACCGGTGTGGTCTTGCAACTCGAAGAACGATGCGCTACCCATAATACGACGGCTCATAATACGGCCGGCAATGGTTACCGCCTCGAATTTCGAAGGCTCTGCATCGAACTCTGCTGCAATCTGTGCGGCGTTGGCCGATACATCAAACTTCTCGGCAGGATAGGGGTTGATGCCGAGGTCGCGCAACGCCTGAAGCGAATTACGGCGCAACTGTTCTTGTTCACTCAAATGTTCCATAACTATATCTTGTTTTTATTATTTTCTCTTAAATTCGGGCGCAAAGATACGCTATTTCATTTGTTTCTCAATAACTTTATCGAACTTTTTCCATAGTAAATACATCAACAAACCCACGATTGTGCCAACCAATGCCCCAAGGAATATATCCATAGGAAAATGGCAGGCCAGATAGATGCGTGAATAGCATATCAAAATCACAGCCACAGCAATCACCCAATTATACCACTTTTTGCGAATTGCGAGAGCCGAAAACCACGCCAACGACACTACCGTTGCTGCGTGCGCCGACACCGTACCATAGGCTCCGTGGGCATAAGATGGCACGTGTGCAAGGTCGCGCACCGCCGAGTCGAACATTGGACGATGGCGCACAGGGAACGACTCCCACAGATGCTTCAGAGGTCCCGAATGCTTAAAAATACCACAGATAATATCGGACAGACCTATTGCCAAAGCCAAGCAGAGAACAAAACCGAGTGCGCGCTGCCACCCAAACTTATACCACACAAATGCGAGTATAAAGAAGTAGAGCGGCAACCACATCAGCGTTCCCGATATGGTCTCCATAACGAAGTCCATAGCCTTACCTCCATCGAAGTTGAGCCAAAGAAAAAGATCGTGGTCGAAAGTATAATTCATATCGTGTTAGTTTTCTATTTTCTCCTTTTTCTTATTATCGAGGCGTAGCGGGTATAGAGTATAAATATCGCCACCGTAACCACAGCAAAGAGCAGTTGCGTGCGCTTGTCGGGTGCATAGATACACTCCAACAACGATATTACCGAGAGCAACGCACCAACGATGGTTACCACCTGCGACTCGACATAGGAGTGAAGGTTGCTTCGCACCTCCGACACACTAAAGAGTTGCTCCTTCTTCAACTCCAACTGCTGACGTTGCTTGTCGATTTGGAATGCATCGCGCACCAGATTTATCGACACTCGCGACGATGGGTAGTTCAATCTCAAATCCCAAAACTCCATAGATTTGGTATCCTCGCCGTAGAGCGCAACAATATTCTGAAATATCTTCTTTGGCTTTATGGCATCAACCTTTGCCAAGAAGTCGACTATCCTCGCCGACATAATATCTATGGCAGACTCTTCGAACATCACCATCTCGACATAGAACATAGTGACCGTCTCGCTGACGATGCGATCCTGAAAACCGCAACACATTGGCGCAATCTGCACCACCGTATTGGTGTGGGTATAGAGCGAGGCGTAGTTATACTGCGCACTACCCGACTCATTGCTGAGTTGATTCATAATACCCGGATCGATAACCTTGCCCAACCCCTCCTCGCTCTTGTAGTAGGTCTCGGAGTAGAGTATCGAAGCCAACATCTGCTCATCCAGACGATTGCGATTTTGGTGTATGCTTACATAGTTCTTCGACAGACCGCGTTTGCAGATAAAGAACTTCTGCTCGAGCAGCGTGTAAAGGTTGACCACCCCATTCTCCGTATGCACCATAATCTGATTGCGTGCAACAGAATCGAGGTATTGCGAGATTGGAACATTCGACGACATAACCACCAGATGCAGCACACCACACGAGGTGCGACTATCAACCGATGCGATAACACCAACCACGAGGTTATCGGAAATTATGTTATCGTTGTCGGCACACACGCTGAACGAGATAGATTTCTCGCTATAGAGTCGCACATTGTAGCAACCCAAATAGTATCGCTTGATGCGTGCAGAGAGGTTACTATCCGAGTCGTTGTTATCTACGAACATTCCTGTTTCGTAGTCTGTTCTAAATCTCAAACACTGAATTATTCGGTTGATGTTGCGAGGTCGTTCGCCCTGCTCCACCAATCGCTCCAACGAGGTATACTCGATTGGGACACAGGTGAAGGTGTCGGTTTCGACATCAAACTCCTCGTCGTACTGCTCCGCCAGCATCTTCATCTCGGCGAGGCAGTTGGGGTTGCTTGGGCAGTGCGCGCTCTGAAGGTAGCAGAGTGCATCCTCGCCATCAATATCCACCACAATCTCCTCGCAGAATAGGCTATTTACTATGCGGTGCCAATACTGCAGCGTCTTAATAGTTCCCACCACCCTCTGCACAACAGCCGAGCCGTTACCATTTGTGCGATATGTAAACGCATCTGCCAACTGCTCTATGTAGGGTTGCGTAATACCCTTATCGCACCGCTTGACATCGGGCAGCAGCGTAGTATCAAAATCGTCAGGCACCACAAAGGCGATATCTTGCTTTGCGTAGCACTCGTTTATCCTATTTGGAATGTTTGACAGATGGTGAACAATCCTCAACGTGCCATCCGCAAATACCTCTTCGAAGCCAAACTTATCGCAAAAGAGGTGATGCATAACTGAGGATGAAACATCGCTGATAAGGTTGTAGTGAACAAACTCCTTTCGTATGTTATCCAACATCACACCACAGATGCCCTGTCGTTGCCACTTGGGGTGAACCGCCACCGAGAGTATGTAGTAATACTCGGAGTAGCGACCTACGAACTCCGCTATTTTTGTCGATAGCGCATTGCAGTTGTATTCGGCAGGGAAAATAGAGTTGTAGTAGTGGGGGTTATTCACCCTCACATAGTTGAAGTCGAACAACATAATATAGCCCACCAACTCGTTGGTTTCGGCGCAGAACGCACCCTTGATCACTCCGCACTCTATGCACCCTTTAGCGCACTCGTTGAACATATCGTACAACGGCTTGTCGATATTGCCCGTACCGAAAAGTGACTCGTAGTATGGGTCGTCACGAAATGCCTGCACGGCTATATTAGTCAACTCCTGCAAATGCTCTGCCGTGAGAGTTGCAACTGCAAATTTCGTATTCATCTATCTAAGTTTTTGGGGGGGGATGAGGCTAACACGCCTTCAACGACATATCGAGAGACTTAATCTGGTGTGTCAATGCACCCACCGAGATAAAGTCAACACCCGTCTCGGCGTAGTCGCGCAGAGTCTCGAGTGTGATACCACCGCTCGACTCGGTTTCGCAACGTCCAGCCACCAAAGCCACCGCCTCGCGAGTCTGCTCCACCGAGAAGTTGTCGAACATAATTCTATCTACACCACCCGCAGCAAATACCTCCTTGATATCCTCCAACGAGCGCACCTCGCACTCGATAGGTATATCCTTGCCCTTCGCCTTCAGATACTCCTTTGCGCCCGTTACCGCCTTGGCAACGCCTCCGGCAAAGTCGATGTGGTTGTCCTTTAACAGAATCATATCGAACAATCCGATGCGATGATTCTCTCCACCACCCATCTTCACAGCCATCTTCTCCAGCACGCGCATTCCAGGTGTGGTCTTGCGGGTGTCGAGAACCTTGGTGTGCAAATCGGCAATGCGGTCGGCGTAAACGGCTGTTTGAGTAGCCACTCCACTCATTCGCTGCATAATGTTGAGCAGAATGCGCTCGGCACGCAGCAACGACTGCAAATTGCCCTCTACATAGAACGCCACGTCGCCAACTTTCACTCTGTCGCCGTCGTTCAATATCTGCTCGAACTTAACCTCTGCATCCAGACGCTCGGTAACCATCTTTGCCACCTCGATGCCAGCGATAATGCCCTCCTGCTTGCACAAAAGGCGCATACGTCCACGCTCCTGGGCAGGTATGCAACACAACGATGTGTGGTCGCCGTCACCAATATCCTCCTTAATGGCGAGTTCTATCAACTCCTCAACATAGGGTTTATACTCTGGTTTCATATCATTTAGTTTTTACTGAATTTTTCGTTTCCTCTACTCGTTTGCAGTTGTGAAATGGACCATCTGATCCTTTGACGACATCCAAAAATCGATAGTCATCGGGCGACCGATACAGCCCTTGATGCTGTCGACCTTATACTTGTCGTACGGCACTCCGCCAATGGTTGGCACCACATCCTTCACATTGAATAAGTGGTTGAGTGTTGTTTCGTCCTCCGAGATGGTAGCAACAAATGGAAGCCCCTCGAACTCGATATTCAACTTAGGCATCATTGTCGCAAACTTTATATCGTTGAATATAATGTCGAACTTTGGCTCGAGCATATTCGGAATCTGCACCGTAACCGACGCATCGTCTTCGGAATATGAAACCTTCTCAGTAGATATCTCTTTAACTACAACCTTGCCCGGATAGGTAGCCTCGGACGAGCCTGGCGAGCCACCTGGCTCCAAACACGATGTAGCCAAGAACAACACACTACATGCTAAAACAAAAATCTTCTTCATAATCTTTTATAGTATATTTATCATCACTCTCAATCCACACGTCATTGGTCTTCCACGCTGCAAAAAGCGGTTTCCCATCGACTCGAAGTAGAACACATCGTACTTTGTATTCGTCGCATTCTTGCACCAGATGTCCACCGCCCACTTCTCGCCTTCGAAGCGTACCGACGCCTCCAGCAGAGCATAGAGAGGTTGCGACACATCGTTCGCCTCGTTCCAGTAGATGCGACCTGCGCCCGTAACTCCCACGCCCAAGACCATACGATCTATCCACTGCGAGCGGAACGGAACAGTCTGCTGCAAGCGCAAAGATAACGAATTTTTCGGAGCATAGGGTATAAAATTACCCGCATAATTCACGCCACCCGACACAAACTCCCTAAATTTTGCATTCGTATACCCATACGAGCCACTCAAAACCAACGTCTTTGCCAAACGCGCCGTAGCCGAAATCTCGGCTCCGAAGGAGCGTGTGCGACCCGCATTGGTCATCATTCGCCCCGTACTATTCTCGTCCGGAAATATCGTAAGTTGCTGATTTACGCACTCTATGTAGAACAACGCTGCATCTGCCGTAAACACTCCATCTTTGGTCGCAAAGTGACCGCCCAACTCCACGTTGTAACTATGCTCGGGATCGTAGGCGCACAACTCATCTACGTCTATCTCTTGCGAGAGTCCCATCTGCTTTTTCAGGCGGCGTTGCAACACCTCCGAGAACATCTGCGTGTTGAAACCTCCCGCTTTGTAGCCCTTCGAGGCGGAGAGATAGAGCATATTTCGCCCCGCATCGTCCAGATTGACCGACACCGAAAACGAAGGCAGAACTTCGAAAAAGCCTCGCGAGAGAAGGTCGCTATCGTTGATATTCACAGCAACGGTACTTGATGGTTTGGTGGTGTCGCTCGGGATGGCTGTATAGTAGGTCTGAGTCGAGGTGTTGTAGAGCATTCTAACCAACTCGTAATCCAATCGCAACCCCAATGCGAGATGCCAACGACCCAGATACAAATCGCTACGATGATACGCCGCCACGCCGCTATTGTTCGTCGTAAAACGGCTATCCAACAGCAACTCGTCCGCACCATTTCCTTCCGCATCGCCCCAACGATACTCGCCATCGTATGGCGCATAGGCGTTGATGTTGTCGAGAATTAACCTCTCGATACCCGTCGGACCGAACACCACCGGAGCCTGCATATTTTCTCGTTTGAAGAAGCCGTAAATGCCCGCCAGCCAACGATACTTACCCTCCGACTTCGAGCGCAGAATAAAATCCTCGGCAACGTGGTGTTGCTGTTTACGCTGTTCAAGCGTGAAGTAGTACTCGGGCAGGAAGTCGTTGTCGATGTGCATCCTGTCGTTCATATATTGATACGAGGTGATGCTTGCCAACGAGAACTTTCCGAAATCGTAGCAGACACTCAAACCATCGCTTGCCGCAACTCTACCGTAAGTTGAAGGCTCGTTGTAGCAGATTTTACCCACCAACTCTTCGCGGTGTTTTGCGGGGTTAGGGCTGCCGATATATTGGTAGGGATAACCACCCTGCTCCACTATCGAGAATGCGAGTGTGTTGTCTATGCTCAACGCCCCCTCGCGATACTGGAATTTGGTGCGGAGGTTTCCGCTATTCTCCCCATCACAGAGCGAGTTGTTGTACGAATTGCGCCAATAACCATCGTGGCGAGCATACTGCGCCGAAACCGAGAAGCCATACTTCTCGTGCAGACGATTGTAGGTGGATGCCGACACTCTGAAGGCGTTGCGCGAGCCATAGTCGGCACGAAGGCGCACGCCCTGATAGGTCAAAGGCGAGAGTGTGTAGACATTTATCACACCCGCCATCGTATTGCGACCGTAGAGCGTCGCCTGAGGTCCTCGCAGAAACTCTATGCGCTCGATATCTTGCAGTTCGGTGTCGTATAGGTTTTTATCTGCCAACTGCACATTATCCACCGTCATACCCACGACAGGTTGGTCGATGCGTGTACCCATACCTCGCACATAGATTGACGACGTAGTGCGCGAGCCGTAGTCCGGCATAAAGAGGTTAGGGATATCCATCATCGCATCCTTCACGGCCGATACACCTCGCATTGTGAGGGCTCGCCCCGATAACACCGATGCCGAAACTGCCTCACGACGCAACTCGGCACCCTGCTTAATGGCAGTAATCTGCACACCATCCACCGCAATTAGCGTATCCACCTGCGGCTCATCGTCGGAGGCTTTAGCCACCACCGAGGCGAACATCATAAGCCCCACGAGCAGATTTTTACGGATGCACAGATTCATCTTAACTCAACTCCTCTTCTAATTCACAATAAAGTTCACGATGGCATTCCAACCAATAACCAAATCGTGCCAATATTCGACAAACAGATGCTTTATGGTAGCAACCAGCCCCATCCTAACATCCAACAGTATTAAACTTGCATTGAATAGCCACATCGTTACAAGAAACAGATACGACCGCACATAACCCGGCTTCTGAATATCGGGTTGATACGATCCCGTCTGCGTAGAGAAACAGACGATATGAAACGCCAACGACAGACCTAACACAATATCGAATATGTAAAAGTACTCTCTGGCTCCGACTATGCGATTTATCATCACCATATAGGTAATCAGCGGCAGGCAGTAAGGTGCGAGGCAGATAAACATATTTCCGAAGTTGCCACCGCTATGGCGAACCTCACCCTCCCCTTCGTGATTAACTTCCAACGAGTGAATCTTGTGAAAAAACAACATTCCGACAACGGCGTGGCTCATCTCGTGCGACGTGGTCTGTAGCCACTCCTCGTTGCGAGCAAAGAATTTCAATTTGCGGAGGATGAAATAGGCAATCATACCATACAACAGCCATTGGTAAGTCATAAAGTTCAGTACCGACCAAGTGACAATCGGCACCAACTCGACCACTACCAACACCAAAAATATCACAATCAGCGGATAGTATAAATATTTCATATCTACAGAAAGGTCGAAAGCAACTAATAACAAGTGGTTTTTCTTACAATTCTCCGCCTATAAGACGAGCCATAATCTTCGGTATCTCGGTCTGATCACGACACTCCAAGAAAGACTTCTCGCCTACGCCTTTGACATAGAGAGGGGTATACATACCTGTGTGGTAGAGGCTGTTCCACTCTATCGAGGCGTGTTTGTTCAAAATATGCAGAGCGTGGTATACAACAAATTCATTCTTATTGTAGAGTCCATCAACCATAGGACCATACTTGAGGAATATATTGTAGAAGTCGTGACGCAACAGCAACTCCTCCTCCTGCGTCACAGGAACAACACTCCACAAACCGAGATTGTCGCTAAACACCTTTTTGTACGCCTCCCAGTCGCGCACGCCCTCCTCACGCATACGCTGGAAGGTCTTGGTCACCTGCAATGCCGAGGTCTTCTGCGCAGCGAGGAGATTCATACGAATTTCGTAGCGATCCCATCCCATCACCATACCGCCGGTTTCGTGGTCGGAGGTTACAACAATAAGGGTCTCCTTCGGGTGCTTGGCTGCAAAGTCCAGTGCCAGTTGCACCGCCGCAGCCAACTCGTTAACCTCGTGGAAGGTTGTAACGGCATCTTGCTCGTGGGCAGCGTAGTCGAGTTTACCCTCCTCAACCATAAGGAAGAAGCCATCCTTCGACTCTCGTGCGAGGTATTCGATAGCCGCTTTGGTGTGGTTTACCAAAGTGTGTTGTTCGCTACCATCACGGTCAATAACATACGGAACGTGCTTGTTCTCTTGGTCATTTGCCACCAAAACAACACGCTTGCCACTAACCTTCGCTGCGGCGTCAACATCCAAACACAGTTCTATACCTGCGTTGCGAATGCGCTCCGCCAACTGCGCTGTTGTAGTTACCTCGTATTTAGGGTCGAGAGGTCCACTCTTCAAATCCATAATTGTGGAGCCGGCAATAAATGCTACGTCGCTGGCGATATAATCATCGACGAGTTTCGGAAAACCAAAACGATCTGCTGTATGACCATAGAAGCAACTTGGAGTGGCGTGGTTGATACCTACGTTGGTCACCAAACCCACCTTATAACCCAACTCCGACGCCACGTCGGCAATGGTGCGCAACTCATTGCCCTCAGGGTCTACGCCGATGGAGGCGTTTGCCGTCTTTACGCCCGAGGCGAGTGCCGTACCCGCTGCAGCCGAGTCGGTTACGAGATTTGAGGTCGAATAGTTGGTAACAAAGTTGCGGGTATCGAACTGCGTAAAGTTCAAACGCAGAGTCTCGTTTGCGCCCGCCTTTGCGGTGTTGTAGTGTTCGGTACCGAGGATATGGTTGAAACTCATACCATCGCCGATAAAGTAGAATACATACTTCGGTTTGCTACCGTTCTTTTCGCGGTGTTGCCATACAAAGCCTACTGCAACAAAGGTGAGTAAGCCTACGCCGATAATGATTTTTTTCGCTATATTCTTCATCTATTTGAAAGTTTTTTGGGGGTTAATCTCTGCTTCTGCCATTTATGAGTGCTACGTAGTAGAGTATGGATGCTATGGCCGAGAGCGCAGCAACGAGATAGGTGCGCGCCGCCCAGCGCAGCGATATCTTTGCGCCATCCAACTCCTCGCCCACAAGCAAGTTGGTGCTTTCGAGCCACTCTATCGCACGATTCGATGCGTTATACTCAACCGGCAAAGTTATTATTGAGAACAGAGCCGACACACACATCAACCCTACGCCTATCCAGCACAACATCTGACTACCCGACGATGCGGTCAGGATAAGTCCGATAATAATGAGCCAAGTTGCCGCCGTAGACGAGAACTGCACCAACGGCACGAGTGCCGAGCGCATACGCAATGGAGCATATCCCTGCGCGTGTTGCAGAGCGTGACCGCATTCGTGACACGCAACGGCCGCAGCAGCAATGGAACGACTACTATAGACCGCATCCGACAGATTCACAGTCTTTGTGCGAGGGTCGTAATGGTCGGTAAGATAACCTCCGGTGTGGGTTACCGCAACATCGTAAACACCATTTTGGCGGAGCATCAGTTCTGCAACCTCGGCACCCGTCATACCCGAAGGCATAGGCTCCTTCGAATAGCGGTTCATCACCGAGCGTAGACGCCACTGCACAATCATTCCGACGACGCCAACCACCAAAACCATAAAGAAGGCCTCACTCGTGGTGAGATTCGAGAGATAGGAACTCTCCGCCTCGTAACTTGTCAAAAGAGATATCAACATATTAGTATGAAATAATTCGAACAAATACTATATTTTCGCAGTCAATCGTTAATAATACGCGCAAAATTACAAAAAATTGTTTAAATTTGCCAAAAATGTGGCAGATGTACGCAGAAAAAAGTATTTGTTGTCCGAATTAAAAGAGTCACAAGAATGAGTAAGAACGAATTTACCCCACGCGACTGCGAGTTTATGCAGATGGCTATCGATCTCTCGATAGAGAATGTTGCTAACGGAGGAGGCCCTTTCGGTGCCGTCATCGTACGTGGCGATGAAGTCGTTGCCACAGGTACAAATCGTGTAACGGCAAACAACGACCCTACGGCACACGCCGAGGTGAGTGCCATTCGTGCGGCTTGTACCAAAGAGCAGAACTTCAAGTTGGAGGGCTGCACCTGCTACACCTCGTGCGAACCGTGCCCAATGTGTCTGTCCGCTCTCTATTGGGCTGGCGTCGAGCGCATCGTCTATGGCAACACCAAAGAGGATGCAAAGGCGATAAACTTCGACGACTCGTTCATCTACGACGAGATCGCAAAGCCCTATGCCGAGCGAGCCATTCCGTGCCAAAACCTTATGCGCGATGAGGCTCTGGCGGGCTTCAGAGCGTGGAGCGAGAAGGAGGATAAAGTAGAGTACTAAACCGCAAAAACCGAAGGATGAATAACCTCGCACGAGAGATAGCCCGCAACGCAACATCGTCACAAAATGTGATGGTGCGAATTGCTACGGGAGCAGTTGCGGTGAGCATTGCGGTGGTTATCATCAGCCTGTCGGTAATCTTTGGCTTCAAGGAGCAGATATCCTCGTTGGTTTCGGGAGCGATGTCGGATGTCACCATCTCCGATATATATTCGCGCCGACAGCCCGAACTCTTTCCGGTGCGCGACAACGACACCCTACGAACACTCATCTCCTCAACCGAGAACGTCGCACACATCGAGCGATATGCCTTGCGTGGCTGCGTTGCCCGAGGCGAGAAGGGGGCGGTAGGCATCGTGCTGAAAGGCGTAGGCGAGGAGGCGGAAATTTCACCATATGCAAAAAGATCGCATAGGGGTGTAATGCCTCGTTTCGAGGAGGCCCGACGCAAAGAGATACTCCTGTCGGAGAGCGTAGCCAAACAGATTGGTGCAACGGATAATAGTCGCATCGAACTGCTCATTATTGATAGCGAAACACCTCGCCGCGAGGTATTCAAGGTGTGCGGCATCTACCGCTCGGCACTGGGCGAAACGGGCGCAGAGATGGCTCTAACCGACATACGCAATGTGCAGAAGTTGAACGGCTGGGAGGCGTCGCAAATTTCGGGCTATGCCTGCTTACTCCACAATAGCGAGTGGAGCGACCACACCGCCGCAACACTAAATCTACGCTTTCTGCACGAGTACGAGGGGGCAGAGAGTGTGGCAGCAACAAGTTCACGCGAGCAGTTCCCTACCATATTCGGATGGCTCGAAACTCACGACATAAATGCGGTGGTCATAGCCGTTATTATGTTGGTAGTTGCGGTGTTCAATATGATTACCGCCATTCTGATTCTGGTGTTGGAGCGAACACGAATGGTCGGCATACTGAAATCTATGGGTATGCAAAACAGTTGCATACGTAAGATTTTCACCTACCGAGCAGCAAGAATCATCCTCAAAGGAGCCATCATAGGCAACATCGTGGCGTTTGCACTGCTCGTTGCGCAGCGACACTTCCACATCATAAAGTTGGACGAGAGCGGTTACTTTCTCTCGGAGGTTCCTGTGGCATTTGGAGCGGGATGGATTGTTGCAACAAACATTGTATTTATAATTTTGGTCATCATAGCAACCTCGATCGCCACCTCGATTGTGGGGCGTATAAAGGTTGCAGAGGCGATAAAATATAGTTAACAAAAAAATGGAGAAACAGAGCAAAGGCGAGATGGTGCGTGGGATGTTCAACGACATTGCACCCACCTACGACAGACTAAACCACATACTCTCGCTCGATATCGACAAATTGTGGCGCAAACGAGTAGTGCGCACCGTGCGCGAACTCGGAGCCAAGCAGATTATGGATATGGCAACCGGCACGGGCGATTTGGCGATTGCGATGGCTAAAGGTATCGAAGGCACCACCATCTACGGAGCCGACTTCTCGAGCGAAATGCTCGCCGTAGCCAAGCAGAAAATCGAGGCACTCGGTCTGTCGGAGCGCATCACACTGACGGAGTGCAACGCCGAGTGCATACCTCTACCCGACGAGGCGGTAGACGCTGCAACCGTCGCATTCGGAGTGCGCAACTTCGAACATCAGCGCGAAGCGTTAACCGAGATTAAACGCACCATACGCAAGGGCGGACACCTGGTGGTATTGGAGTTCTCGAACCCAAGATGCGCCTTTGTCCGTTGGTGTTACCGACTCTACTCGCATTACATTCTGCCGGCCATTGGCAGATTGGTATCGAAGCACTCGACAGCGTACACCTATCTGCCCGACTCTATCGATAAGTTCGCTTCGCCCGAGCAGTTTTCGGCACTTTTGGAGGAGGTAGGTTTCGACTCGGTGGTGCGTAAGTCGCAGTCGCTGGGCATAGCGCACATATATGTAGCACATAAAAATTAGACCACATATGAAGAGATTTTTAAAACTATTTATAGCCGTAGTCCTCGCCGCCACTTCGTTGGGCCTCGAGGGTTGCTCCATCGAGCGCGATTTAAAGAACCGCGACACCGAGAAGGTGCAGTTCGTATCGTTTGACAAGGTGCGCGGAGGATTCAAAGAGGGTTTTCGCATATCAATCACCGTGACAAACAACACAATTCACAACATACGCCTTACTGACGCTACCGCAAACCTTATGAACAACGGCAAAAAGATTGGAGTGGTGACACTCAAGGAGGAGGTTGTACTGCCGCGTCGTCGCACCTCGCAGGTGGAGGTTCCGGTACGCCTCACCATTGGAAATGCCCGCACCGCACTCTCGTTGATTGGTGGCATCAAGAGCGGAAATATCCCAAATCTGACGGTCGATTTGAGCATTACAGCCAAGACCGCACTACTAAAACGCACACTCGAAAAGAGGGATATTCCACTAAACGAGTTATCAGCACTATTTGATTATAAAAAGAGGTAGATATGAGATATCTTTTGACACTTTTGTTTATTCTTTCCGTCGGCTTCTCTTCGGCTCAAGAGATTGTACCGCCGCAGGAGGTCGCACAACCCGTAGACACTGTGCAGGTGGTAGAGCCTCGCAAACCTATCAAGGAACATTTGTCGCAACCCGTAAAGGTAGATTCGCTCACCACCGTAAACGAGATAGTTACGATCTCGGAGCGTGGCGATGCTGCCGCCATTGTGGAGAGCAGTCTGAACGTTGCGCCGAAGGCGGTAAATGGCTATCGCATAGTGATATTTATGAACAACAACCAGACGGCACGTCGTGATGCGGTGGCGGTGCAAGAGAGTTTCGCGCAACTCTTCCCTCAGGAGCCATCCTACCTGATTTACGAGAACCCATACTTCAAGGTGGCGGTCGGAAACTGCACCTCGTCCGAGGAGGTTCTCACATTGTTAGGGCGTGTGCGACGCAAATTTCCAAAGGCATTTATTGTGCGTGAGAATATAAATATTGAAGAATTTGCTAAATAAAATTGCAACTTTTACAAATTTATATTATATTTGCAAAAGAAACTTTTTGTTTAACCTTAAAATTCTATGACTATGAAGAAGATTATGACATTGGCGATTGTCGCTATCGCATCGGTTATGATGGTATCGTGCTGTGGACTTTGCGAGAAGAAGGCAGAGGCTCCAGTAGAGGCTGCTCAGCCAGCAGTAGAGTGCACTCAGGATTGCGCAAACTGCCCACAGGCAGCAACTTGCCCTAACGCAAAGCCAGCTGAGGCTCCAGTAGAGGTTGCACAGCCAGAGGCTGCTAAATAGTCTTAACCGAAATGGGTTACTAAAGACCGATGGGCATTGCTCATCGGTCTTTTCTTTTTATCACTTTCGCGAAGGCAAACACCACAACATTGGCGAAGAAAGAATTTTTAATTCTTAATTTTCCATTTTTTGTTTCTCTTTTCGTATCTTTGCAAATAATAACAACACTAAAAGTGAGAGTATGATACGCTACTACGAGAATATCGACATCGCCGACCGCAATTCGTTCGGTGTGCGACAGATGGCAAAGCACCTTGTCGAGTTCGATACTGCCGAGGAGTTGCCCGAAATCTTTGCTACATACAAACCTGAGAGTTGGTACGTTTTGAGCGGAGGCAACAACATCCTCTTCACGAAGGATGTAGAGCCGTTGCTCATAACCCCGTGCGACCGCACAATCGCCATCCTCGGTGAGAGCGACGAGGCGGTGAGAGTGAAGGTGGGTGCAGGTGTCGAGTGGGACGATTTGGTGGCATGGAGCGTCGAGCGCGACCTCTGGGGCATCGAGAATCTTTCGCTCATACCCGGCAAAGCGGGTGCTGCGCCGGTGCAGAACATCGGAGCCTACGGCGTAGAGGCGAAGGATGTCATTCGCGCAGTCGAGATGTACTTTGTCGAGGGTAACAACTTCATAACCCTCGCAGCCGACCATTGCCAATTTGGCTATCGCGAGAGCGTATTCAAGCACTCGTTGAAGGGGCGCGTCATAATCACCGCCATCGAGATTGAGTTATCGAAGTTGCCAAACCCTCGCCTTGCTTATGGCGATGTGGTGCGTGAGGTCGAGGCGCGTGGAGGTGCTACGCTCGCCAACATCCGCGATGCAATATGCTCCATCCGTCGTTCAAAGTTGCCAGACACCGCCGTATTGGGTAATGCCGGCAGTTTCTTCAAGAACCCAATCGTAGAGTGCGAGGTTGCCGAACAACTCCAGAAGGAGTACCCCGATATGCCACACTACCCCGCTGCCGAGGAGGGCAAAGTTAAACTCGCTGCCGGTTGGTTGATTGATAAGGCGGGGCTGAAGGGCTACCACGAAGGCAGCGTAGGCGTACACGAGCGTCAGGCGTTGGTGTTGGTAAACTTGGGCGGAGCCACAGGTGGCGAGGTTATTGCCTTTGCCGAGAAGGTGGTACAACGAGTGAACGAGAAGTTCAACATAGTTATATCGCCCGAGGTAAACATTTTATAAGCGTATAAAAAATAATATGCACACCGAAGCGTTACTAAAAACCTTTGAGAAGTATGTCGAGCGACACGAACTATTCTCGCACGACGACAAGATTCTGCTCGCCGTATCGGGAGGAGTAGATTCGATGGTTCTGCTCTCTGTGTTTGTGCGTTTAGGCTACGACATAGGCGTTGCCCACTGCAATTTTCATCTGCGTGGCGAGGAGAGCGATGCCGACACGGCTATGGTCGAGATAGAGTGCGCGAAGTTGGGCATTCGTTGCCACATCGCCCACTTCGACACCGAAGCGGAGATGGCTCGCACGGGCGATTCGATGGAGATGGCGGCACGCCGACTGCGCTATGGCTGGTTCAACGAGTTGTGTCGCACCGAGGGCTACAAGGCGATTGCTGTGGCACACCACACCAACGACTCTATCGAGACATTCTTTATCAACCTGCTGCGTGGCACAGGTCTGCGAGGTTTGACGGGCATAAACAGACAATACGGCAAGGTTGTGCGACCACTCTTATACGCTTCGCGTAAGGATATTCTCGAATACGCCAAGGAGAACCACATACCCTACCGCGAGGATTCATCGAACCTATCAAAGAAGTACCTCCGCAACAAGATACGACTGGGTTTGCTGCCTATGTTGCAGGAGATAAACCCACGATTTACGGCGTTGATGCGTGGCAACATCTACCGACTGAACGACGCACAGCGATTCATCGATATAGCCATCGACCGCATACGCGAACAGGCTCTAAAGAGCGAAAACGGCATAGACACCATCGAGGTAGCAGCCATAGATACTGCATTCCCGCGCGACTTTGTGATATACGAGTTGTTGAACTCGCTCTACGGCTTCAAAGGCGATGTGGTCGAGGAGTTGAACAAAGCGTTGAAGCGAGGTGTGACGGATCGTCGTTTCTACTCGCGCGACTATGTTGCATACCTCGACAGAGGCAACATTATGGTTACGGCAATAGTGGATGAGGATGATTGCGAGGTGGTAGTCGAGCGCGAGGATCTGCGTTCATACTGCGGCAATGCGGTGCTATACTACGAGCATACCGACATCGACAACGTCAACGAGTACCATCTACCAAGCGATGTAGCTCTGCTCGACGAGGCGAAGTTGCAATTTCCGCTCCGCCTACGCCGCTGGCGAGAGGGCGACTCGTTCATCCCGTTCGGTATGGCCGGGCGCAAGAAGGTGGGCGACTACTTGACCGACCAGAAGGTGCCTATTGTCGAGCGAAAGCGTCAATTCGTACTCCTCTCGGGCGAGGATATTGTGTGGGTGGTAGGTCGTCGTACCGACGAGCGTTTCAGAGTGAGCAACCGCACCGAAGAGATACTTAAAATCACGAAATATACTATATAAGTATGGCAGAAAAGATAACCTTCGCATCGTGTGATGCCGCCTTCAAGCAACTCTTGAGCGACATCAAGGCAAGACGCTTCGCCCCTATATATCTGTTGCAGGGCGAAGAGTTGTACTTCATCGATGCGTTGTGCGATGCGCTCGCCGAGAATATTATGGACGAGTCGATGCGAGCCTTCAACCAGATTGTAATCTACGGCAACGACACCGACGGCGGCACAGTAGCAAGTTACTGTCGTCAGCTGCCTATGATGGCAGAGTACGAGGCGATAATCGTGAAGGAGGCTCAACAACTCGAAAAGATAGAACTACTGCACGGCTACACAGCCCAACCACAGAAATCGACCATACTCGTATTGTGTCACAAGGGAAAGGCTATGGATCGCCGCACACCCCTATACAAGAGCATTAAGGCGAATGGCGTGGTGTTCGACTCCGTATCGCCACGCGACTACGAGGCTGAGAAGTGGGTGTCGGGTTTTGCCGCTACAAAAGGGTTGAAAATAGACTCGGCAAGTAGCAAGATTTTGGTGGCGCATCTGGGAATGGATATCTCGAAGATAAGCAACGAGTTGGAGAAGTTGATTGTCTCGCTGCCAAAGGGACGCACCTCGATAACACCCGAGGATATCGAACAACATATTGGCATATCACGCCAATTCAACAACTACGAATTGAGCAACGCCATACTCGATCGTCAGATGGAGAAGGCTCTAACCATAGCACAGCATATGGGCGAAAACCCAAAGGCGTATCCGCTATTGTTGAGCGTAAAGGTTATCTACGACTCGTTCCGTCAACTCTTCACCTACAACTACATTGCTTGGGACTCGCGTCGTCGCGGTGTGGCTATGCCACCCGACACGGAGCTGATGCGTGCAATGCGACTCAACTCGCCCTTCTTCGTCAAGGAGGTGGCTCGTCGCGCTCCATTGTGGCCCAACAGCAAGGTGTTCCAGATTATCGGACTCTGCGCCGAGTACGACGCCAAGAGCAAAGGTATTGACGATGGTGGAGCCTCTAACGGAGAGTTGTTACGTGAGTTTATTCTGAAAATTCTGATGCTCTAATGTCCTACATCTACGAGCATATTCGCTGTCGGGGCTACAGCCCTCTGCACCTTAAGGAGCATTACGCTCATCTCGAGGCCACAGCACGAACGTGCTACGATGCGGGGCTAAACTTTACGTGCGAGTCGCTGCGTAGAGAGATTGAGTTATGTTTGCGAGAGGCGTACCTCTCGCCCTCGGTAACCAATGCTGTGGAGGTGCAATATCACACCGATGGCTCGTTGCGATGCGTGGCGAAGGAGTTGCTATACGACGATTTTACGGTACGCACACTACGCCCACGCGGATATGTGGCTCACATAGCAGGCGATATGCTACTGCTAAACACATCAGCAAAGAGGGCTATTGTGGAGTTCAGCAACGACACTGCACAGGGCGAGGAGCGTTGCGTTGCAATATGGGTATCCGACAACGACGAGGTGCTTGCCATAGATGGCGACCCCGTGATTGCAGTGTTCGAAAACGAGATTCGATTCTCGCCAAGTGGCAATAGCGTTGAGATGGATCTCGCCTTCAAGGCTGCTTTGGAACTGAATCGCAACGTAGTGACCGCCCCCATATTCGTTGGCGAGTTGAACGGTGCAAAGGAGATTCTCTGCATCGGCTACGAAGGCATCACCGCCCTATTCCGCTTCGAGAACCAAGTCTATATGAACCTCGTAGCCCGCAAAATCGCTGAGCGAGTGGAGAGTAGATAATTCTTTCGAAAATTTCCAAAGAAATACTTGACAACGGGGGTTCCGTTGTTGTATATTTGTCCCGAATTATCTTCGGGCAGACTCTTTTTTTGGGCAAAACCTTCACGCCCAGCCCTGCCCACACCATCACGCTACATATGAGAAGATTTCTACTTATCTACGCTGCGGTGGCAACGGTGTTGCTCATCGCGCTGGTGGTAATTGCCAACCACCAAACCGACGAAATAGGCAGACTAAACAACAACTGCGAGGCCCTCGCCTCCGAAACAGAACTCTACCGCACACAACTCGACGAGTCGGCAGCCTCGGTGGTGGCTATGCAGCACACCTTAGCCGAATACCGCGAGCAGCACAAGCGTGACCTTCGGCGCATTCAGGCATTGGGCGTACGGCTACGACGGGTTGAGAGCGTAGCGACAAACGCCACCAAAAGCGAGGTGCAGTTTGTAGCACCCCGACACGACACCATCATTCTGCGCGACACATTATCACTCTTTCGCTGGAGCGACAGTTGGGTACGCATCGAGGGGATGATACGCAACGAATGTATCGAGTGCAACATCGAGAGCATCGACACTCTGCGCCAAGTGATACACCGCGTGCCGCATCGCTGGTGGATATTCCGCTACGGCACCAAAGCGATACGCCAAGAGATAACCTCGTCGAACCCTCATACCCGCATAGTCTACAGCGAATATATCGAACTACCAAAGAGGCGTAGAAGACACTAAACAAAAGACCAATGAGCGAAAGCCCATTGGTCTTTTGTTTGGATACATTAGTCCTATCTCTTACTTCTGCTCCTCTACAACCTCTGGTGCAGTCTCTGGTGTAGCCTCGGCAGCAGTTGGATTAACCTCCAACAACTCTACCACGAACTCCAAAGCCTCGTTTGGCCCGATCAACTGACCAGCACCATTGCGACCATAAGCCAAGTCAGCAGGGATATACAACTCGATTTTGCCACCAGGACCAACGAGTTTCATACCCTCGGTCCAACCCTTAATCACGCCATTGAGTGGGAACTCAACTGGCTCATCCTCCTGGATGTAGTTACCCTTCTCGTCGAAGAGCGATGGCTGATACTTACGCATCATCTCCTTGTACTCATCTGGACGGTGCTCGAAAAGCGAAGTATCGAATACGGTACCATCCTGCAATTTACCGATGTAGTGAACACGAACTACGTCTGAGTCATTCACAGCAGCCTTCGACATATCGCCTGGCTCGAGAACCTTGTAAGCCAAACCGCTCTCGGTAGTCTTCACGCCACGCTGCTTTGACTTCTTTGCAATCCACGCAGCCGAACGCTCGGCAGCCTCCTTTGGAACAACCTGCATAAAGTAGTGGTTCAAGAATGCCATAACCTCTTCCTGACTCATCTCGGCAGCACCGTGCCAGCCACCCTCGAAACCTTTCCACAACCAATAGTACTGAAGCTTCAACTTGCTCTTGCCGAGATTGCAACCGAGGTCGTTACCGAAAGCGTACGAAAGATCTGCACGCTCCTCCTCGCTTACAAAGAGCTTCAACACGGCTGTAGAGTCGGCCTCCAACGCCTGATGATAAGCCTGCATACGCTCTGCATAGGTCTCCGAGAAGAAGGTGCGGAGAATCTCCAAAGCCTCGTCGTGCGACTGTGCTGCGGTCTTGGTAATACCCTCAACAAAACCATTGTGGGCTGATACGAGGTCGAAGTCTACACCAACAAGCTGCTGAGCGAGTCCACCTCCGATGTTAGCACCGAGGCAGTACGACAACGAGTCCATCTGATTCTTTTTACCCTCGGTAATGTTAGAATTTGTGTTTCCACAAGCGCAAACCATTGTAGCACAAACGATGGCTACTGCTGCGACTTTCAAAAATGTTTTTTTCATAACTGTTTATTGTTTTGTGTTGTGTTTTGCGTTTAACGGCTGTATTTAATATCCAAAATCTTAACATCGTAGTGCAGCAACGTATTGCCCGCCACACCGAGTTCTTTGTTTCCCTCCACACCGTAGGCGGTACTCGAAGGCAACCAAGCATCGAAGTGGGCTCCTTCGCCCGCCAACTTGACAACCTCCTGCAGACCCTTTACGATACTGCGATACGAGTCGCGCAGAGTGTCCGCCTCGACCAGTACATTTCCCTGCTCGTCGCTCAACGTGTAGACAATCTTCACCGTATCGCGCGACGACATCGATCCTACGTGGCTCTGATCGCCCAACTCGTTGATAGCGTAGGTAACTCCCGTACGAGTGCGAACATAGCGACGATTGCGTGCGCTCAAATCCGAAAGATACTGCTCCTGATGCGCCTTTGCGCGTTCGTGAACGAAGTAGGTCTTCTCGGCAAGGTAGTACTCACGACCCTCCGCCAGCGTCATCTTTGCCGTGCCGTTGTAGTAGTCGCGCATAGCCTCGCACACCACATCTACATTGAGCGTGGTATCCATCTCAATAAGCGAGTGAGCAACATTCAAACCCACAACATACGAGAGCGAATCGATCTCACGTTCGAGTTTTGCGCTGCTCTTTTTGCACGACACCACCGTCATACCAGCAAAGGCAACAACGATTAAAAGCGATAGAATCTTTCTCATAGCAACTACATTCGAAGGTGCAAAATTATAAAAATTTTGGAATTATTCATACATTTTCTTTCAACCAAATAGCAAACTTGCTATATTTGTACGAAAATTGAGCAAAAGTCGAGGGCAAAAGGAGTAATATGAGAGTTTTAGCCGATAGTGCCATCCCCTTTCTACAGGGAGTTTTGGAGCCATATGCCGAGGTGGAATACCTCGATGGCAGAGCCTTCACAAAGGAGGCGGTCAAGGATGCCGATGCGCTGATTATCCGCACACGCACCCTCTGCAACCGCTCGTTGCTGGAGGGCTCGAAAGTTCAATTTATCGCCACAGCAACCATCGGCTTCGACCATATCGATTTGGAGTACTGTCGCAACCACAACATCGCAGTTTCGACCTCTGCCGGATGCAACGCTCGAGGTGTATTGCAGTGGATAGCAGCCGCATTGGTTCTGCTCGCCAAGAGGGAGGGTTTCGCTCCGCAGCAGCGCACTTTGGGTATCATCGGCGTAGGCAATGTGGGTAAGTTGATAAAAGAGTATGCAGAGAGTTGGGGCTTTCGGGTCATCTGCTGCGACCCTCCACGAGAGGAGCGAGAGGGGCTTGGTTTTCTGTCGCTCGAGGAGGTGCTTCGCCAGGCGGATATCGTAACTCTTCATACCCCTCTCGACGAAAGCACACGTCACCTTATAAACGAACAAAACATCGCACTTTTACACTCGGGTGCCACCCTCATAAACGCATCGCGTGGCGAATGCGTAGCAACCGCTGCCACACGTCGCAACGACCTCTGCTACATCACTGATGTTTGGGAAAACGAGCCAAATATCGACGCCGAATACCTCGCCAAATCGTTGGTTGCAACACCCCACATTGCAGGCTATTCGGCTCAGGGAAAGGCGAATGCTACCGCTTTAGCGGTAGAGGCACTATCTCGTCACTTCGCACTACCTCTGCTCGATTGGCGACCTGCGGAGGTTGCACACGTCACCCCTCGCGCAATCACTTGGGAGGTGGTATGCAACACTATTGCACACCACTGCAACCTCGTTGCAGAGAGCAATGCACTACGCAAAAACCCCGAGCAATTCGAGACTCTGCGAAATAACTACCGCTACCGCGAAGAATATTTCTAAAAATTAGTTATCTTTGTACCGCTATGTGTAGAATCACACCACTCATATCACGACTTTTCGGAGCAGAACGAGCGCACACATTCTCCATTTGGATGTTGCGCATCGCCGACCACATCCCTATGTGCAAATGGTTTTTGCGCCTTATCTACAGCGTCAAACATCCATCACTGGAGCGTGAAGTTTTCGGCATCCGCTTCCGCAACCCAATAGGTTTGGCGGCAGGTTTCGACCGCAATGGCGAGGTCTACCGTCCACTCTCGTCGCTCGGTTTCGGCTTCATAGAGATTGGCACAGTGACACCACGCGCACAACAGGGCAACCCCAAACCTCGCGTATTTACCCTGACCGACGACCACGCCATAGTCAACCGCATAGGGCTATCGTCGAAGGGCTTCGAGGAGGTGGTCAAGAATGTTCGTAAGGAGCATAAGGGAATAATTCTCGGCTGCAGCATCGGCAAGAATACCATAACTCCGCCAGAGGATGCAGCCATAGACTACCTGCGTGTGTTCCGCAACCTCTACCAATACATCGACTACTTCTCGGTGAATGTTAGTTACAACACCACTCACAAGCAGTATATCCCTCGCACTCGCGAGAGTATTATGAAGATTTTGGAGCCACTGTTCGACTTCCGCCGAGGTCAGAACGAGTACCGCCCAATTCTGCTGAAGATATCGCCCGATTTGACCAACGAGGAGGTGGATTTGATGGCTGACATTATGGTCGACACCCCACTCGACGGCATCATCGCCACCAACGGCACCACCACTCCGAAGGAGTTGAAAACTCCACACGAAAAACTGCACAAGGTGGGCGCAGGAGCCGTAAGTGGTGCGCCACTCACCGAGCGAGCCATCGAGGTTGTGCGACGTGTCTACGAACGATGCAATGGCACCTACCCAATCATTGGCGTGGGAGGTATAATGACACCCGAGGATATGAAGCGTATGTTCGAGGCTGGTGCGACACTCGTACAGGTTTATACGGGCTACGTCTACAATGGTCCTGGCTTTATCAAGAGGCTTTGCAAGTCGCTCATTCCTCCAAAAGCAGAGGCAACAGTAAGCACACCTGCGACAGAAGCAGAAGCAACCACAGAAGCAGTTGTAGAAGTACCGACCGAGCAGACCGAGCCAACCGAGCCAACCGAGCCAACGGAAGCAACTGATATTCAGCAATAATCAAGATGAATGCTACAATCGTAACCATAGGCGACGAGATTCTGATTGGACAGATTCTCGACACCAACTCTCGCTATATCTCGCGCGCCCTGAACGCCCACGGCATAGTGGTTTCGGAGCGCACTTCGATAGGCGACCGTAGCGAACAAATTGTCGCAACGCTCGATCGCGCCCTTGCGCAGAGCAACATCGTAATCATCACAGGCGGTCTTGGTCCTACCAAAGACGACATTACAAAGCATACACTATGTGACTATTTCGGCTCTACACTGCGCTACGACGAGGTTGAAGCGGAGCATATTCGTACATTGCTGGCACGCCGAAATATCGAGTTCAACGAACTGAATCGCGGTCAGGCGATGGTTCCCGAGTGTTGCACCATTCTTCACAATGCCCACGGCACTGCTCCGGGTATGTGGTTCGAGCGCGACGGGCGTGTGGTGGTGTCGTTGCCAGGCGTTCCCTTCGAGATGCAACACCTTATAGACGAGGAGGTTATACCTCGATTAAAACAACAATTCGAGTTGCGTGAGATAGTACATCGCACAATGATAACATTCGGCATCGCAGAGTCAATCTTGGCGGAGCGCATTCGAGATTGGGAGGAGAGGCTACCCCACTACATACGACTCGCCTATCTGCCCGCTCCAAATGTGGTGCGACTGCGACTTTCGGCATACGAGGTCGAAGGCAAAGAGGTGGGGAACGAGATAGAACAACTATTCGAAAAATTGCGTACAATCATCCCCGACAATGTGGCGGGTTTCGAGGATGCTTCGGTCGAGGAGTTGGTACACGACATACTCATAGACAGAGGTTTGACACTCGCTGTAGCGGAGAGTTGCACGGGTGGTGCCATAGCCTCCAAGTTCACAGCACAGGCGGGTGCTTCGACCTATTTCCTCAGCGGAGTGGTATCCTACAGCAACGAATCGAAAAGCAACATTTTGGGTGTTCCGATGGACGACATCGTGCAATATGGAGCCGTTTCGGAGCAAGTAGCCAAGGCGATGGCTGAGGGGGCGAAGGTCATTTCGGGAGCAGATTTTGCCATTTCAACCACCGGCATTGCCGGACCAACGGGTGGTAGCGAGGAGAAGCCGGTTGGCACAGTATGGATAGGCGTATCGACACCTCAACACACCTACGCAGTGTGTAAAAACTGCGGCACAGACCGTTCACAAGTCATTTCGCGCGCGACAGCATACGCCATAGCGATGCTCTACGACGAACTGCGATAGAGAAAGAAACAGGATAAATAGTGAGCAGATAGGTGTAATGTAAAACATTACCCCTATTTGTTTTTTTGCAAAGTTTTATTAACTTTGCGTGAATTTGAAAAACCGCAAACAAAAACTATCAAAAAACATAAAACACTATGATCAAAAAACTACTATTCGGCTTAATGGTATGCGCCACTCTCTCGATGCTCTGCACAGGATGCAAAGAGGAGGAGAAAGCAACCAAAAAAAAACCAGTTCGCGAGTACAACGCAATGGTTGTGCAGATTGCATCACGTGAGCTCAACTCAACCTACTCGGCCACTATCCGAGGTAAGCAGGATGTCGACATCCGTACAAAGGTCGAGGGTTACATTACCGACATCAAGGTAAAGGAGGGATCGATTGTTAAGCAGGGTCAGACCCTCTTCGTAGTCGATCAGACACAGTACTTGGCAGCCCTCGCTACCGCAGAGGCAAAGGTTGAGGTGAAGCAGGCATTGGTTGAGGCAGCTCAACTCTCGGCTGCTGCGAAGGAGGTTTTGTTCGAGCAGAACATCGTCTCGGAGTACGACTTTCGTATGGCTCGCACAAACCTTGCAAGTGCAAAGGCAGAGCTTGCTCAGGCTAAGGCCGACGAGCTTACCGCAAGCAACAACCTCGCTTACACTCTTATCAAGAGCCCAGTAGACGGCGTTGTAGGTACACTTCCATTCCGTGTTGGTACTCTCGTACGTCCTTCAGAGTCTACACCTATCACAACCGTATCGGATAACTCGGAGATGTATGTATACTTCTCGATGAGCGAAAGCCAGGTACTCTCACTCACTCGTCAGTATGGTGCTCTCGAGAACGCTTTGAAGTCGTTACCTCCTGTACAGTTGCAGCTCAACGACGGTAGCATCTACTCGGAGCAGGGTATCATTGAGGCTATCTCGGGTATCATCGACCCAACCACTGGTTCGATTACTCTCCGTGCGAAGTTCCCTAACAAGCAGCGATTGCTCATCTCGGGTGGTTCGGGTATCGTTATCCTTCCACACAACCAGGATGGCTGCGTAGTTATTCCACAGAACGCAACTTACGAGGTTCAGGATAAGGTTTACGCTTACAAGGTCGTAAACGGCAAGTCGAAGGCTACCATTATCGGCGTATTCGAGATCAACGACGGTAAGGAGTACATCGTTGAGGAGGGACTTATGCCGGGCGATACAATCATCACCGAGGGTATCGGCGTTTTGCGCAACAATGTTCCTGTTAAGCTCAAGAACGTAGTAAATCAGAAAGATGAATAACCCAAAATAAGGAGTATAAGATGAATATTAAAACATTTATCGACCGTCCGGTACTTTCGACCGTAATCTCAGTCATATTGGTTATTGGCGGACTTATCGGTTTGGCGTCACTCCCGATCGAGCGATATCCAAATATCGCACCTCCGACAATCTTCGTGTCGGCGTCGTATCCGGGTGCAAGTGCCGAAACATTCCAGAAGAGTGTTGTTGTACCACTCGAAGAGGCTATCAATGGCGTGGAGAATATGACCTATATGTCTTCCACTTGTAGCAACAACGGTAGTGGTAGCGTCAATGTATACTTCAAGCACGGAACAAGTGCCGATATGGCGGCTGTCAATGTGCAGAACTGTGTATCTCGTGCTACAAAGCAGCTCCCTTCGGAGGCTGTCGAGGCGGGTATCACCGTACGAAAGCGTCAGACCAGCGTCTTGGAGCGTGTGGCTATCTATAGCCCCAACTCCTCGTACGACCGTACCTTCATCGTAAACTACATCAAGATTAACCTTGTGCCTGCGATCTCTCGTATCCCGGGTGTGGGTGATGTCGAGGTGCGTGGTTCGGACTACTCGATGCGTATCTGGCTCAAGCCAGACGTAATGGCGCAGTATAAGCTTATCCCTAAGGATATCGCAACAGCTATCGGCGAGCAGAACCTCGAGTCTGCTGCAGGCTCACTCGGAGAGAGTTCTGATCAGACCTTCCAGTACTCGATGCGTTACAAGGGTCGTTTGGAGAACATCAGTGAGTTCGAGAATATCGTAATTCGTGCGCTCGACAAGGGTGAGGTGTTGCGCTTGAAGGATGTTGCAACAATCGAATTGGGTAACCAATCGTATCAGTACATGTGCGAGGTTAACGGCTGCCCTGGTACCGAGTTCGTTATCTACCAGACTCCTGACTCGAATGCGACCGAGGTTATCAAGAGCATCGACGCATTCCTCGAGAAGGCTAAGGAGGACTTCCCTGTCGATTTGGAGATGGAGATTTTGGAGAGTACAAACGACTTCCTCTTTGCTTCGATCTACAACGTAATCCGCACATTGTTGGAGGCTATCGTTCTGGTAACACTCGTGGTGTTTATCTTCTTGCGTGACTTCCGCTCGACAATGATTCCACTCATTGCGACTATCGTGTCGATTGTCGGAACATTCATGTTCCTCTACCTCTTCGACTTCAGTATCAACCTCCTCACATTGTTTGCGTTGGTACTCTCGATTGGTGTGGTTGTGGATGATGCGATTATCGTTGTTGAGGCCGTACACGCCAAGTTCGACGCAGGCTACAAGTCGGCTTATAATGCTACAGTAGATGCGATGGGCGGTATTACATCGGCGATTATCACCTGTACCCTCGTATTTATGGCGGTGTTTATCCCAACATCGTTTATGGGTGGTACTTCGGGTGTCTTCTATACGCAGTTCGGTATCACTATGGCTGTGGCGGTAGGTATCTCGGCGTTGAACGCCTTGACACTCTCGCCTGCATTGTGTGCTATGATGCTCAAGCCAAAGGATGAGAACGGCAAGACAAAGGATATAACCTTCGGTCGTCGTGTAGGTATGGCTCTCGACTCATCGTTCTCGGCCATCACAAGACGCTACTTGCGTGGCGTAACATTCTTCTTGCGCCATCGTTGGATCAGCATCATCTTGCTCTTGGGTGCGATTGGTCTGCTCTACTACTATATGAATACCACTAAGACCGGTTTGGTGCCACGAGAGGATATGGGTACTATCAACATGAAGATTACTACCCCTCCGGGAACTTCGCTCTTGCAGACAAAGCAGATTCTCGACCGCATCGACAACGACATCCTCAAGGATATGGAGGAGGTGCGTGCTTACAGTAAGTTGGCAGGTTCGGGTGATGCTACAGGTCCTTCGTATGGTAGTTTCAACTTCCGTCTCAAGCATTGGGACGAGCGTCCTGGCGAGGAGCACAGCGTGAGCGCCGTACAGGAGCGCATCAAGCAGTATGCAAGCCAATTTAACGATGGTACCGTAACAACCTCGACCCCTGCAATGATTCCGGGCTTCGGTGCAGCGGGAGGTTTCACACTCTATCTCCAGGATCGTAAGGGTGGAACTATCGAGGATTTGTACGACGTCACAATGGACTTGATTAACGGCTTGAAGGATCGTCCTGAGATTGGTTCGGTATACACCGCATTTAAGCCTAACTTCCCGCAGTATCAGATTAGCATCGATGCTACGAAGTGTAAGCGTGCGGGCACCTCGACAAAGGAGGTTTTGACCGTATTGAACGGCTACTATGGCGGTACAATGTCTACCCGATTCAACAAGTTTACCAAGCTCTATCAGGTACGTATTCAGGCACACCCTAAATATCGTGACGACAAGCACACCTTGAACAACATCTTCATCCGCATTGGTGAGGAGATGGCTCCAATCAACCAATTCGTAACCCTCGAGAAGATTTATGCTCCTGAGCGTATGCAGCGATTCAATATGTTCCCTGCTATCAGTGTTTCGGGACGTGCAGCCGAGGGTCGTTCTTCGGGTGAGGCGTTGAAGGCGGTAGCAGAGGTTGCAAAAGAGGTATTGCCTGTAGGTTACGGCTACGACTATGCGGGTATTGCACGTGAGGAGGAGTCGAGTAGCAACAATACTGTTATCATCTTCGCAATCTGTATCTTGCTCATCTACCTTATCTTGGCAGGTCTCTACGAAAGTTACCTCGTTCCATTGGCTGTGATTCTCTCGGTTCCATTCGGATTGATGGGCTCGTTCCTCTTTGCGAGAATGATGGATGTGGAGAACAACATCTACCTGCAGACTGGTTTGATTATGCTTATCGGTTTGTTGTCCAAGACAGCGATTCTGATTACCGAGTTTGCCGGTGAGAAGCGTGCGCAGGGTATGTCGCTTGCTATGGCAACCTACGCTGCAACCAAGGAGCGTTTCCGCCCTATCCTTATGACCGTTCTCACAATGGTTATCGGTATGATTCCGTTGATGTTCTCTACAGGTGTAGGTGCTAACGGTAACACCACCATCGGTTCGGGTGTCGTAGGAGGTATGGTTGTCGGAACTTTGGCTCTCTTGTTCGTATTGCCGGCACTCTTTATTATGTTCCAGTGGTTGCAAGAGAAGATTCGACCAGTTAAGACTGTTGAAACAACTAACACAAACAAGGAGGAGAAGGAGTAATGAAAAAGATTGTTTTGATTGTAAGCCTTGTGGCTATGCTCACAAGTTGCTCTATCTACAAAAAATATAGCCGTCCCGAAGAGATTTCTACCCAGAATCTGTATGGCGACATCGCAAAGGGCGATACCGTAACCATAGCGGATGTGTCGTGGCGAGAGTTCTTCACCGACAAACATCTGCAAGGTTATATCGAGCAGGGTTTGAAGAACAACATCGATATGCAACTCGCAGCCGAGCGTATCTCGCAGGCAGAGTTGTCGTTGCAGGCGGCGAAGTTGGCGTTTATCCCTTCGTTCAGTTTCGAGCCATCAATCAGCGCAGGTACCTCGTCGCAGTTCGCCTACACCCTGCCAATTAAGGCGAGTTGGGAGATTGACATTATGGCTCGCAACATCAACGCTAAGCGTCGTGCCGAGGCGTCGTTGCAGTACAACAAACTCTATCGTCGTAGCGTACAGACGGCTCTCGTATCTGCGATTGCCAACAACTACTACACGCTGCTGATGCTCGATGCTCAACTTCGTGTTTCGCGTTCGACCTCGGCTTCGTGGAAGGAGAACGTTCGTACAATGAAGGCTATGAAGGAGGCGGGTATGACCAACGAGGCATCCATCTCGCGTACCGAGGCAAATAGTTGTTCGATTGACGCTTCGACCTTCGACCTCGAGTATCAACTCGCGAAGGCGAAGAACTCGTTTGCTCTGCTATTGGGTACAACACCTCAGGATTTCCCACGTGGCGAGTTGAATGACGTAGACTTCAAGCAGCAGCTGTTGGTAGGTGTGCCGGCGCAGTTACTCTCGCGTCGTCCCGATGTTCAGCAGGCGGAGTATGAGTTGCAACTCGCATTCTACAACACCAACATCGCTCACGCCAACCTCTACCCTTCGCTCACGCTCTCGGGCGACGGAGCATTCAAAGGCTCGCCAGCGACTTGGGCATTCTCGTTCTTGGGTAAGTTGGTGCAGCCGCTATTCAATGCGGGTAGCAATCGTGCCAACTACAAAATTGCTCAATCGAAGCAGCGCGAGGCGTTGTTGAACTTCCACCACAAGTTGTTGGAGGCGGGTAACGAGGTCAACACAGCATTGGCGCAGTGCCGTGCAGCACACAGCAAAACGGCTTTGCGTATTCGCCAAATCGAAACTTTGGAGAGTTCGGTATACAGCACACGTCAGTTGATGAGTCACTCGGAGGCGACCTACTTGGAGGTATTGACCGCACAACAGGCGTTGCTCTCGGCTCGATTGCAGCAGATTTCGGACCGCTTCGAAGGTATTCAGGGTATAATCAACCTCTATCGCGCATTGGGCGGTGGCATTGATCTCTCGGTGGAGGCTCCTACCGAGAAGAACCCTATATTTAAGTGTTCGAAAAAGGCAAAGAAAGCAAAGAAATAGACTCGTTCTTTCCCTACAGAAAGACTCCTTGTGCTTCTCGCGCAAAGAGTCTTTTTGAGCGAAATAACATTTAACAAAAATGGCAAAAGCACCAACCCTATCCTTAGGGACTGACAATATAGGTAAGTTGTTGTTCAACTACGCAACACCGGCGATAATAGCGATGGCTTCGTCATCGCTCTATCACCTTATTGACAGCGCCTTCGTTGGTCACGGCGTTGGTGGTGCTGCGATTGCCGGTATGGCAATCACTATGCCGATAATGAACATCGGCGCCGCCTTTGGAGCGATGGTTGGCGTGGGCGCAGGTGCGCGCATATCGCTACGCTTGGGCGAGGGCAACAAGGCGGCTGCCGAGAAGACCCTCTGCAATGCCGTAATTCTCAACATCGTAATCGGCCTTACGATTATGGTGCTGATGCTCACCTTCTTGGACGAGATTTTGGTGCTATTTAGCGGAGGTAAAGCCTCTGCCGAGACGCTGGCATACGCAAAGGAGTTTATGCAGATAATCCTGCTCGGCAATGTCACGATGCACCTCTACCTCGGTATGAACGATATGATTCGTTCGTCAGGCAACCCTCGAAAGTCAATGGCTATAATGCTCACCTCGGTGGCGGTGAATCTGGTGCTAAACCCTCTATTCATCTTTGTGTTCCACTGGGGCATTCGAGGTTCGGCTGCGGCTACGGTAATCTCGCAGTTCGTCTGCTTCTTGCTGACGCTGTCACACTTCTGCTCAAAGAAGTCGTTCCTGCGCTTCAAGCGCGAGGCTTTTCACGTCGATTGGCGCATCATCAAAAATATCCTATCCATCGGCTTGGCGCCATTTCTAATGAACCTCTGCGCATCGACCGTAGCAGCCTTTGTAAACACGGCTATGCTACACTACGGAGGTTTAGGACTTCACGACGTAGTTCCTCGCTCGCAGGGTGCAGCCGACTTGTATGTTGGTGCCTACGGCATTGTCAACCGTGTGGTGTTGCTCTTTGTGATGGTGGTGCAAGGACTCAATCAGGGTATG
This sequence comes from Alistipes sp., assembly GCA_045653565.1. GTDB lineage: Bacteria > Bacteroidota > Bacteroidia > Bacteroidales > Rikenellaceae > Alistipes. The sequence goes on from JAZOMA010000042.1 coordinate 32,920, forward strand.
CAACCTATTGTTGGCTACAACTACGGCGCAAAAAACTATGCCCGAGTTCGCAAAGTTGTGCTGATGACGATATGTTGCGGAGTAGCCATTGCAACGTGTGGTTTCTTGTTGGGCGAGACCATACCTTACACCATTGCTCGCGCCTTCGTAGACTCGTCAAACGGCGGCGACGAGGGGTTGCTGGTGAATGCCGCAGTGCAGGGTATGCGACTTGTGTTGGTGATGTTCCCACTCGTTGGTTTCCAAATTGTTGTTGGCGGTTTCTTCCAGTACATAGGTAAGGCTCCGCTGGCGATATTCATCTCGCTGACACGACAACTGCTATTCCTCTTGCCGTTGCTCTGGCTCTTGCCTCGTTCGCTCGGAGCCTATGGCGTATGGATCTCGATGCCTATAGCCGATTCCGCATCTGTACTTTTGGCTACCATACTATTCGTATGGCAGATGCGAAAGATAAAACAGATGGAACAACTCAAATTGAGAGGTTAGTCACACTGCAACAAAAAATTAAGGGGAGCATCCTCCCCTTAAAACAATCTTTAATAAACATCCCGAATTTAGAGTGCCGACTTGGCGCGTTTTGCCATAGCCGACGCAAACACAAAGTCGTTCAACTCCTTGTTGTCGGCACGCAGAATATCATCCTTGGTACCCTCCCACCACTTCTTGCCTTGGTGGATATAGACAATCTTCTCGCCAATCTCCATCACCGAGTTCATATCGTGGGTGTTGATTATGGTGGTGATGTTGTACTCCACCGTAATATCGTGAATGAGGTTATCGATGACGATAGATGTCTGCGGGTCGAGGCCAGAGTTTGGCTCATCGCAGAAGAGATACTTTGGATTGAGTACGATGGCACGAGCAATAGCGGCACGCTTAATCATACCTCCCGAGAGTTCCGACGGATAGAGGTGACCGGCGTGCGAGAGTTCCACGCGCGCCAAACACTCCTTCACGCGTTTATCCTTCTCCTCGTCCGTCTTGTCGGTGAACATATCGAGCGGAAGGCGAATATTCTCGTACACGGTCGACGAGTCGAGCAACGCTCCACCCTGAAATATCATACCCACCTCGCGACGCACCTCCTTACGCTCGGTAAACGAGAGTGTCGTATAGTTCTTATCGTCGTAGAATATATTTCCGCTATCTGCCTCGTGAAGTCCGACCAGCGTCTTAAGCAACACCGTCTTACCCGAGCCGCTTCGACCAATTATAAGGTTGGTCTTGCCCGATTCGAACTCTACCGAGATATCCTCCAAGATGGTGCGACCATCAAACGACTTGTATATGTGTTCTCCTTTAATCATACTATGTTCGCATTAACTGGGTGATGATAAGGTTTGAAATCATAATGGCAATCGAACTTGTCACCACAGCGCGAGTCGACGCGCGACCCACCTCCAACGAGTTGCCGGCTGCGTAGTAGCCATAGAACGCCGAAATAGAGGTTGTGAGGAATGCAAACACCGCCATCTTAATCAGCGAGTAGGTTATCTCGAACGGGATAAAGTAGTAGTGCAGACCCTCGATGTACTCGGCAGGCAACACCACACCTGTCATTGCGATGATGTAGCCACCGACCGTACCGATTATCATACTAAAGAGTGCTAACAGCGGAAATGAGAATACCGTAGCGACAATCTTTGGGAGTATCAGGTACGAAGCGGAGTTCACACCCATAATCTCCAACGCATCAATCTGCTCGGTTATACGCATAGTGCCAATCTCCGAGGCGATATTCGAGCCTACCTTACCTGCCAAAATAATTGCTACGACCGTAGACGAGAACTCCAAAAACATAGTTTCGCGAGTGGCGTAACCAATCATAAACTTTGGAATAAATGGCGACTCTAAGGTAAGTGCCATCTGCAAAGTGATTACCGCACCGATAAACACCGAGATAATAGCCACCAGAGGTATCGAATTGATACCGAGAGCATCTATCTCGTTAACTACACGGCGATAGTATATGCGTGCCTTCTCCGGACGAGAGAAGACCTTGCCCATAAGTATCATATACTTGCCGATTGAGCCAAAAAATCTCTTCAAAATATTCATCTTTCAACTGCACCCTTGGGCTATTCGCCCTGCGATGTCTACTTGGTTTCTTCCTCTGTAATCTCCTTGAAATCGACATACTCACCAACATCGTCGTTCACACGCTGTTCGGTTGGCTCGGTACGCACAATTTTAACATCCCCGTTCTCACTCTTTCTGGTAGAGGAGTCGGGGTTCTGACCTTGGTAAGCCCTACGCGCCCTCCACAACATCATCTGGAAGTAGAGAACAACGGCTGCAACAGGTATAATGAAGATGAGCGTCAGCGGAAACGACACCGCAACAACCGCCACCAACACTATAGTGAGCAGATTACGCTTCACAAAATCCCAAAATTCGCTCCAATACATCTACTTTTCTCCTTTCGATAACTGCGCAAATATAGTAAAAATTATCAAAAAAGGCGCATACAGGAGCGAATCCGACCATACAAAGCGTAAATAGCCACAAATTTACTCCGCCTTAATCTCTATTGCGAGGTGCTTATCCTCGCCGCACCACGCGCTATCAATAATAAGTGACTTTTGTCCAGCCTTCTGCTCCTTGATGAAGGTTGACGAGAGTCCTGCCACCGATACCGGATTGCCACCCTCGAAGCGCACGAGGAACTCTACAGAGGAGTTATTCTTGATAACATATTGAGCCTTACCCTTCTTGTCAACGCCTGCCGTGCGAATCTCCAACGAACCCTCAACGAACTTACGCAACAGCGACTCCTCGCCGGCAATCGTACCAAACGAGTAGGCGATGGTGCGACGCGCCTCGATAGCCTCGCGAATTGATGCCAACGACTTATCCTTAGCAAAGATGAAGGTCATATTGCGCTGTGGCTGACCATCCACTCGCTCCGAAACAGCGTGAGTATCGCTATTAGCCGTCATAAAGAGGTTGTGCTTCAATGCGCGAGTTATAGCCTTAGGATAGAACTCTGCGCCATTCATAATCTCGATACCGTCAATCAACTTCTCGTCGTATATCATACGGTCGAACTCGAGCATCTCCATACTCTTGCGACGCCAGCCCGGGTGGTTGTGCATAATGAGAGCCCCCTGCGCCTTGGCGTTGCGGATAGACTCGTCGCACGTAGCACCGTGAATAGCGTTGTTGTCGGTAGTGAACAGACAGTTGAAGTGACCATAAACGAGTGGCTCACGAGTTATCTCGATACCCGGGATAATGGCTATATCGTACGCCTTCGCCACCTTTTGAGCGTGCTCCACAGGATATTGGAAGTCGGTATGCAGATCCTTACGCTCGGGCATTACAGGGTAGCGGGTGATGTAGAAGTTCTCCGCCTTGGCTCCCTTCTTAACGTAGCCCTTCATCCACTTTACGAAGTGTGGCTCGCTGGCACGATACTCGAGATGCTCGGTTACTGCCATAATATCCAAACCATCCTTCCACGCATCGCGCAGACGCATATCCATAGCCACCGAGCCATCCGAATAGATGGTGTGGGTGTGGAGGTCGGCCTTGTAGCCGTTGTAGCCGTCGATATTCGGAATTAGGAACTCTGTACGAACCAAATTTCGAGGTTTGCGAATATGCAAAATATCGGGGTTGTACGAATCCTGATAGTACTGCGCCGATGCGGTGCAGGCAACCACGAGTGCCAATAACGAAAGTATCTTTTTCATAGTTTAGAGATTAAAATCGTGTGTAAGGTGTTCGTTCTCGCCACACCAAGTATTCAAAATGGTGAACAATGTTGGCTTCGAAGGACGGAAACGGATGATAATCGAAGAGTTAGCCTTCAACTCCACCATCTTCTCGCCCTCGCGACAGAGCATCCAATCAATCGAGCTGTTGTTTGTAATGATAACCTCGGTGCGACCCTTGTAGTCCACAATAGTCTTGCGCGCCGAAACTGAAGCCTCAAAGAATTTGCGCAACAACTCCTTGTCGCCCGCCAATGTACCAAACGAGTAGGCGAGGGTACGACCTGCCACGAGAGCCTCACGCAACGACTCAAGGCTTCTATCCTTCGCATAGATAATGGTCATATTGCGGTGCGAGCCGTAGGTCTCTGCCGAAGAGTAGTGAACGTCGGTATTCGACGAAACAAAGAGGTTGTACTTCTTTGCTCGCTCAATAGCCTGCGGATAAAACTCCTCTGTATTCATAACCTCGATACCGTCGAGCAGACCCGCATCGTAGATTGTCTTCTCAAACTTTGTCAACTTCATATCCTTATGAGTCCAGCCCGGATGGTTGTGCATAACCAATGCACCCTGCTTCTTGGCGTTGCGGATAGACTCGATGGTCTCAGGTGCATACACAGCCTTGTTGTCAGTCGTAAACAGAGCGTTGAAGTGGCTATACTCGCCCTCCTTACGTGTAATCTCGATACCCGGAATGATGGCAATATCATACTTGAGAGCCTCCTTCTTGGCTACCTCAACAGGAAAGTTCAAATCTACGTATATCTCTTCTGCCGAAGCCGGACGATTGTCCGACACAAAGCCGTAGTTCTTCGCCTCAGCACCTTTGGTATAGCCATTCAAATACTTCACAAGATTCTTCTCGTGTGGACGGTGCTCGAGATGCTCGGTCACAGCCATTACATCCAAACCGTCTGCCCAGGCCTCGCGAACACGAGCCTCCATCGAGGTATGGCCGTCCGAAAAGATGGTGTGAGTGTGAAGGTCCGCCTTGTACGGAGTGTAGCCATCAATCGTAGGCAGGTTGATATGCCTGCGCTGCAATGTTCTCGCCTCGCGGATATGCAGCATATCCTTGTTTACGGCATCTGTGTAGTACTGCGCCGAAAGGGTTGCTGTAGCGGTCAATGCCGCCAAAAAAAGTGTTAATCTCTTCATGGTAATATAGTTTTAGTTTCGTTCATCAAAAGAAAACACATTGACAGGACAACTATTCGTGCCCCGTCAATGCGTATATCACAATCGAAATTGCAATCTCTTCATAATTGTTTAAGTTGCGCCACCCGCATAAGATGGCAGTTACTCTCCTCCGCAGAGGTGTGTGCTACTTCTGCAACAACTTCTTAACCTCGTTGTAGACGGTCTCGCCATTGTAGCCAAACTTCTCGTCCAGCACCTTGAACGGAGCCGAATGTCCGAAGTGGTCGAGTCCGTGGATATGATCCATCGAGCCTACCAAACCGAGCAATGTCACAGGCAATCCCGAAGTCATACCGTAGCGCAAAACACCCGAAGGGAGTATGCTCTCCTGATAAGACTTTGGCTGGTCGCGGAAGAGTCCCTCACTTGGAACGCTAACTACGCGAACCGCCACGCCATCGTTCAACAGCAACTCTGCTCCGGCAACCAATGTCGATACCTCCGAGCCAGAAGCCACCATAACAACCTCTGGATTTGCCGAGTCGAGAACTGTATAAGCACCCTTATATGCCTGCATAGCCTCGTCAATACGAGCCACGTGGCTTGGCAACGACTTAATATCCTGACGCGAAAGCACCAAACCTACAGGACGATGCTCCTCGAGAGCAATCTTCCACGCTGCAACAGCCTCCTCGGCGTCGGCAGGACGGAGTACAACCATCGAACGCTCGCCCTTATGGTTGCGGAGATGCTCCATCAAACGAATCTGTGCCTCCTGCTCGATTGGCTGGTGAGTAGGTCCATCCTCGCCCACACGGAACGAGTCGTGGCTCCAGATGTATACAACGTGTAATCCCATCAAAGCCGACATACGAACCACCGGCTTCATATAGTCCGAGAATACGAAGAATGTGCCACACGCAGGAATGATACCTCCGTGCAATGCCATACCGTTCATCACGCACGCCATCGTGAACTCCGAAACACCCGCCTGGAAGAATTTACCCGAGAAGTCGCCGCGCTTGAAGGCGTGAGTCTTCTTCAGGAAGCCATCGGTCTTGTCCGAGTTGCTCAAATCGGCAGATGCAACCACCATATTCTCCACCTGCTCGGCGTATGCGCCCAACACTGCAGACGACGCTGCACGGGTTGCCGAACCCGACTTGATAGTTATCGAACGGTAGTCAATATCTGGCAACTTGCCCGAGAGGAAACCATCGAGTTTGATAGCCAAAGCTGGATTGGCGTGACGCCACTCCTCCTCGACCTTCTTGCGCTCGACCATCTCGGCACGCAACGCCTCGGCACGAGCTGCATACAACTCGGCAACCTCTGGGAATATCTGGAATGGATTTTCAGGGTCGCCACCGAGATTCTTAACAGTTGCCTCGATGCTTGCACCAGCAGCCGTGACAGGCTGTCCGTGAGTCGAAACCTTATCCTCGAACGATTCGCCCTCTGCCGTTACCAAACCCTTACCCATAATGGTGTGACCAATGATGAGCGTTGGAGCCTCGGTCGAAGCGTTCGCTACGGTCAAAGCCTCGCGAATCTGGTCAACGTTATGGCCATCAATCTCCAACACCTGCCAGCCCCACGCACGATACTTCGCTGCAACATCCTCTCTGTCGACCTCGTCAACCTTAGTCGAGAGCTGAACATTGTTCGAGTCGTAGTACATTATGATGTTTGCCAAACCGAGATCGCCAGCAATACGACCTACACCCTGCGACACCTCCTCCTGAACAGCACCATCCGAGATGTAGATGTAGGTTTTGTGAGCCTGCCACTCGCCAAAGCGGGCAACCATAAATCGCTCGGCTATAGCGGCACCAAGTCCCATAGCGTGACCCTGTCCGAGAGGGCCCGACGTGTTCTCTATGCCACGCAAAAAGTCTACCTCGGGGTGACCAGGGGTAATGCTACCCCACTGACGAAACTGCTGCAAATCCTCCATCGAAAAGTGTCCAGCCAAAGCGAGCACCGAGTAGAGCATCGGCGACATATGACCTGGATCGAGGAAAAATCTATCGCGGAAAGGATAGAGCATATTATCGGGGTCGTAGCGCAAAAACTCCGCAAACAATACGTTCACAAAATCTGCTCCGCCCATTGCTCCGCCCGGGTGTCCCGACTTTGCCTTCTCCACCATAGAGGCTGCGAGGATACGAATATTATCCGCTGCCTTAATTAAATTTGAATTAGTTGCCATAGTTATATTTATGTTATCTGTTTTTTGCTAATCACAAATTTAGCAAAAATTTTCAACTTTGCGTCGCTTTTCGCAACTTTTCTTACTTCTCTTTGTACAAAGTGGTCTGCGAAGCGAGGTTGATGCGCTCCTCGGCATACTCGCGAGTCACCACAATATGCTTCTCCGCAGATGACGGAACCTCGAACATCAACTCCTTCATCACCGTTTCGCAAATCGAACGCAGACCTCGTGCGCCCAACTTGAACTCCACCGCCTTATCCACAATGTAGTCCAACGCCTCGGCGGTAAACTCCAACTCCGCTCCATCCATCTTGAACATCGCCTTGTATTGACTTATGAGGGCATTCTTTGGCTCGGTGAGGATGTTACGCAACGCCTCGCGCGAGAGTGGCTCGAGGTGCGTCAGCACAGGCATACGGCCCACCAACTCCGGAATAATTCCGAACGAACGGATATCCTGTGGTTGCACATACTTCAACATATTCTCGCGGTCGATACTCTCCGTATCAACTCTTCCGTAGCCCATTGCTCGAGTATTCAATCGCTGCGCTATGCGCTTTTCGATACCGTCGAAGGCTCCACCGCAGACAAAGAGTATATTCTTGGTATTGACCTGAATATACTGCTGCTCGGGGTGCTTGCGACCACCCTTTGGTGGAACATTCACAACCGTACCCTCCAAAATCTTGAGCAACGCCTGTTGCACACCCTCGCCCGATACATCGCGCGTGATGCTTGGGTTGTCGCCCTTGCGGGCAATCTTATCTATCTCGTCGATAAAGACAATACCGCGCTCTGCCAACTTAACATTGTAGTCTGCCGCCTGCAACAGACGCGAGAGAATGCTCTCAACATCCTCGCCCACATAGCCCGCCTGAGTCAGCACCGTAGCATCCACAATAGTGAATGGAACCTTCAACATACGAGCGATGGTGCGAGCAATCAGAGTCTTGCCCGTACCGGTAGGACCAACAAGTACGATATTCGACTTATCCAACTCGACATCGCCACCATTGTACTCCGCCGAAAGACGCTTGTAGTGGTTGTATACCGCTACCGCAATCGAACGCTTAGCCTCGTCCTGACCGATAACATATTTGTCGAGAAACTCCTTTATCTCCTTTGGCTTTGGCACGTCGTCGAGCGAAATGGCTCGAGACCTCGTTGTCTCATCCTCGTCCCACTCCGTCTGGAACAACGCCTTATATCCAGCATTAACGCATCTGGCACAGATATTTACGCCAGCTAAGCCCTGAAACATAACCGGAATCTCGTTGCGCGTTAGACCGCAGAACGAGCAGCAATCTACGCCGTGCGAGTTGCCTCGCTTACCCCCTTTTTGTGCCATAACTACTTCGAATGTTTGGTCAAAACTCCATCAATTAAACCGTACGCCTTTGCCTCCTCTGCCGTGAGCCAATAGTCACGATCGGCATCGCGCTCAATATCGGCAATACTCTTACCCGAATGCTCCGACAAAATCTCGTACAACTCGCGCTTGGTGCGGGCAATCTCGCGAGCCGTAATCTCGATATCCGACGCCTGTCCCTGCACACCTCCGAGTGGCTGATGAATCATCACACGCGAGTGTGGCAAAGCCAAACGCTTACCCGCAGCACCTGCAGTCAAAAGCACAGCACCCATCGAGGCTGCCATACCCGTACAGATGGTTGCAACGTCGCAATTTACCAACTGCATAGTGTCGTAAATACCCAAACCTGCCGATACGCTACCACCCGGTGAGTTGATGTAGAGTTGGATATCCTTCAACGGATCTGCCGACTCCAAAAAGAGAAGTTGCGCCTGGATGATGTTGGCAACATCGTCGGTCACAGGTGCGCCGAGGAAGAGGATGCGATCCATCATCAAACGGCTGAACACATCGAGTTGAGTGACGTTCAACTGACGCTCCTCCAAAATCATCGGGTTGATATATGCCGAATGCAACGCCTTATAATCGTGCAATCGCAACGACGAGATGCCACAATGTGCGTGGGCAAACTTTTCGAACTCTTTCATATCTTTTTAGCTTTTAGCCATTGACCATTAGCCCTTGGCTCTTATTCGTTTATCAAAGACTAAAGACTCCGCAAGTCTAATACCAACTTGCAGAGTCTTTTGTAATACATAATGCAATTACCTAAAAGTTGTATAAAAGGTGAGATTTCAAGGCTTGCGAAACTTTTTAATGCGGAGCATACTCGAGCGTATGTGAGCAATTAAAAAGTGAGCGTAACGCAGAAATCGCCCTTTTAGACGGCTTTTCTTACAAGTTCTTAGCCAACTCTGCAAACTCCTCAGCCGAAACAGCCTTCTCGGTAACCTTAACCTTCGCACTAACAGACTCTACAACCTTCTGCTCGTAGAGTTTCTCGTAGATCTTCTGGTTCTGCTCCTTATTCTCGAGGATGCTCTTCGAGAAGTTCTCGAGCATCTCCTCTGGTGCGTTAGGCATACCATACTGAGCGAACTGCGCTGCTGCAAACACCTTAGCCTCTGCCTTAGCCTCGTCAGCGGTTACGGTAATCTGCTCTGCCTCGATTACACGACGCTGGATGTAGTTCCAAGTGAACATCTTGAGGAACGACTCGAAGTCCTTCTCGTTATCCTCCATAGAGAACTTACCCTCGTTGATGGTGTACAACCAACGCTTCATAAACTCGGTTGGCATTGCAAGGTTAGCCTTCTCAATCAAGAAGTCACGAACTGCGAATGTGAAGAGG
>JAZOMA010000043.1:0-21771 GCA_045653565.1 Alistipes sp.
CCGCCGGAACTTTCAACCATCAGAGATGCCTCCAATGATGTTACGGGGTATTAGTACCAATTTCTCAGTGTTATCCCCCTGTTACAGGTAGGTTGCATACGCGTTACGCACCCGTGCGCCGGTCGCCACCAAACAGTGCAAACACTGTTTTATGCTGCCCCTCGACTTGCATGTGTTAAGCCTGCCGCTAGCGTTCATCCTGAGCCAGGATCAAACTCTCCATTGTAAAAAAAATCATAATGTATTGTTAGAGTCCTGACTACTTCATTTTCCATTAAAGGAAATTGACAGATAAATACTACATTTTCTCTCTTAATATAACCAGTAAATCAAAGAACCGTTTTCAAATCTCTCGCTTGTCATATTTCGGACGCGAAAGTGGTGCAAAGGTAAAGCAAATTTTCCTAACCACCAAATTTTGAAAGAACTTTTTTGCAATTTTTTCGAAAAAACTTTGTTTTTCGCTATTTTTTCACTCTTTCGAGCGATTTTCATAAGTTTCAGAACCGTTGTTTTCCTTAATTGCGGTTGCAAAGGTAGCGACTTTTTTTGAATCTGCAAATCTTTTTCAAGATTTTTTTAATTTTTTTTAATAATTCTTCTATACCTATGTTAATATATATAGGGGAAATCGGGGTTTTGCACCCAAAAAGGATATTCTCGACCTAATTACGCAACAAAAAGGTGCGCAACGAACAACGCCAGTAGCACCCAATAGGCAATAATCGAGATATTGTTGGGCAGAACGCCCAGGAGAAAGCCCATCACTATAGTAGCAGGCACCGCAACAATAGCGAGCAACGAAAGATTGGTTGCAGGAACAAGCAGCATCGCCAACGAGCAGAGCAACACCCAAAGCAACAGATAGAGCGCACGACGATTGCGCATCGAGAGCGAAACATTGCTAACACGCATCGCCAGATAGACTCCTCCGCCCAGCATCATAGCAACCGAAGCGACAACCATAGCGAGTGCTACATATGGAATCTGTTCGAAAACGACAACTTGCGGTGTTGCGAGTTTAGAATACATATTGGTCCAAAACTCCACAAACTCGCCGCCACCATACCAGTAGAGATACGAAGCGGCAAGCAGAGGTAACAAATATCCTACCAACATCATCACCACTTGACGAAACGACAACGATAGCGAGAGTATGGCTATCGGGATAATCGCCACCAGCACCACACAAGGTGCATAGCAGAGTGCCGACGCTCCGAGCAACATCGACGCAAAGAATAGTGACTCCTTCTCGTCGGCGTTGCGTAGCGACTTCAGCATCAGGTTTACTGCCATCGCCAAACAGAATGCCGCCATTGCAACACACAATGGCTCAGGTGCAAAAAAGAGTCCGCACGACAACACTCCGTAGACAACTATTGATTGCGACGAATGTCCAAAATTCAGCCCTGCACGCGAGAGTATTCGTGTCTGTATAGAGCCTGTGCAGGCAAATATTGCAGCAGCCAGCGCCAGACACCACGTCGGATGGTCGAAACCGCCAAACTGCTCCACACCATACGGTGCAACCACATAGCGCACCGTTGCAGCGGCAACAACCGCAACAAGCAGCAGTAGTGCCATAACGGCAGACTTTCGAGTAAGGGAGAATAGTTGCATAGCACAAAGATAGGTTTTTTCCGCGAATTTCCGCTAAAAAAGTATAACTTTGCGGCAAAGATTTCGGAATTTTATGTTAGAGAACTCATTTCAGCACGAACTTTTGGAGGCGGGTTGCGACGAGGCGGGGCGAGGTTGCCTTGCCGGCTCAGTCTTTGCTGCGGCAGTGATTTTGCCACCCGATTTCTACCATCCGCTACTGAACGACTCGAAGCAGATGAGCGAGAAAAATCGTTACGCACTGCGCGAAATAATCTGCAAAGAGGCGATTGCGTGGGCGGTACAGGAGGTGTCGGCAGAGCGCATTGACGAGATTAATATTCTGCACGCCTCGTTCGAAGGTATGTCGTTGGCAGTCCAGAAGTTACAGCCACAACCCGAGTTTCTCGCCATAGACGGAAATCGTTTCTACACAAAGTTAACGCTACCCTTTCAGTGCATCGTAAAGGGTGACGGAAAATACACCAACATTGCAGCGGCATCGGTGCTTGCAAAGACCTTCCGCGATGACTATATGTTGCGCCTCGACGCAGAGTATCCGATGTATAATTGGGCGAAAAATAAGGGCTATCCCACTCGCGAGCATCGCCTTGCTGTACGCGAATTTGGACTCTCGCCCTACCACCGCAAAAGTTTCAATCACGAGATTGACCAATTAGAGTTATTCTAACTAATTTCAACTTTCGAAAACTTAAGGTTGCAAACAAAGCAAATATTACATACCTTTGCAGGTCTGTTTAATTATAATTTGATTACATACCATATCATAAGATGAGAAAAATACTAATAATCACCACCTTTATCGCCACACTACTCATTGGTTGCACAACCGATACAACAGAAACTCTGGTAAACGACCAGACCACTACAATATCTGTTTCGCTAACAGACACAAGAACATCGTTAGGCAGCAAAAATGGCGACACATATCCGGTTTATTGGAGCGAAGGTGACCGCATCGTTGTAAACGGAAAACTCTCCGAGGAGGCACAAATCGACGAAAATAGAACGACTGCAAACTTTCGAGTAAACGCAGTTTTGAGCTATCCTCGCTCGGTTGTCTATCCATACTCAACCTCGACTACGGCCGAGCAGCCGATTGTGGAATTTATCGCTGAGCAACCATACACCGAAGGAACATTTGCACCGCATAGTGCGCCTATGTGTGCCTATACAACCAGCAAAAATAGCAACATTTCGCTCTCTCACCTCGCCTCAATTTTGCGATTTCCAGTGAAGGCGTCGTTCGAGGGTGTGGTGTTGGAAAAAATCGTCATCACATCGACTACCGGAGCAAAACTTTCGGGAGAATTTGCCGTTAATTGCTCGGCAGCAACAATCTCGGCAACATCCAACAGCAGCAATGTGGTAACATACACATTACCTACAAATTACACGCTTTCGACAAGCAAGACGAGCGTGTTCCATATCGCACTTCCTGCCATCAATATTGACAACTGCGAAATTGAATTTGTGGAGCGTTCGGGAAACAAGATGGTGGCAAAGTGGTCCCCAAGCAAACCGCTCGAAAAGGGTGTTGTTCGCGAGTTCAAAGAGATTGTCTACAAACGCCAAGTGGGCGTCGCAATCGACCTTTTGCCAGCGGAAGAGGACGAGTTCCTTATCCGCTACAAGCGAGTATTCGGAAATGTTCGTTACTCGGATGGCTCGCCGATTGCAAATGTGGCAGTAAGCGATGGTTTTCAAGTAACCGCAACCGACAGCAACGGCTATTATGAGTTGGATGGCGTAACGGCCGATACACGATACATCTACTGCTCGTTGCCAGCAGATGTTAAGGTTCCTACCAATGAGTATGGTCTGCCGTGCTACTTCCTTAAATATCCAAGTAGTTCGCAGCGTTACGACTTCACGTTCGAGAAGCTGGCAGGCGGCAAGGAGAAAGAGTTTGCCCTACTCGCTTTGGCAGACACGCAAGTGAGTGCATCATCGCACACCGAGCGTCTTAAGGCTCAGTATTGCGCTGAGATTAAGAACTACTCGAAGACGGTTGACATACCGTGCTATGGCGTAGTTTTGGGCGACGTAATCTACAGCCCGGCAAAGACAAACAACGAATATCTGTTCTACGAGATGCGCGAGGCGTTGGACGTAAAGTTGACGGGCGTACCATTCTTTGCCGTTATGGGCAATCACGACAATGCGCACTTCTCGGCGACATTGCCTATTTGCGCCGACCCATACAGCTCAACCTATAACCTCAAGATACAGAGACCTTTTGAGGAGTGCTTCGGACCTGTCAACTACTCGTTCAATCGTAGTGACGCGCACATCGTATGTATGAGAAATGTGCAATGGAACACCAACACAAATCCGGGTGGCGACTATGTATCCACGAAATTCACGGACGAGCAGAAAGAGTGGCTGAAGCAAGATTTGGCACTCGTGCCAAAGAATAAGATGGTGATCTTGTGCGTGCATATACCTATGTATAACAATAGCAATATGCAGGATGTATTCACGCTGATGGATCAATTCCAGGAGGCGTACATTATGTCGGGACACCTCCACTTCCGTCGCTGCTACGACCACGTGGCAAAGGGTACCGGACACAAAATCTTCGAGCAGAGTTGGGCTACTATCCACGGCACAGGCTGGGGCGAGGCCACCAACTTGGCGTGCGATGGCGCACCAAGCGGATATGGCGTGGTTAAAATTAAGGGTAACACCATAACAAAATCTATTCACAAGGGCGCTGCCTACGGTATGAACGACGAGAACTACCAGATTCGTCTGCATCGCGGTGGTGACATCACAGGAGGCGAAATCACCGACACCAACAAGAATGGAACGATGGGTTATTACCAGTTCCCATACGATCGCAGCGTAGTGCTGGCAAATGTATTTAGTTCGGATCCGTCGCGTTGGACTGTCGAGGTGTGGAACTACAACAAGACAACCGGCAAGCGAACCACAAAAATTGGCAATATGACATCGCTCTACGATTATGCCAACACTCCAGCATACACCGCTTTGATTGGCTCGTACACCTACGCAGACCCTAAACGAGTAGCAACTACCGTAACGGAGTCGGGACGCGACTTTTGGACCGTTGGCGTGGTATGTGGTATCTACGGAGGTAACTCCGACAACTACCACTATTGCCATACAATGTGGAAGTTCACCCTGCCAGACCCAGATGCCGACATTATGGTCGTTGCAAAAGATGGATGGGGTAACGAATATACCCAAACGGAGTTCCAGGTTGGTACCGATCCGGGATATGGCCTGTACGACGCAAGCAAGAACCCGTAATAGCGAGCAACGTGTACATATAAATTACGGCGTGTCTAATAAGTTTAGGCACGCTTTTTTTTTGTCAAAAGGGGCTAAAGAATTATTAAAATTTTTAAATAATTACAATTTTTAACCATTTTTGGCTGTTTTGATTAAATATTTTACGATTTCGTTGAAATTTTCTAAAAATATAACACAAAAAGTTTGGAGATAATAAAAATTGGTGTACCTTTGCATATACAAATCGTGGGGTTCTCCCACATTGCTCATTAACCTAACTAACCTAACTACAGGAGTCCGAAAATGTTTCCCAGACATCTTCGGACTCCACTCTTTTCTATCGTCAAAAAATAGGAACTAAACTATTTTACATTACAACAAAATTTGCTACCTTTGTGGCAATATATAATATTGCCAAACTATGTCTTCATATCACACCCCCGTACTACTCGAAGAGTCTGTCGAATTGCTCAATATCAAGCCCGACGGAACATACGCCGATTTGACCTTCGGAGGTGGCGGTCACACCCGCCGAATACTCGAAGATTTGGGTGAGGGTGGCGCGTTGTACTCCTTCGACCAAGACCGCGACACATTGGCAAATGCTCCCGAGGACGACCATTTTCACTTCGTAGAGAGCAACTTCCGCTTTCTGCGTTCGGCGTTGCGTCTGCGAGGAGTAACAGAGGTTGATGGTATATTGGCAGATTTGGGTGTTTCGTCGCACCACTTCGACGCCAAGGAGCGAGGCTTCTCGTTTCGTGGCGATGCTCCGCTCGATATGCGAATGAACCAACGTGGAGGTCGCACCGCCGCTGATGTGGTAAACTACTACTCGGAGGAGGAGTTGGCTGCGATATTCTCGCAATATGGCGAGTTGGACACCACGTGGAAAATTGCAGCCTGCATTGCTCGTGCGCGTGCGAATGAGGAGATTAAAACCACGGCGCAGTTGGTAAAGGCGGTGGCGCCCTGCACACCAAAGAAGGACGAGGCGAAATTTCTGACCAAGTTGTTTCAGGCGTTGCGCATCGAGGTGAATGGCGAGATGGAGGCTCTAAAGATGGCGTTGGAGCAGGCATTGAAGGTGTTGCGCCCGGGCGGACGATTGGTGGTGATATCATATCACTCATTGGAAGATAGATTGGTAAAAAACTTTATGCGTAGCGGCAATTTCGAAGGTAAGGTCGAGAAGGATTTCTTCGGTCGTGCCACCACCCCATTCGAGATTGTTACACGCAAACCAATAACCCCTTCTACCGAGGAGTTGGAGGCTAACCCACGCTCACGCTCGGCAAAGTTGCGTGCAGCGATAAAACTCTAAAACGATGACCAACCAGAACGAGCAAACTTCAGCGACAACAGGGGTGCCTCAGACCGAGATTGTGCGTATACATACGGGCGACGCTACAGCCACAACACCCACAAAGCGAGTTAAGCGCAAGGCGCAAGCCGCCAAAGTTATCAAGGGCGTCTTCAATGGCGACATTCTTACGAACAATGTCGTTATGCAATTTTTCTATTTGATGCTGGGTGCGATGGCAGTCACTCTGCTGACCACTACCGCCATCCGATTCAGCTCATTCACAGCAGATATGGATTGCAGCACACTACGCAACGAGGTTCAACTCTACAGGGAGCGAGCAATTCGCACCTCGGAGCAGCGCACCAAGTGCTCATCTCGTTCGGCCATACTCGAAGAGATGAAGCGTCGTGGCATAGAGTTGAACGACCCACACACCACCCCAATAGTTTTGAAATAGAGAGTGCGGATATGGAGAACTTGAACAAACAGCAGGATAAGGCAAAAGAGGCGATAAGTTATCGTCTTAGGGTGTTGCAATGGATACTTGTGGCAATAATGATTTTGTTCTTGTTTAAGGCGTGCTCGATCATCAACAACGATAGATACAAGGATGGCTTTGCACAATTAAGTAAAGACTTTATCTTTAAGACGAACAAAGTTTCGGCACAACGAGGCAACATCTACTCTCGCAATGGCGATGTGTTGGCAACCTCCATCACACGCACAACCGTCTACATCGACTTCGGATGCGAGCGATTTCAACATATAGGATTCGAGAAGTATAAGGAGCAGTCGAAGATTTTGGCACAAACGCTTGCCGATTGCATTGGTGATAAGCGTTCTAACGAGTACTACAACATACTCATCAAAAACAATCGCCGCTTCATAAACTACGGCACAAAGACACAGAAAAAGACCCGTAAAAAGTGGATGATATTCAAAGAGGAGTATCTCGACACCGTTCCGGATGTCACCGTAAACCCAGGTGCTCACAACATTCGCATATTCCGAGATTTAGATGCTAACGAGTGGGAGGTAATCAAAAATTCGCCTCTGCTGAAGCGTGGCGTAACCTACTCCACCGAGAAGCACGACCACCGCATCTACCCTCTTGGAGACCGAGCAGCGCGCACCATCGGACGTCTGGAGCATCACCGTTGCTACGGCATCGAGAGTGCCTATAGGGATACGCTTGCAGGGCACGATGGTCGTCAACGAACACAGCGCATAACCAATCGTTATAGGGTACGCATCAAGGATAAGGACAATGTCGAGGTTCAAAATGGCTGCGACGTAGTTACCACTCTCGACGTGGATATTCAAGATATGGTACACTCGGCATTGAGCGACCAGATTATCAAAGAGAACGCCTTTTGGGGTACAACCATCGTTATGGAGTGTGCCACGGGCGATATTTTGGCAATGGCAAACCTCAAACGCGACGAGACTACCAACACCTGCCACGAAGGCGTAAACTACGCTATTGGAGTGCCTGTAAACCCCGGCTCGACATTCAAACTCATCACAGCAATGGCGTTACTGGAGAATGGAGTACCAACCACCAAGACCTACGACGCGGGGCTTGGTCGCAGAGTTAAGTTGGACAGTAGGACCGGCGCATCGGCAAAAGACTCGCACGCCATAGGCACCGAGAGCGGTGGCATCATAGATATGCGAACAGCCTTTGCCGAGTCGTCGAACGTATACTTCACAAAGGCGGCGTTCGACTGCTTTAGCAGCGACCCGAAAAAGTTCTCCGACTTCTGTCGCAAACTACGCATTGACTCGAAGGTGGGTTTGGAGGAGTTGGGTGCGCGAAGCAAATACTTTGCACACCTCGACCACAAACACCAATCGCGTTATAATGCACTCGTCAATATAGCCTATGGTTATGGTGTGGAGGTTACACCGCTGCACACCATAGCCATCTACAACGCTGTTGCAAACAATGGACGTATGGTGGCTCCACGATTAGTGCTTCGCACCGAGCGCGATGGCGAAGTTGTGAACGAGGCTCCCGTACGAGTACTCGATGAACAGATTTGCTCGAAACGAACACTCGACACCTTGCGTTCATTTATGGAGGCGGTATCGCAAAATGGCACTGCAAAACACTACTTCAACAAGAGCGTCTGCCCATTCAGCAGCGGAAGCAAAACGGGTACAGCACAGGTGGAGTCGGTAATAGATGGCAAAAAGTACAAGAAGAGTGACGGCTACTACTACGGCTCGATGGTCACATACTTCCCGGCCGAAAGCCCTCGCTACATCATTATGACTGCCATATTCACCAAGGAGCAGAAGGGCAAGCAGAGTTCTGGTGCCGGTCTGGCAGGCCCCGTTCAGAAGCAGGTGGCAACATTCCTTTACAACCGCAATCGCAACTACGCTCAAACCGTATCGGTAACCAAGCATCACGCCACAAACATCAAAGGTGGCAATACCACAAAGATGCAGACCATATCGGACGAATATGGAGTGAATACCTCAATAAATGGCGACTATGAGTGGGGCAGGAGCGACAGCAAAGAGGGCGACAAGAGCGCAACAATAGAGGGCATTTCGACAATAGATGGCGTTGTTCCGAATGTTGTAGGTATGGGTGTCGACGACGCTCTATTTCTACTCGAGAAGTGCGGCTTGAAGGTTACGATTGTGGGCTGTGGCGCAGTTAAATCGCAGAGCCTGGCACCGAATACTAAGATTACGAATAACAACCGACAAATAACAATTACACTTAAATGATACTAAACGAGTTACTCAGAGGTGTTACATATAGAGAGTTGAGAGGCTGCGGCGAGGTCGCAATCTCGGGACTAACCTACGACTCTCGCACCGTTGGCGAGGGCGACTGCTTCTTTGCCGTTGCGGGTACGGTGGTTGATGGTCACAACTTCATAGCAAAGGCTATAGAGGCCGGAGCCAAAGCCATCATCTGCGAACGCATACCCGACGAGGTGGCAAAGGGCGAATGTACCTTCGTTGTGGTCGAAGATACCAATCTCGCTATGGGCATCATAGCATCCAACTTCTACGGAAACCCTTCGCACGAGTTGAAGGTTGTGGGCGTGACAGGCACAAATGGAAAAACAACCATTGCAACACTGCTCTACGACTTGGTGCAGTCGCTGGGATACAAGGCGGGACTTATCTCAACCGTGGTTTACAAAGTGGGCAAGAAGGAGATTACTTCGACCCATACCACACCCGACGCCATACGCCTAAACGCTATGATGCGTGAGATGGTCGACGAGGGTTGCGAGTATTGCTTTATGGAGTGTTCGTCGCACGCCATAGTGCAGCAGCGCATTCACGGATTGCGCTTTGTGGGAGGACTTTTCACCAACATAACCCACGAACATCTGGACTACCACAAGACCTTTGCCGAGTATATTCGCGCCAAGAAGGCATTCTTCGATGCTCTGCCAAAATCGGCATTTGCACTGGTTAATTGCGACGACAGGAACGGAGAAGTTATGCTGCAAAACACAAAGGCTTCGCGCCACACGCTCTCGTTGCAGAGGATGGCGGACTTCCGCGCCAAAGTTATAGAGATGGTGGTGGAGGGTATGCAGTTGCGCATCGACGATAAGGAGGTGTGGGTGCAATTTATCGGACGCTTCAACGCCTACAATCTCCTGACGGTCTATGGTGCTGCCACGCTGCTCGGCTTCGACAAGGAGGAGGTTCTCGAACATTTGAGTATGTTGCGCGCCGTAAGCGGTCGCTTCGAAACGGTAGTGGCGAAGGATGGCACAACCGCCATCGTCGACTTTGCCCATACACCCGATGCACTCGAGAACATCATCCGCACCATCGACGAATTGCGCCAAAAGGGACAGCGACTCATTGTGGTTTGCGGTTGCGGTGGCGACAGAGATAAGAGTAAACGCTCGGTAATGGGAGGTATCGCTTCGAGGATGGGCGACCTCGCCATCTTCACGTCGGACAACCCTCGTAGCGAGGACCCAGAGCAGATTATGCGCGAGATGGAGGAGGGCGTAGAGGCAGGCGACAGATACCTAAAGATAGCAGATCGCCACGAGGCAATCAAGACAGCCGTTATGTTGGCAGAGCCACGCGACATAATACTGCTGGCCGGTAAGGGACACGAGGATTACCAGATTGTTGGCACCGAGAAGTTGCCATTCAACGACAAATGCGTCGTAAAGGAGTATTTCGAGAAGTTTAATAGATAAAAGATTTAGAATATGTTGTATCACTTTTTTGACTATCTCAACAGCATCGTAGACCTTCCTGGTTCTGGTTTGATGCGATACTTGAGTTTCCGTTCGGTATTGGCGGTAGTAACAGCATTGCTGATGGTTATTTTCTTTGGCAAGCGCGTTATTCGCACATTGCAGCGCCTCCAAATTGGCGAGGAGATTCGCGATCTCGGCTTGGCAGGACAGATGGAGAAGAAGGGTACGCCAACGATGGGTGGAGTGATTATTCTGCTCGCCATCATCGTTCCAGTGCTACTATTTGCCCGATTGGACAATATCTACACCATATTGTTGCTCGTCGCAACCATCTGGTGCGGTGCGTTGGGCTTTGCCGACGACTACATCAAGGTTTTCAAACACAACAAGCAGGGTTTGAGTGGCAAGTTCAAGATTATTGGTCAAGTTGGTCTGGGTTTGATTGTCGGCACGGTGATGTGCTTCTCGGAGGATATCGTAATTCGTGAGGATAACTCCTCGCTAACGACACACACCGTTATCGCAGTGGAAGATAACGCCTCGCAGGGAGCAACAACCGACATAGCAAAGACCACCAAGACGACCATCCCTTTTGTTAAGGACAACGAATTCGACTATAGCTGGTTGGTTGGTGGCAACACCACATTGGCGTGGATTCTCTATGTATTGATTGCTACATTCATCATCACAGCCGTATCCAACGGAGCCAACTTAACAGACGGTTTGGATGGTTTGCTGACGGGAGTGTCGATACCAATAGTTGGCGTTTTGGCAATCTTGGCATACCTCTCGGGTAATGTCATCTATGCCGACTACCTCAACATAATGTACATTCCAAATAGTGGTGAGTTGTTTATCTTTGGCACCGCTATGCTGGGCGCATTGATAGGTTTCTTATGGTACAACGCCTTCCCTGCCCAAATATTTATGGGCGATACGGGTTCGCTCGCCATCGGTGGCATCATCGCAACCTTCGCACTCTGCATCCGCAAAGAGTTGCTCCTGCCACTACTCTGCGGAGTTTTCCTGGTAGAAGCGATTTCGGTGGTAATCCAAACCTGCTACTTCAAATACACACGCAAAAAATATGGCGAGCCTCGACGCTTCTTCAAGATGGCTCCTCTGCACCACCACTACCAAAAGAGCGAGATGCACGAAGTGAAGATTATGATACGATTTATGATAATCTCGATTATTCTGGCTGCACTCACAATAGGAACACTTAAAGTTCGATAACTATGGCAAAGTTTATAGCAGTTCTCGGAGGAGGTATCAGCGGCTATGGCTCGGCTATCCTCGCCAAAAAGCAGGGTTTCGAGGTGTTGCTCTCGGATATGGGGCAGATTTCGCCACTCTACCGCTCGCGTCTTGACGAGTGGGGAGTAGAGTACGAAGAGGGTGGTCACTCTGTGGAGCGCATCCTCACCGCTTCGGAGGTTATAAAGTCGCCCGGCATTCCCGACACCGCACCGATGGTTAAGGCTCTGCTCGAGAAGGGTGTGCCTGTAATCTCGGAGATGGAGTTCGCTTGTCGCTATATGGGCAAGTCGCGCACCATCTGCATAACCGGCAGCAACGGCAAGACCACAACCACCTCGCTCATCTACAAGATTATGAAGGATAGCGGAGCGAATGTGGCTCTTGGTGGCAACATCGGCGAGTCGTTTGCCTACTCTGTTGCAACGGGCGAGTACGATTGGTATGTGTTGGAGTTGAGTTCGTTCCAACTCGACGGAATGTTTCGCTTCAAGGCGGACATCGGCGTACTGATGAACATCACGCCTGACCACCTCGACCGCTACGACTACTCGTTCGAGAAGTATGCTGCCTCGAAGATGCGCATCACGCAAAATCAAAATTCGCGCGACTACTTCGTCTACTCTGCCGACGACGAGACCATCTTGCGTCAGATAGAGGGCAGCGACATCAAGGCTCGCGAGTTGCCATTTATGATTCACGCAGCGATAGCCAGCGGAGCGGGCGACGCCTACCCTACCGACACTAACGCCTTCACGGCAACCGTAGGCAAACAGTCGCTCACGATTGATACATCGCGACTCAAGATTAAGGGTAAGCACAACCTCTACAACGCTATGGCAGCCGCATTGGCAACCCTCGCAGCAGGTGTTGAGCCTCATCAAATCGAGGAGTCTCTCTACGACTTCAACGCCATAGAGCATCGTCTGGAGCCTGTTGGCGAGAGGGATGGTATAGAATACATCAACGACTCAAAGGCAACCAACGTAGACTCGGCGTGGTACGCACTCGAGAGTATGACCAAACCGACGGTGTGGATTGTTGGCGGTACGGACAAGGGTGCAAGTTATGCACCACTCTACGACCTGGCACAGAAGAAGGTTCACACAATGGTGTGTATGGGCGTAGATAACGAGCGTCTGATAACCTCGTTCACGGGCATTGTTCCAAACATAATCTCGTGCCACACATTCGAGGAGGCTATGCAGGCAGTTGTGCGGGCTGCTCGTAAGGGCGACGCCGTGTTACTCTCGCCGGCGTGTGCAAGTTTCGACCTTTTCAAGAGTTACGAGCATCGTGGTCGCGAATTTAAGGCGTGGATTACAGAACATATTTTAGAAAAGTAGGCTTTTATGAATAATACGATAAATAGGGGTGCAAGTGGCGACGAAGGGGTGTTTGCGTTGCTTTGGAGCGCGATAAAGCAGAGATTTGCGTGCGACAAGGTGTTGATTGTAATAACCATCCTATTCTTTTGTATATCGCTTTTGGCGGTATATACGGCCTCGTCGCAGCTCGGTTTTAAGGATGGAACCATCGATCAGGAGTTTAGTCGCCACATAACCACTATTGGTATGGCCTTAATAGCACTTATCGTTGCATACATTCCGACACCTAAATTCTATCGCATATTTACGGTTCTTGCCTATGCGGTGTCGTTGCTGATGACCTTTGCGCCATACTTTATGGATAGTGCGACGAACGATGAACACCGCTGGTTAGACCTCGGTTTCATAAGTTTGCAGCCATCGGAGTTTCTAAAGATTGGCACCGTAATGCTCCTTTCGGCACAGATTTCGTCGCGATATCACAAAATTCACGAACTTCACCTTATGCCAACCACCTTCAACATAAAGAGATGGTGGAGCGACCCTAAAGAGCGCAATATCATCTTACGCGAGGTGTTGCCTCTGGTTATGCCTATTGCTTTGGCGTGCATCGCCATTGTGCCGTCGCACACCTCGTCAGCCATACACGTATTTATCGTTTCGATGGGTATGCTCGCACTGGCAAGAATCAGGGCAAAGGAACTATTCAAATTGACGATCGTTGCCGGCGTGTTGGGCATAGCATTGGTATTCCTTATTGGACGTGGCGACACTGTAATCAGCCGAGTCAAAGATTGGATAGGCATCGAGCAGCAGGTAAACGATAGCGAGAGTATAAAAAAGAGTAAAAACGAGGAGGGCGATGGCTACTTCTCGGCTTTGGCGATTCACAATGGTAAGATGTTCGGTGTAGGTCCTGGACGCAGTATGATGCGTGCAAAACTCACCCACCCCGAGAGCGACTATCTCTTTGCCGTCATCGCCGAGGAGTTTGGAATTGCACCTTCATTTATCATCATCCTGCTCTACTTCTGGCTCTTCTCGCGTGCAAAACGGATATTCAAAAAATGTGAGTGGGTATTTGCCGGACTGCTGGCTGTGGGACTTGCGCTAATCATCGTGAGCCAAGGCTTCATCCACATAGGTGTGGCGTTGGGAATACTTCCGGAGACCGGACAGAATCTGCCATTCATAACACACGGTCGCTCGGGTATGGTGTGCGCTGCCATAGCGATGGGTATGATTCTGAGCATTAGTTGCCACACCAACCGAGGCGAAGTTCATCCGCCATCAAAGCAACAGAAACAAAATCTAAAGCAATAAGCAATGGAGGTTAGGCTCGATAAATATTTATGGGCTGTACGCATATTCAAGACACGAAGCGATGCGGCAGACGCCATACGCAACAACCGCGTACTCGTAAACGACGCCTACGCCAAGCCCTCGCGCGAGGTGAAGATTGGCGACAGAATAAGTGTTAAACGAACACTCGTTACATATTCATATTTGGTCAAAGATTTAATCATCAACCGTCAGCCCGCTGCCAAGGTTGCCGACTACTGCATCGACACCACGCCGCAGAGCGAGTTGGACAAACTGAATAAACCTCGCGAGACAATCTTTGTATTTCGCGAGCGTGGCACAGGTCGCCCAACAAAGAAGGAGCGACGCGAAATTGATGCGTTGATGGATAGCGTCTATTACGAGTGTGACGAATACGACGAATAGCCCACATCGCGCACCGTCTGTGCATCGAACGCAAAGGCTATAAATATCATCACCGAGAAGGCCAGCAACGACGAGCCACCATACGAAATGAGTGGCAGCGGGATGCCCATAACCGGCACTACGCCAATGGTCATACCCACATTTATGAGGGTGTGGAACAGCAAAACCGAGGCTACGATGTAGCAGTATACCCTACCGAATGTTTCGCGTTGGCGATCACCCATACGCATCAACCTTACGATAAACGCCAACAGCAACCCCAACACCACCATACAGCCCACGAAGCCAAACTCCTCGCCGATGGTGCAGAATATGAAGTCGGTGTGTTTCTCTGGCACAAGTCCATAGCGTATGTGCGACCCCTGCAGATAGCCCTTACCCACAAAACCACCCGAGCCGATTGCTATCTTCGACTGGCGGACGTTGTAGTTGAGCGAAGCATCTTCGGTTATACCGAGGAATGTCATTATGCGATTCTGTTGGTGAGGCTTCAGCACATTGAACAGCGCACTCGATGTTGGAGTGATAGCCACCGAGACAACAAATAGTGCCACCATAATGAATATGTTGCGAAGGCGCGTGCGGTAGGCATAGATGCAAACGCCCACCAGCGAGATGATGGTCGAAGCGAGCAGCACCACATAGTAATCGACAGTGATGCTTGGTATGGCACTAAATATCAGAAATAGCACCGTACTGCCACCAAAGAGCATAGCGAGATAGATTACGCCGTGACGCCAATTCCTGTTTGCGAAGCACTGCGACAGCGTAAACACCAGTATCAGCGACACCAGCAGCACCATTGGTGCATAGAGGAACGAGAGCAGGAAGAGTGCTGCAATAAAAATCACGGGTATACACAACCACCTATTCAACCCCTCACGATAGAGCATCAGAATAAAGGAGCATAGCACCAGACCAGAGCCTGTGTCGTTCTGCAAATAGGTTATGGCGAGAGGTACCAGCAACACCGCTGCCACCATCGCCAAACTTCGCGACGAGGTTATCGAGAAACTATATTCGCTAATCAGGCGTGCCACAGCCAACGCAATGGCAATCTTGGCAAACTCCATTGTCTGTAGTCGTATAGGACCAAACTCGAACCACGCCGTAGCACCATTTACCGTGCGTCCAAAGAGTAGCGTAGCCACCAACGCCAATATGGCTACACCGTAGAGGTAGTAGGCTATCTTGTGCCACAGACTGCGATCCAACAGCAGAATCACAACCCCCACCACCAACGACAAACCGAGAAAGACAATCTGCTTGACATAGTTGTGCGAGAAGGATAGGACACTCTCCGCCCCCTCGACCCACGACGCCGAGAACACCGATACCACACCCACCGCCACGAGCGAGAGGTAGAGCAACAATGCCACCCTATCGACGCTGCCAAACAGCGATGTTTTTCTCTCTTGTCCGTACTGCATCTACTTCTTATTTTTCTTCTTGTCGTACATCGGATAGTCGATTTTCGCCCTCTTGACATACTTCAACAACTCTGGGCGTGCTATCGTGTCGGTCAGATACTTCTCCTCGATAAGCGAGGCGATAGGCACAGCCATCGTCGCACCGAAACCGCCGTGTTCGACATACACCGCAATTGCAATCTTTGGGTCCTTGCGTGGAGCGAAGGATATGAAGGTCGAGTGGTCCTCGCCCTTGGAGTTTTGCGCCGTACCCGTCTTTCCGCAGACATCCCACCCCTTGAGGTAGGCACCCTGGCACGTTCCATCCTTATTCACACCTCGCCACATACCGCTCACAATATCCTCGAAATATTTGGTATCCACCTTGGTGTATTGCTTCTGGTAGAAGCGCATATCGAGCGAATCTTGCCCCTCCACCTCGCGCACGATGTGAGGTATGTAGTAGTAGCCTCGGTTGGCAACTATAGCTGCCAAGTTAGCCATCTGCAACGGTGTACAACCCAACTCGCCCTGACCAATAGAGAGCGAGAGCAAAGTAAGGGCATTCCACGAACCGCGAAAGCGTTTATCGAAGAACTCGCGCGTAGGTACAAACCCTGCACCTTCGCCCAAAAAGTCCGATTCGAGTTTGCGGCCAAAGCCAAACGACAGCACATAGTCGCGCCACTTATCGAAGCCATCCTTAGCCCTCTCGTATCGTGATTTGTTTTCGAGTATATTTCTGAAAACATAGCAGAAATAGGCGTTGCACGATGTGGCGATGGCGTAGTTCAACGACAGAGGCGATCGATGCTCGTGGCAACCGATATGCTCTCCATCGAGGTGATAGCCCATATTGCAAGAGTATTGATAGTGCGGTCTAAGCACACCCTCCTGCATACCGATAAGTCCCGTCACGAGTTTGAATGTTGAGCCTGGCGGATAGCGCGACTTTACGGCGCGATTCCACAACGGCATACGAGGATTGTTTATCTCTTTGGCGTAGTTGTTTCCACGCTCGCGACCTATGACGAGTTCGTCGGGGTTGAATGTCGGAGCCGAAACCATAGCCAAAATCTCGCCCGAGGATGGCTCGATGGCAACCACAGCACCCACCTTGCCCTCCATCAACTCCTCTGCCAACTGTTGCAACTCGGCATCGATGGTGCAGACAATAGATTTGCCCGCCACAGCCTCCTTCAGCACTCTATTTCTGTCCGCCTGTGCGGCGTATATATCCTGCAAAACAACACCCTTCTCGCCACGCAACACCTTCTCGTATGCGAGTTCCAAACCCTCCATACCGATATAGTCGCCAGCGGCGTAGGAGTCGTCCTTTTCGATGGTCGCCTTGGTCACCTCACTGATGCTACCGAGCAGGTTTCCGCCTATCTTGCGTGGGTATTGGCGTACGGTACGCTGTGCGGTGTAGAAGCCGCCGATATTCATCTCGTCGAGCAGCAACTTCTTTTCAACGCTTATCGGGTAGCGAGTGAGCCTACTCTCACGACGATAGGGCGACTGCGCCAATTTCTTGATAAACGCCTCGCGCGACATACCCACAATCTCGCTTACGCGCGTGGTGTCGAAACCCTCCTTTGGCATATCTTTACGAACAATAGACACATCGTAGCACAGACGATTCTGCGCCAGCAACTCGCCATTGCGGTCGTAAATCTCGCCTCGCGGTGGGTAGAGTACCACCTCACGAAGATAGTTGCGGTCGGATAGTTCGTTGTAGCTGTCGTCCACGAGTTGTATGTAAAGCAACCGCAGTGCGAGTACCACAAAAATAGCCACCGCTATGATGCGAACAACCACTGCACGTGGCGACGAAACACTCTCCCCTTTCATAGCCTATGCCGACAAGCGTTTCTGAAACAAAGTTAGGATGATATAGTCCAGCACCAACGAGCAGAGGGTGCTGCATACGATACGCAACAACAGCATACCGAGATTATCGAACGAGAGCCACTCCACCAAATAGAACAGCACCGAGTGAAGCACCACGACACCGACGAAGTAGCTGTGAAAGCGCATTCCAAGTCGCTTAACCGAAGGGACTCCCTCCTCCTTAGATATCGACGAGAAACCACCAAAGAGCGAGAGCATAGGGCGACGGAAGAAGGCTATGGGCAGAGTAACCAACGTATTCAAACCCGCTGTTCCCATCGTTACATCCATAAGAACACCGAGTGCCAAACCCGAGAGCAACATCTTCCACTGCGAATACTCGAGCGGCAACATCAGAATCAGAACGATGTAGACCATAGGAGACACAAGCGGCGTAATCGAGAGGTTGTTCAGCACGAACACCTGCACGAAAAGCACCACCAGCACCATTATCCAATATACTCCTCTCGTCTTCATCGCTCCGTTAATTTATACTCTTGGAGAGTGATTGCAACTCCTCGAGGGCTGCATTTCGCACCAACACGACATTATGTATTCGCTCCATATCGGCAGATAGGCGCACCTTACAGTTGTAGGATGTGCCACTACCCGAGAGTTCTACGCTCTCGATGGTTCCGATAATCGCTTCGCGTGGGAAGTACTGCGAGAAGCCCGCCACACGCACCAAGTCGCCACTGTCGACCTTCGCATATTTCGACAACTCAACAAAATCTACCACCTGTGTATCGCCACCACGCCACAGCACCGAGCCGTGACTGCCATCCTCCGCCAAGACTCCGCCGAGGCGTAAATCTCTATGCAGGAGCATCTTTGCCACCGCAAAATTGTCGGAGCAATCGACCACAACTCCAACGGCGTAGCCCTCGGGAGTCATCACAGCCATATCGGTCACCACGCCATCGTTCGTTCCCTTATTTATGATCAGGAAGTTGCGACTGCGGTTGGTTGTCGAAGAGATTACCTGCGCCGAAAGATAGTCGTACTGCTGCACCACATCTGCCACCCCTGCACTCTCCTCGGGAATGGTTGCCTCGAGTTCTCGAATGCGATTTTCGAGAGCCACAATATGTTCGGTCAAAGCGATATTCTCCTTGCGCAGCGAGAAGTAACTCGACACACCCGTAAATGCCGACTGCACATACCCCACCACCCTGTTCGACCACGCCAACAAACGCGCCTGCGTATAGGGGGTCGAATAGGCATAACAACGGATGGCGATAATCTCTAAGATTATAAAGACTATCGCCACCGAAGTTTTACGTATGAAATATATCAGTCTATACATACTTGGCGTATGTGAGCATTTACGACACGGGGAGGGTGCGAAACTCCCCTCACCACCAGAACGACTCTTATCGCATCAAGAATGTGAAGTGGTCGATATTCTTCAATGCGATATTTGTTCCACGAACAATAGCACGCAGTGGATCCTCGGCGATATGGAACGGAATGCCGGTCTTCTTTGACAAACGACGATCCAAGCCCTTAATCAACGCACCACCACCTGCGAGGTAGATACCATTTTTAACAACGTCGGTATACAACTCGGCAGGCATCTCCTGCAACACTTTCATAAGGGCTGCGTCGAGTTTTGCGAGCGACTTATCGAGTGCGTATGCAATCTCGTTGTACGACAAAGTGATTGTCTGTGGAAGACCTGTAAGCATACTTGGACCCGTTACAACGAAGTCCTCCGGTGCATCCTCCAACTCAGGTACTGCTGCACCAATCTTACACTTAATCTCCTCGGCAGTACGCTCGCCAATACGAACGCTATGCTGAACACGAACGTACTCCATAATATCTGCCGTGTAGGCATCGCCCGCAACATCAATCGACTGCGAGCAAACGATACCACCCAACGAGATACAAGCAATCTCGGAGGTACCACCACCTATGTCGATAATCATATTTCCGTCCGGAGCCTCAACGTCGATACCCGCACCGAGTGCCGCAGCCATAGGCTCGAAAATCATAGCGACCTCGCGCGCACCTGCGTGCTCTGCCGAGTCACGCACCGCACGAATAGCCACATCGGTCGAACCCGAAGGGATACAGATAACCATCTTGAGCGATGGCGAGAAGAGCGAGCCTCTGGTCTTAATCTTGCGAATCATACCACGCAACATCAACTCCGTAGCGTTGAAATCGGCAATAACGCCGTCGCGCAACGGGCGAATGGTGCGAAGGCTTGGGTTAGTACGACCAATGAAGGCGTGTGCCTTGCTACCGAGTGCCTCCAACTGTCCGGTCTGCACATTTATCGCCACAACAGATGGCTCATCGACTACCACCTCGTCGTTGTAAACAATCAGAGTATTGGCTGTACCAAGGTCGATAGCCAACTCCTGTGTCAATGAAAAAAGTCCCATAATTTTATCTATTTTTTATCTAAATTTTATTCCAAAGTATAACTCTTGACAAAGATAACGAAAAGTTATATAACTTTTCACAATTTTATCTAAATTTTTTACTATCTTTGACAATCATTTTTAGTTAGGATATATTTCAAACTTAAAAACAGTAAAAAATATGGCACTTTTGAAGTTGAATACCGCAAAGAGCGGTGTCGCATTTTCGGAGGAGTTGAAGGCTTCGGCATTGGCTGCAAACTCATTGCTCCACTCGGGCAAAGGAGCAGGCAACGACTTCCTCGGCTGGGTAAATCTCCCATCTTCGATTGACAAGGCGCAGATCGACGCCATCAACGCTTGCGCAGCAAAGTTGCGAGAGAAGGCTGATGTTGTAATCTGCATCGGTATCGGTGGTTCGTACCTCGGAGCAAAGGCTGTTCTCGACGCCATGAGCAACCCATTCGAGTTGCTTCACGCAAAGCACGAGAACCCAATCGTACTCTTCGCAGGTCAGAACATTTCGGAGGACTACACT
Source organism: Alistipes sp. (assembly GCA_045653565.1). Taxonomy (GTDB): domain Bacteria; phylum Bacteroidota; class Bacteroidia; order Bacteroidales; family Rikenellaceae; genus Alistipes. The sequence continues at coordinate 20,912 of JAZOMA010000043.1, forward strand.
GCTGAGTTGTTGGCAGCAGTTAAGGATCACTCAATCGCTACTATCGTAATTTCGAAGTCGGGTACTACCACTGAGCCTGCTATCGCCTTCCGTATCATCAAGGAGGAGATCGAGAAGCGTTATGGCAAGGAGGAGGCAAAGTCACGCATCGTGGCTATCACCGACCAGGCTCGTGGCGCATTGAAGACCCTTGCAACACAGGAGGGTTACGAGACTTTCGTTATTCCTGACAATGTAGGTGGTCGTTTCTCGGTACTTACTCCGGTAGGTTTGCTCCCACTCGCAGTAGGTGGCGTAGATATCGAGAAGTTGGTTGCAGGTGCTCAGGCTATGGAGCAGGCAACTGCTGAGGGCGTAGCATTCGAGGATAACCTCGCAGCTCAGTATGCTGCAACTCGCTATGTATTGTACAATGGTGGCAAGAAGATCGAGATCCTCGGTTCGTACGAGCCTAAGTTGCAGAATATCAACGAGTGGTGGAAGCAGCTCTACGGCGAGAGCGAGGGCAAAGAGGGTAAGGGTATCTTCCCTGCATCGGTAACTTTCACCGCCGATCTTCACTCTATGGGTCAGTACATCCAGGAGGGTGAGCGCACCTTGTTCGAGACCATCATCTCGGTTGAGAAACCTGCACACGAGGTTAAGGTTGAGGCTGACGAGGCTAATCTCGACGGTTTGAACTTCTTGGCCGGCAAGCGTTTGCACGAGATCAACAAGATGGCAGAGTTGGGCGTTCAGTTGGCTCACATCGACGGTGGCGTGCCTAACATTTTGATTCAGATTCCAGCTATCGAGGAGGAGGCAATCGGTGCATTGCTCTACTTCTTCGAGAAGGCTTGTGGTATCAGCGGCTACATGAT
>JAZOMA010000044.1:0-98570 GCA_045653565.1 Alistipes sp.
GCCTTCGCCGATAGCCTCAGCAGCGTCAGCAGCAACTGTGCAACCCTTCTTAATTGCGATAGCAGCACCAACTACATAAGCCCACTTTGCGTTCTCGAAGCAGATTGGCTGAGTCTCCTCACACATCTTGTAAGGATCCAATCCCTTCTCGTCGCAGATAGCCTTTGCCTCCTCGATGCTAGCGATACCATATTGTGCAAGCACAGCGTTAATCTTATCAATTCTGCGCTCATAGCTCTCAAATAATGCCATAATCTTTCTCTGATTTTATAGGTTTAACAATATGGTTTATTACTCGTGACGTGGGTCAATGTACTTAACTGCGTCCTTGAAGCGACCATACGATCCCTTCGACTTCTCCAACGCCTCAACTGGCTCGATACCCTTCTTTACGAAGTCCATAAACTTGCCGAGGTGAACGAACTCGTAGCCAATAACCTCGTCGTTAGCGTCGAGACCCATACGAGTGCAGTAACCCTCAGCCATCTCGAGATAGCGAGTACCCTTAGCCAAAGTACCGAACATTGTACCTACCTGCGAACGCAAGCCCTTACCGAGATCCTCGAGAGAAGCACCGATAACGAGACCACCCTCCGAGAAAGCCGACTGAGTACGACCGTAAACGATCTGCTTGAACAACTCGCGCATAGCGGTGTTGATAGCGTCGCAAACGAGGTCGGTGTTCAAAGCCTCCAAAATAGTCTTGCCTGGGAGAATCTCCGAAGCCATAGCTGCCGAGTGAGTCATACCCGAGCAACCGATAGTCTCGACCAAAGCCTCCTGAATGATACCCTCCTTAACGTTGAGAGTAAGTTTGCACGCACCCTGCTGTGGAGCGCACCAACCAATACCGTGAGTAAGACCGGAGATATCCTTAATCTCCTTCGCGCGCACCCACTTGCCCTCCTCCGGAATTGGAGCAGACTCGTGATTCGCACCCTTCTTAACGCAGCACATCTGCTGCACTTCGTGTGAATAAATCATAGTGGTTAAAATTTGTTTAATGTATCTGTTTGATAGATATAGTTACACTTTTCGCACCAAAGATAATAAGAATAACCGAAAACACAAAGCAGAAATAGAAAACTTTTTTTTGTTTTTCTGTAAGTATAGATTTTAAGACAAATATTTACTATATTTGTGGGGAAAATCGAAACAGATGACTGACTCACAACTAATATTCGGAATTTTGCAGAACGACGAGCGTGCGTGGAGGTACATTTGTCGAGAGATGAAGCCCGGTTTTGCATCGATTCTTGGGCAGACATTCTCTGCGAAGAGGATATCCAACGACGACATAGACGACATCTTTCAGGAGTCGTTGATAGTGCTTATGCAGAGAGTTAAAAGCAACGCTATCGCCATCTCGCGCGATGGCGCTTTATTCAGTTATCTGGTGCAGATTGGCAAGTTTACGGCGTGCAATATGCTCCGCAAAAAGAGAACGCTGGGCATAGATGACGAGGTTACCTTTTCGTTGCACTTACATAATATAGAGGAGAATAGCATAATTGCTATATTTGACGATAATAATCAACTCTACTATATCACAGAATACCTCGGTAAAGAAGTTGAGAATGGTGCGACTTGCTACTCTATTTCAACTTATGACCAAAATAGAGAACAGGGATATGTGGAGTTTATCTATTGTGAAGATGGTAGAACATTGCTTATGATAGATTACCCTAAATACGCAATATCTTACTCTCTTGACACTTTTATGCCACAAGCAGAATTTGAGGCACATTTGAAACGATATAAAAAATAATAGAAATAAAGGTTGTCCTATGAAAAACCTATTAACCCTGCTGATTTGTTTCTTGGCTCTTATCTCTTGCAAGGAGAATAAGAGTTCTTTTGTGTTGAGTGATGAAGACAACGCAATCGCAACTTTGCAGTTATATCAGAATGTTTCGCCTGAACTTATCGAGGAACGAAACAAACTTTATCAACTTATGTTGAAACACTCCATTCCCCCAGAGGAGCCAAGCGAGGAAGATAAAGCCTATTTCCTCAAAAACATCGCTCATATCGACTCGGTGGTTAATCAAGGCGTGGCACTTATCAAGGAGCAAAAGGGAGAAGAACTTTTAACTCTCCTCGAAGCAGAGATTATCAACTTCTACGCCCACCCACACAACACGGTAGAAAGTGAATATGAGTTGCACAAGTTGCTTATAAAATTAAATCGCAGGTACTGTGCATCACACAAGGAGTTTTTAGCAAAAGCCATTCAGTTGCTCGAATACAGTCTTCTGCATATAGGCTGCTTAGAGGAGAGTCCTACTTGCTACACATTGGTTTTGCAAGACCTTACTTGCGCCTACCTCGAAGCAGAGGAGAATACCAAAGCAGTTGTTGTAGGAAAAATGTTGTGCGAAGAGATGCCGAAGGATAATGTTGTGGGAGAAATCATTGCAAATCTGCTATTATCTAAAGCCTACGATAGAATAGGCGAAAAGGAGTTGCGAGATAACTGTGTCCGTAGCGTTATGCACCACCCTGAATTTATTGCGGTTTTTGTGGAAGTTAATGAAACAATAGGTCTGCCCGAAGAGTTGAAACAACTACAATGAAAAAAGCACTCGCAATAATAGGAATATGTCTATGCTTAATGGCATTACCATTCAGCCCAATGCTTATTGAGTTAATGAGTTCGACCACAAAAGCGGCAAAGGATGTTCGAGAAGGTGATGTGATATTCCAGACCTCCACATCTGAGCAATCGCCATTGATTAAACTCGCCACTCGCTCAGTTATCACGCACTGTGGCATTATCGTAATGAAGAGTGGTAAACCCTATGTTCTTGAAACATTGAGAACACTACAGCTCACTCCACTCGATAAGTTTATCGCTCGTGGCAAGGGCGGTCGATATTGGTTGAAGCGTTCCGATAAGGAAAATATCAAAATCCGATACGACCACTATTTAGGCAAGTCTTACGATGTGGCATTTAGACTTGATAACGATATATACTACTGCTCGGAGTTGGTCTATGACATCTACAAAAAGCAGTTGGGCATAGAGTTATGCAAGCCCAAGAAGATTGATGATTATCTGATTCTTTGCACCGAGAAGCTCCCAAAAATCAAAAGGGAAATGAAGAGGCGAGGCATCAAAAAAGAGCAATATGCCGTTGCGCCTGTTGATGTGTTTAGATCGGACAAGTTAAAGTTTGTTAAGTAATGAAGAAGATTTTAATTATAGGTGTTACCACTCTATTGGTGGCACTTGAAGGCTTCTATATCTATTGTCGCAACTTTGCTTACAACGATAATTATCTGCAACTTGCAAAGGATGCAACTGCGCCAAATATGAATTTCTTGTTTGCGAGGAACGCTTCGTTGGCGGGGCGAATCTATATGACCTTTTCGGGCAAGGAATTTAAGCCCTGCACCAACACTGCAACAGCCTTCTTCAATAAGTTTGACACCTGCTCAAACTGTGAGGATTTTATAAAGAATCCTGCGAGGTGGAAGTTTCAAAAGGTGGATACGCCACAAGTGGGCGATATGGTTATACAACATCACTCCAAAACAGGCAGGGCATACCACGCTGCCATAATTGTGGATATTAGGGATGGAAAGTACTATATCAACCACGCAGTCAGAACAAAGTACATCAAAAACGCAGAACTGAAAACTGCTTCAAATTTGGCATTTTATAGATTTACACCTACTATATAATTTGTAATACCACCTATCTCCGATTACTTAAATATCTGCTAGCAATGGGTGCAAATAGAAGATGATAAAATAGGATTGTTGCAGATAATTTATTATCTTTGCATTGGTGGGTTGGCGAGGTCTAAACAGCCATAAAAAATGGTTTTTGCGGCTTATATGCGACCATATCAACGATTTTAGTAAAACTTATTATCGAAGCGTTCTTATAAATTTTAAGTTATCAAGCTGTAAAACAGTTATTTAGGATAACGCCTAAACAGATTATAGGTTCTTGATGCAGCAACTACCCATAGTTTGACCGATACCCTTGGTCGTATGCACTCGGATGCTCAGTTCGCTGGTTCGTCGTCAGTTCCTGCTCACGTTGAGATGATGGGCTTCCTCGGTATGGGTAACAACCCAATGGTAGGTGCTACTGTTGCAGTTGCAGTTGCCGTTCAGCAGGCGATGAAATAGTAGGTAAATCACCTCTATATAATGGGACACAACTTTGCGTTGTGTCCTTTTCTTTGCACATACCATTGGATTATTACTATATTCACAAGTTTTCTATGCGTAAATGAGGATTTTGAGGGCAAGCGTAGCGTTGCGTTTAAGCCGAGAGCAGAGTTAAGCTCGCTTGAACTATGCCGAGGCGTAGCAACGAAAAGAAACTTAACGACAAAATATACTTTTATTCGCTCTCGAGCGGTTACCTTTTTCATAATGCGACATTATAGAGTGAAAACATTTTTAATAACACTCTAAAATTTCAAAAAAAATGAAAAAGCTTTTAGTTATGTTGCTTGCTATTGCAGGCATTGGAGTAGCATCTGCTCAGACCGCAACCCCCGATGTAGTTGTAAAAATCTCAAACAAGAAGTTCGAGAAGACCATTAACGTACCTCAATCTTGCGTAACAATAGTTGCGCGACTAATTGAGGATACTCTTCCCGAGAAAGATGTTGCATTTATCTACGAACGTCTTGGCGAAGTAATCAACAACCCCGAAAAGACATATTACTACGACAATATGTCTCTCTATTTCAACGAGCCTAATGGTATTGTTAGATTCAAAGGTCACGGATATACTATTGAATTAAACAACGTTCGAAGTTATCAAAACATCTTTAGAATGTAAATGAGAGAGGGGGGGGGTCCCCTCTTCCTGCTAAGTTACATCAGCATTTTTAGTAGACAAAACTATGAAAAAGACACTGAAAATTTACCTATATGCGTGGGCGGGGCTTATCGCTGTATTTGCGCTCTTTGTGCTATTCCCCACCCATAACGATTTGGCAAGCAAGCCCGACAACATTGAGAAGATTGTTAAGCTCGATTTACCCGATATAGCAGAGGCTGAAACAACGGATAACCTGGATAGAGAGGCATCACATTGGAACTGCTACGAGCACTCGATTCAGTTCGAGGAGGCCATTTCGGACAACTGCATCAAAGAGTTGGAGAGTCGCTGCCAAAAGGATAGCGCGCATTGGAGCAAAAACGAAGCGGAGGGCTACTACGTCTATCACGATGAGGATAAAGATGAACCATATGGTGTCAGTTGCCGAATCTATAAAGAGCGTGCCTGCATATCATATTTGGTTGACGAGGATGAGAGATTGGTTGCAGGACTGTTGCTTGTGGTCTATTTGCGCATAGTTTTGATTTGGGGATTTGTACTTATTGTTATTGCAATTGATCGTAAAAGAAGAGGTGATTCATGAAAAAGATATTTATAATTTTAGCGATTATAGTGGTTGCAGTAGCTTTGCCATTCAGCCCGATGCTAATAGAGTTGGCAACTGCCCAATCGCAGCCCATACGGGAGATTGTAAAGGAGGGCGATGTGATTTTCCAGACAACGCAATCGAGGCAATCGCCACTGATTCAACTTGCTACGCGCTCGAATATTTCGCACTGCGGAATTGTGGTGATGAGGAACGGCAAGCCCTATGTTCTCGAAACATTGAACACATTGAAACTTACCCCTCTTGACAAGTTTGTAGCACGGAGCAAAGGCGGAAAATATTGGCTGAAGCGTTCCGATAAGGAGAATATCAAAATTCGATACGAACACTATTTGGGCAAGCCTTACGATGTAGCATTTAGACCCGACAACGATATCTACTACTGCTCGGAGTTGGTCTACGACATCTACAAAAAGCAGTTAGGCATAGAGTTGTGCGAGCCTAAAAAGATTGATGACTATCTTATACTTTGCACCGACAGAATCCCTAAAATCAAAGCGGAGATGGCGAGGCGAGGTATCAAAAAAGAGCAATATGCCGTTGCTCCGGTGGATATTTTCAATTCAAAATGGCTTAAGCCCGCAAAATAGTAGTTCTCAAAAGGTTGGAGCAAAGACTCCATATGCAAAAAGGGCTGACGCATATAAACGCCAGCCCTTCAACTTTGCAAAGAGTGAACAACTCGCTGATTTTGTTACGTTTATCCCACTATAAACTTTCCTACCTTCGATATCTTCTGCAACGCAACAGCAATAATTGTCGAAGCGACAAAACCGAGAATAGCCGACAGAACAATCTCTACTGGCGAGGTCCACACGCCAAGTTTACCCTCCAAACCCGTACCAAGCATCTCGCGAATGAAACTACAGATTGGCACCAACACCAAAAGGTGCAGGAGATAGATTCCGTAACTCGCCTTCGACACTGGCAGAAGCACCTTCTCGTAGAATGTGCCGTTACTCTTAATTTTCTTAAACAAGAGTATCCACGCCACCGTCATCAGCACCACGCCAATGGTGTCGTTACACCACGTAGTCTCCCACCACACAGCCTTCTCCACCAGGCCAGTAACAGGAAATTCGCCCTGCGCCATCTCGAAAACTCTACGCAGAAAACCTCCAAACGAGATTGCAAAACCAACGAGGTACGATGGAATAGCGACGGCGAGGGTCTTTGCCCACGACAACTCGCCCACAAAGCGACGGAAGTATAAACCGAGCAATAGGTAGCCCACAAAGCCACTGATGTAGTAGAATGTACCGTAGGCATTCCAACTCGCCTCTCCCCACAGTGGAGTGAGTGCTTGACGCGGAAGTCCCGACACACCATAGACAACCTCCATACCCTCGAAACCGCCCGACACAACGTCGCGAATGATAGGTATAAGCGTTGTGAACGCCCAAATGCCGAGGTACACCTGCAACTCACGCTTGCTCACTCGCTCAGCCCACGGCGAGAGCAGCGGCATAAGCAGATATACGCCAATAAGCATATAGACAAACCAAAGATGTCCGGCAGCATAGTTGAAGTTGAGTAACAGATTTTTGAAGTTCTCGACAGGCTCGCCCCACGCAAATGCGTAGACCACCGACCACAGCACAAACGGAACGAGTATTCTCACAGCGCGACGACGCAAAAACTCGCCCGACGAGTAGTGCAGAGGAAACTGCAGATAACTCGACGCTACGATAAACAGAGGCACACACGCACGCACCAAAGAGTCGAAAAACGAAGCCCAATAGGCATCCATTTCGGTGAGTATCTGCGAACCTTCACCTCCGAGATAGAAGGGTTCGGTGGAGTGTACCACAATAACCATAAAGCAGGCCACTACGCGCATCCAATCCACCCACACTACACGATTTTCAGTTTTAAGTTGAGTCATAGTTCTAAAAATATTAATCAGCAGCACAAAGATAGCAAAAAACGAATCAATAAAAACACAAATAGTTGTGGAATTTTGCAAATTGTGCTATATTTGCCGTCGCAAAGGGAAAGATGCAGGAGTGGTTGAACTGGCCCGCCTGGAAAGCGAGTAAACCCCAAAAGGGTTTCGGGGGTTCGAATCCCCCTCTTTCCGCAAAAATCCAAAACGGAGCAAGGAGATGTCGAGCAATCGACATCTTTTTTTTTGTTTTTGCAGCACTACGCTCCAACTTGTTTGTAAGGCGTAGTGATGTGAAAACAAATCGGTACACTCTACCACACCGCCACCGGCTGAACGACCGAGCCACCGCAACAAAAAAAAGTCCACACAACGACAACACCAAAACTCCCCACCACCGAGAGTCGAACGGCCACCGCAGGTTTGAGCAGAGCAAAAGAGAAGAGATAGGCATTAAAACCATATATGATTTTAGAGAGGAAATTAAATATCAGTAGCCAAATCTATTTGAGATGATGATATTTAATTTGCTATCGTAGTTGCGTAGCAACAATGACTATCTCACGGCTTGCAGATAACTCTGCCACACCGCCACCGGCTGAACGACCGAGCCACCGCAACGAAAAAAGAGCGATAAAATCGCTCTTTTTGAAGTGGAGGTGGCGAGAGTCGAACTCGCGTCCAAACAAGGAACCCGAAGGCTTTCTACACGCTTATTCGTCACTTAATCCTCCTCTCAAAGCCCGGCAGACGACCTCCAGACTTTGAGCCCAGCCTCTAAATTTCGCACGATAACCGAGGCGCATATCGCACTATCTTCAAATGTTTGATACCCCATATGAAGAGCCATTATGAAGCGGAACAGCCCTTCGGGATACTCGTTGACGGGCAAGCCTTGTGTCCATCAATTAAGCCAATTTTCCTTGAAAATTAGGCAGCGAGTGCATAGCTATTATTGCCATTTGTAGTTCGAGTGTTCCGATTTACGAGAGCCCACACAATTCTCGGCGTGCTTACCATCAAACTCTACCTGCTGTCAAAACCGGTCACCCCCGATTTTTCGGAATTTGCAGTAATGCGACGCAAAGATAGTGCAAAAAAACGAAAAGCGAAAAACTGGAAACAGAAAACTTTTTGTTTAATGAGTTGAAAGCAGAAAAGATTTTTCAAATTTTAATTTTAAAATTTTAATTTTTTTCGTACCTTTACTCCCAATAAAAGATATGCAAAAAGATGGATAAAAAGATTGTCGTAAAACTCCAGAATGTCAGCATTTACCACGCTGATAACCCGGATGTTACACTAACTCCAAAAACTTACAATCGCTCGGGCGAGAAGGTGCTCGAAAATATAAATCTCGAGATTGCCGAAGGCGAGTTGGTTTACCTAATTGGTCGCGTCGGTAGCGGAAAATCGTCTTTGCTAAAGACGCTCTACGGCGAGTTGCCTTTGGTGGAGGGCTTTGGCGAGGTTGCGGAGTTCGAACTTATGCACCTGAAGCAGAGCAAAATCCCATACCTTCGTCGCAAAATAGGAATGGTCTTCCAAGAGTTGATAATCCTCTCGGACAGAAGCGTTTACGACAACCTCTTATGCACACTTCAAGCAACTGGATGGAAGAATAAGGCGGATATGGCGCAACGCATTGACGAGGTGGTTGCAATGGTTGGTTTGCAGGGCAAAGAGGCGAAAATGCCGTTCGAACTCTCGGGTGGCGAGCAGCAGCGACTGGTTATTGCTCGCGCACTGCTCAACTCGCCGGATGTGATTTTGGCAGACGAGCCTACAGCCAATTTAGACCCCGTAGCAGCAGATGGCATTGTGCGACTCTTCCACGATATAGCAGCCAAAGGAACTGCCGTTATAATGTCTACGCACAACACCTCATTCATAGAGAGTTACCCGTCGCGAACGCTACTTTTCTCGCAAAATACGGCGCGCGAAGTGGACATTCAGAGCCTAATTGCTCCTAAATCTTCGATTTAGAGTTGGAAGTTTCACAAAAAAGCGTTATATTTGCGCGATATTTTTAGGAAAATACAATTTAGAGATATATGACTAACGAAACAGAAATTTTGAAGAAGGGCAACGAAGAGGAGTACTCGGCGTCCAACATCCAGGTCTTAGAGGGTTTGGAGGCAGTGCGCAAGCGTCCCGCAATGTACATTGGCGATGTAGGCGAGAAGGGGCTACACCACCTCGTTTATGAGGTAGTGGACAACTCTATCGACGAGGCATTGGCTGGTTACTGTACCGACATCTACGTTACTATCAACGAGGACAACTCAATCACCGTTCGCGACAATGGTCGTGGTATCCCTACCGACTTCCACGAGAAAGAGGGTAAGTCGGCATTGGAGGTTGTTTTGACCGTACTCCACGCAGGAGGTAAGTTCGACAAAGGCAGTTACAAGGTGTCGGGAGGTTTGCACGGTGTAGGTGTATCGTGCGTTAACGCCCTCTCAACGCTTCTCATTGCAGAGATTCACCGTGGCGGTAAGATCTACAAGCAGACCTACAGCCAGGGTCACCCAACTTCGCAAGTCGAGATTATCGGCGACTGCGAGGATCGTGGTACAATCGTAACCTTCAAGCCTGATGCGTCAATCTTCACACTCACTACGACATACCGTTACGAGATTCTCGCAGCACGTTTGCGCGAGTTGGCGTTCCTCAACAAAGGCATCGCACTAACCATCACCGATATGCGTGATAAGAACGAGCAAGGCGAGCCTCACTCGGAGCGTTTCTACTCGGAGCACGGTTTGCAGGAGTTTGTGCAGTATCTCGACAAGACTCGTGGCGAGAAGATTATTGAGTCGGTAATCTATCTCGACTCTGAGAAGAACGGCATTCCTGTAGAGGTTGCTATGCAGTACAACAACTCATTCTCGGAGAATGTTCACTCTTATGTAAATAACATCAACACCATCGAGGGTGGTACCCACCTCACTGGTTTCCGCCGTGCATTGACTCGTACGCTGAAAAAGTACGCCGACGAGTCGGGAATGCTCTCGAAGTTGAAGTTCGATATCAGCGGTGATGACTTCCGTGAAGGATTGACCGCCGTTATTTCGGTTAAGGTAGCCGAGCCACAGTTCGAGGGACAGACCAAGACCAAGTTGGGTAACGACGAGGTTTCGGCAGCCGTAGATGGTGCGCTTTCGGAGGCGTTGAGCAACTATCTGGAGGAGAATCCAAAGGATGCAAAGGCTATCGTACAGAAGGTTATTTTGGCTGCTACAGCACGTCACGCTGCTCGTCAGGCACGTGAGTCGGTACAGCGCAAGAGTCCACTTGCTGGTGCAGGTCTTCCTGGAAAGTTGGCAGACTGCTCATCGCGCGACCGCTCTATTGCCGAGATTTTCTTCGTCGAGGGAGATTCGGCGGGTGGTACCGCAAAGCAGGGTCGTGACCGTAACTTCCAGGCGATTATGCCATTGCGTGGTAAGATTCTCAACGTAGAGAAGGCTCTCGAGCATAAGATGTGGGACAACGAGGAGATTAAGAATATGTTCATCGCTCTGGGTGTTACAATCGGCACCGAGGAGGACTCAAAGGCGTTGAATCTCGAGAAGTTGCGCTACGACAAGGTTATCATTATGACCGATGCCGATGTCGATGGTGCTCACATCTCGACACTTATGCTTACATTCTTCTTCCGTAAGATGAAGGAGTTGGTAGAGAATGGACACGTATATATCGCTACCCCACCACTCTACCGCGTATACAACAGCAATAAGGACTTCTACTGCTGGACCGAGGAGGAGCGCGAGAAGCACATTGCTGAACTCGGCAAGGGCGCACAGGTGCAGCGTTACAAAGGTCTTGGAGAGATGAGCGAGCAGCAGTTGTGGGACACTACAATGAACCCTGCAACCCGTCTGTTGCGTCAGGTTACTATCGAGAGCGCAGCCGAGGCAGATCGCATATTCTCGATGTTGATGGGCGACGAGGTTGCTCCACGACGCGAGTTTATCGAGGAGAACGCAACTTACGCAAATATCGACGCATAAAACAAACGGAAAACGGAGAGCGGAAAACGGAAAACTATTCCAAATTCCCTCTCCGTTTCACATAAATTCAGTTTCCGCTATGAAAGATGTTGTAGTAATTGGTGTTGCAGGAGGTACAGGCTCTGGAAAGAGCACGCTTGTAAAGCGTTTGCAGGAGGCATTTCGTAACGACGATGTGGCGACGATATGCCACGACTTCTATTATAAGGCTCACCCCGAACTCACCTACGAGGAGCGCACAAAACTAAACTACGACCACCCGGATGCGTTCGACACGTGGCTTATGGTGGAGCATATCAAGGCTTTGAAGGAGGGCAAGACCGTAGAGTGCCCTACATACTCGTTTGTTGAGCACAACCGCACCGACGAGACATTGAAGGTGGAGCCTTCGAAGGTTGTTATCGTGGACGGCATTCTCATATTCGAGAACGAGGAGTTGCGCAACATTATGGATATAAAGGTGTATGTGGACACCGATGCAGATGTGCGCTTGGCACGCCGTATCCTACGCGATGTTCGCGAGCGAGGTCGCTCTATGGAGTCGGTGATTTCACAGTACACAACTACCGTTAAACCTATGCACGAGCAGTTTGTTGAGCCTTCGAAGCGATATGCCGACGTTATCATTCCAGAGGGTGGCTTCAATTCGGTTGCCGTTTCGATGCTGATACAGAACATCCGTTCTATCGTGGTAAAGTAACAAAACGCTATCTATACTCAAAGAGTTGCCATCATAAGTGGCAACTCTTTTTTGTGGGGAGGGAGGAACTGACGGTGATTTTTAGAGGTTTGTAGGATTTTGTAGGATTTTATAGGACTCGCACCTACGGTGCTTTATAGGAGTTTGTAGGAAGAGGTATCCTATCCTATCCTATCCTATCCTCATTAGTCTTATTAGTCTTATTCTAAAAAAATCGTAAATGATTGTGGAAATTTTGTGCGAGGCGAGGGAGCGAAAGCGGAGCATACTAAATGGTATGTGAGCATTTCGCTATCCGACGACTCGTGCAAAATTTAACAACCAGAACGGCCCCTGCTATTAAAAAATCGTCGATGATTGAGGAAATTTTGTGCCAAACAAAAAAACCGAGAGCGCAGCATAGTAGACCTATGTGAGCATCTCGGTTATTGCAGGTTGGAGCAAAATTTACCAATCAGAACGATTTTTTACTCGTTGGAATAATTAGAATTAAGATACTCTTGCACTGTAAACTCCGTTTGACACGGCTCGATACCGGGTGCGTGATACTCGTTGGTATGTTGCATCTTCTCGCCAGAGAGAACACATCGACGTAGGAATGAACGTATCTCCTCGTGATTCTCGGTCAATGGAGAGAGGGCGAGTATATGGTCGCGATAGTGTGCAGAGTGGAAATAGTAGGTCGCACCTTTCTTATGAAGTTGGTCGGCAATATAGTCCGAGCCATAAAAGCCTATTGAGCAGATTGTAGCCTGGCGATATGGCACATTTCTATCGGCATTACCGTGGAACAGCATTATCGGACAAGGCATATCGTGCCACTTTGGTTTGCTCAGCACCGAATATATTGCGCCTGCAAAGGCTATCACTCCGGCATAATTGTAGTCGGCAGAGAGTATTTTGGCACGACGATTACGATTTACAATATGATTTTCTGCCTGCAACACAGCTATCGCTCCGGCACTCGAGCCACTAACTACGATGCGCGAGATATCAATACCCATCTTTATGGCTTGACGATGCAAAAAATCTGTGGCACGCAGAACATCCTCGGCAGCGTTATTCACAGCGAGATACATAGCCTTGGCACTCTTGAGAGGCCCGAGTTCCTTTTTCAGATCGAGGGTAAACTTCATCCCTAAACGATAATCTATCGACACAACATCGAAACCCTCGCTGAGCAACATCTCGAAATAGGGCAGATATTTCTCGTTAGCACGATTTCCGTGCGAGAAACCTCCTCCAAAGGCGAACAGCACACAAGGGTGCAACCCCTCGCCCTCGGCACGATAGTGATCCAGATACAATGGCTCCTTACCCTCTACAAAGCAGTATGTCGTAGGCTTTAGTTGCGCCATTGATGTCATCATAGTTAAGATAAAAATCGAAAATACTAAAAGTCTCTTCATTCTATTTATATTTATCTTTCCAAAGCTGTTGCATTCGCTCGGCTATGCGCTGTTCGGTCTGATTGCTGGTATTTGGGTAGTAGAATTGAGTACCCTTGAGTGACTCGGGCAAAAACTCCTGCTCAACAAAATTACCAGCATAGTCGTGCGCATATTTGTAGCCTTCGCCATACCCCTCATCCTTCATCAAATCGGTTACGGCATTGCGCAAGTGCAACGGCACAGGACGCAATGTGGTATCCTTATTAACAAAGGCAAGTGCCTCATTTATCGCCACATACGCTGAATTACTCTTTTGCGAGGTAGCCAGGTATATGGTTGTTTCGGCAAGCGTAATACGAGCCTCAGGCATTCCGATTTTATGCACCGTATCGAAGCAGGCATTTGCCAGCAACAACGCATTTGGATTTGCCAAACCTATATCCTCCGATGCCAAAATCACCAAACGTCGTGCAATAAATCGCGGCTCCTCACCACCCGCCAACATTCGTGCCAAGTAGTATATTGCAGCATTCGGGTCACTGCCTCGCACACTCTTTATAAAGGCGGAGATAACATCGTAGTGTTGCTCGCCGTTTTTGTCGTACAGGGCTATATTTTGTTGCAGTACCTCCGTCACGAGATTGTCGGTAATGGTCAAATCGCCATCACGCGAGGATGTTACGATATCGAGAATATTCAACAATTTGCGTGCATCGCCACCCGCAAAACGAAATAGCGCAGCCGACTCTTTCACCTCAATTTTTCGTTGTTTCAACTCCACATCGGTAGTCAGCGCACGATCCAGCAGACGCTGCAAGTCCTCGTCCTGCATTGGCTTTAAGGTGTAGACCTGACAACGACTCAAAAGTGGCGAGATAACCTCGAACGAAGGGTTCTCGGTGGTAGCACCGATGAGGGTTATGACACCCTGCTCCACTGCTCCCAGAAGCGAATCTTGCTGCGACTTGTTGAAACGATGAATCTCGTCGATAAAGAGCAAAGGTGTCTTTGACGAGAAGAACTTTTGGCTCTTGGCAGACTCGATAACCTCGCGCACCTCCTTAACGCCCGACGTAACAGCCGAAAGGGTGTAAAAAGGTCGTTGAAGCGTATTTGCTACAATGCGAGCGAGCGTAGTCTTGCCCACTCCTGGAGGACCCCAAAGTATAAACGATGGCACATTGCCCGCCTCAATGAAGCGACGGAACACACCACCCTCACCGACCAGATGCTGCTGACCGATGTAATCTCCGAGGGTTTGAGGGCGAAGCCTCTCTGCTAAAGGTGCGGACATAAATTTTCTTATTCCGTTCGCATTTGGTTGTAGGCCTTTATGGCCTCACCCAAAATGCGTATTGCTTTTTTCAGTTCATCTTTTTCGAGGATATAGGCGATGCGGACCTCGTCCTTGCCCAATCCCTCCTCCGAGTAGAAACCAGAAGCAGGGGCCAGCATAATGGTCGCTCCCTCATACTCGAACTCACGCAAACACCACTCGCAGAATTTATCGCTATCGTTGATTGGCAAGCGTGCAATGGTATAGAACGCACCCATAGGAATTGGCGAGTAGACACCATCTATCTTATTCAGTTCGTCAACCAAACAGTTGCGACGCTCGATATACTCCTCGTAGGTGTGGATGGCGTACTCTCGTGGAGCATCCAACGACGCCTCGGCAGCAATCTGACCAAGCAGTGGCGGCGACAATCGTGCTTGGCAAAACTTCATCACCGCAGCACGCAACGCCTTATTCTTGGTTATCAACGCTCCAATACGAATACCACACTCCGAGTATCGCTTCGACACCGAGTCAATCAGCACCACGTGCTCCTCGATGCCCTCCAGGTGACACGCCGAGATATATGGCGAACCCGTATAGATAAACTCACGATATACCTCGTCCGAGAAGAGAAACAGATCGTGTTTCTTGACCAAATCGCGAATACGATTCATCTCCTTGCGGGTGTAGAGATATCCTGTAGGGTTATTCGGATTGCAGATAAGTATGCCTCGTGTGCGCTCGTTTATCAACTCCTCGAACTGCTCGATTGAAGGCAACGCAAAGCCGTTTTCGATGGTCGATGTTATAGGACGAATTACCGCACCCGCCGACACAGCAAATGCCATATAGTTGGCGTAGGCTGGCTCCGGAACGATAATCTCATCGCCCGGATTCAGACACGACATAAATGCGAACAATACCGCCTCCGAGCCACCTGCCGTAACGATAATATCCTCGGGCGAGAGTTTTATCTGGTATTGGTCGTAATAACCAACCAACTTCTCTCGCAACGAAAGGAAGCCGTCGCTTGGGCTATACTCCAAAATCTCGCGGTCGATATTTCGGATAGCGTCAAGCGCCACCTGCGGAGTCTTAATATCGGGCTGACCGATATTGAGGTGATAGACCTTTGTACCTCGCTTTTTCGCCTCCTCGGCAAGCGGAGCCAATCGACGAATTGGCGATGCCGGCATCAACACGGCGCGTTCTGAAATCTTTGGCATAACTTCATCTAATTTTATTCCACGCAAATATAGCAATTTTATCGGAAACTGGCAATCTAAGCACCCTTTTTTATATATAAAGGTATGCAAGTAGGTATTTATACCCAAATCGAATATTTTTATTGCCAAATCGAATATTTTCACTACATTTGTAGTCGGAACATTTATTTTACATATGGAAAAAGAGCTAAAACCAAGAGATCACAATCTAGCCTTAAAGGCATTTCGTATCTATTTGCAATTTGTAAACTCAGGTCTTTACTTCCGTAAGGAGCATATGGTAGGTGTCGAGAAGGTGCCTATTGATGGTACCCCACTTGTAATTGTATCGAACCACCAGAACTGTTTGAACGACCCATTGTCTGTTGCTATGAATTTGACAGACCGTCGAATCAACTTTATCGCTCGCGCAAACGTATTCAAGAACCCAATCGCTGGAAGATTCTTGCGCACAATAGGACTTCTGCCGGCATATCGTATGTCACACGACGGCTACGCATCGGTGGCCAAAAACCGCGCTACTCTCGATGCTGCAGGTAAGGCTTTGTGCGATGGCGAGAGCGTAATGCTCTTCCCTGAGGCCGGACACCAAGACAAGCGTTGGTTGGGTGCTTTCAAAATTGCATATCTGAAAATCGCTTTCGACGCTGCCGAGAAGTTCAACTTCGAGCGCGATGTGATGGTTTTGCCTTCGTGCAACCACTACTCGAACTACTTCCACGCACGCACCGATATGCTCATTCGTTTTGGCGATCCTATTTCGTTGAAGCCATACTACGAGGAGTACAAAGCAGAGCCACGCGCTACAATGTTGAAAATCAACGAGATTGTACGCGAGAGAATCAAGGAGTTGATGCTCCACATCGACGATTTGGAGCACTACGACCAGATCGATTTCCTTCGCGAAACAGGATATGGTCGCAAGTATGCCATTGAGCACGGTTTCAAATTCAACTACCTCCCTTCGCGTCTGCTCTCCGACCAGAAACTCGTATCGGCATTACAGGAGGCAACCAAGGAGCATCCGGAGGAGATGGAGCAAATCTACGAGGATACGGCAACTCTCTCGAAGGGACTCAAAGATTTGAAAATCAGAGATTGGCTCTTCATCCGCAACCCTAAGTGGCCAATGGCTCTGTTGCGCAGTTTGGGGCTTCTCTTACTGTTGCCTCTCTTCATCATCTCGATTATTCCAACGGGACTCCTCTTCCTCATCCCTAAGATTTTCCTCAAGGCGTGGATTAAGGACGAGATGTTCTACTCATCGTTCCACGTGGGCGTGAGTGTATTCGTGTCGGTGCCTATATGCTTCATTCTCCCAACCGTTTTGTTGTGGGTATTCCTCAACTTCTGGTGGGCATTGGGCTATATGGTAGCCTTCCCTATTATGTTTATTCTGGCTTGGAACTATATGCGTTTGTTCTGGAAGTTTATCGGAACCTGCATATTCCTCGATCGTCGCAATCGACCTGTCATCAACAAGTTGCGCGACCTTCGCACCAGCATCTACGAACGTCTGGACAATTTGATCAAATAAAAAAAGAGCCTTCGGGCTCTTTTTTTTTATATAGTAGTGAGGAGTTAGTAGAGAGTAGTTAAAAACGGAAAACTAATTCTACATTTTGCATTTTGAATTCTGAATTTTGAATTAGAATTGGACTAGTCCAATTCTCTGCCACTCGCCGAGTTCCATATCCTTAATATCTTCGCCATCTATGGTAAAGCGGAGAGCGGTTCTCACCTTATGGAAACCATAGCAACCTGCTGCGCCCGGGTTTATGTGTAACAAATCGTAAATTTTATCGTACTCCACACGCAAGATATGTGAGTGTCCCGAAACAAAAATTTTGGGGCGCGCAGATTGAATCTTCGCCAATGCCTGTGGCGAATAGTGACGTGGATAGCCACCAATATGCGTCATCAACACATCAACCCCCTCAACCCTAAAAAATGCGAATGGCTGGAACGTATAGCGAGTATCGCCACCGTCGATATTGCCATATACCGCACGCAGAGGTTTGAATTTGGAAATCTCGTCTGCCAACTCTATTGAGCCAATATCGCCCGCGTGCCAAATCTCATCAACATCGCGCAAAAAGTCGCGCAGCACCTCGTCGAAGGTGCCGTGCGTATCCGATATTACTCCTATGCGTTTCATTACATAAGATATTAAAACTCCTCTACTCTATCGAGAATTGGCGAAAAATCTACCCACGTATTAGCAAATTCATCGTACGAGAGTTCGGTGTGACCATCCTCCGGAACGTCGGATATAACCTTTACCGCCACAAGAGGAATATTACCACACATCTCGCAAGCGATGGCAATGGCGCCTATCTCCATATCGAAAATAGCCTTCTCAATGCCAAAACGAGTCTTTATCTCTGCCACAGAGCGAGCATTCACGAACGAGTCGCCCGTAAAGACGGTAATATCATCTGTGCCGAGCAGCGTGCGTGGATCCGATATTTCGGGGATAAAGCCCTCGGGAATATCGGCATCGTGATACTGCACTCTATTGGGTACAACCACCTCGCCCTGTTTGAAGCCCAACGAGCCAGCGGCATAGCCAATAACTGCTACTAAGTCGTACGGCTGCTCTGCTTGCAACAGGTGACGAGTGAGCGTTGCCGCTGCGGCTGCTTTACCAATACCACTATATGCCACCGTGTAGCGATGTTTCAATGCTGCACCTCTGCGCTCAATGGCTAGGCGTATATTTCTATTCTCGCGCTCAGTTGGCGCAACAATAAGGATATTCTTCATCTCTATTTATGCTTTTAGCTATTGACCTTCGGTCTTCACTGCTCCGCCTCAACATAGTCTGCAAGCAGCCTATGTACTCGGCTTAATCGCAGCGGTAGCCGTTAGCCATCAGCTCTTTTATTTTTTCGGAATCTTTAGCAATCTGCTCGCGCAACTCATCTACCGAATTAAACCTCTTCTCGTCGCGTATTTTCTCGAGCAACTGCACCCTCAAGGTCAAGCCATAGAGCAACCCTTTGAAGCCAAAGAGGTGCGTTTCGAGCAGTCGCCGTGAGCCATCAACCGAGGGTCTTACGCCCACATTTGTCATTGCGCAGTACTCCTCGCCATTGACACAGACCTTCGAGCAGTACACACCATTCTCGACGGCAAAATCGTCATCAATGGCAATATTGGCAGTCGGAAAACCCAACTTACGTCCCAACCTATTACCACCTATAACGATGCCCTCGATAATCTGCATAACTCTAAATCTTATCCGTAAGTTTGCGTACCAACGACACCTCCGAGAAGAACTCCTTAGCGAAAACACGAAGCACCGTATAGGATGGCACAGCCACCAACAGTCCAATAATTCCGCCTAACGAGCCAGCCATAAGTATCACTATAAATATCTCGAGCGGATGAGCCTGAACCTTCGACGAGTAGATAGTGGGCTGGAAGATAAAGTCGTCCATCAACTTCACCAAAGATAGTGTTCCAACAATCACGCCAATGGTGTAAGATATGGTACAGCCATCAATTGGCGATACAATGCCGATAAAGAGCGACACCAACGCACCAACCGCCGGACCGGCATATGGCACAACATTGAATAGTCCCATTATCACCGCTATGAAGCAAGCGTCCTTGATATTCATACCAAAGAGCGACAACACCACCGAAATGATTAACGCAATGATTACGCTCTCGGTGAGCAGTCCCGTAAAGTATCGTGACAGAAGCAACGACACCTTATCTATCGCGCGTTGTACGTTATCGGCATATTTGTCGGGAAATACCGCCGACACCATAGCCGTAAACAGACCATCCTCCTTTAAGAAGAAGAAGGTGATGAACGACACCGAGAATAGCACAATAACCACCGACATCACGCTATTGACCATAGATGCTACCATCGAATTGGTTGCGTAGTCACTCAAAAACTTGTGCATAAACTCCACAATCTGCTCCGATATCGTAGCGTGGCTCTCGGGTATAGCAAATATTGTAGCGATGTAGTTTTGTAGCGAAGCGAACACATTCTCTACGCTCTGCATAGCTGCACTCAAATCGAGCGAAAGCAACTCCTGAACCTTGCTCGCTACGAGAGGGAGAATCAACGAGAGCAAACATCCAAACACGAGCCACAGCAGTATCAGCGTAAATGCAGCAGCCAACCAGCGTGGCACGGCAAACTTCTTAATTTTAATCTTGCACAAAAATCTCACCAGCGGTCTGCCGATAATCGCAAGCACCGCAGAGATAAGGATATACGCCACAACATCGCGGAAATACCACAACAGAGCGCCCACCGCCACAGTTATAACGATTCCCACACTCCAACGCAATACGGTCTGCAGGGAGAGATTACTATCTACACCATTTGCCATACTACTAACTTTTTACTGCTCTCTACTCTTCTGCCGAAATCTCGAGCGACTCCTCCTCTGGAGTGTCGAGCGACTCCTCCACCGCGCCTCCGATACGGGCAATAGGAGTTTGAGTTCCTACCACATTATCGCCAATCTCGACGAGCAACTTGGCATCCTTTGGCAACAATATATCAATACGCGAGCCAAACTTAATGAAGCCGAATGGGTTATTCTGCTCCACCTCTTGATCCACCTTCACATACGATACAATACGGCGTGCTACCGCTCCGGCGATTTGGCGGAACAGCACCTCCACGCCACTCTTGGTCTCAACTACAGTTGTCGTACGCTCGTTGTCGGTCGACGACTTCGGGTGCCACGCAACCAAAAAACGACCCGGATGGTACTTGAAGTACTTCACTACGCCACCTACCGGCATCCAGTTGATGTGAACATTGGTCACAGACATAAAGATTGACACCTGCAATCGCTCCTCGCCATCGAAGTATTCGTCATCCTTAACTACCTCGGTAACCACCACCCTACCATCGCAAGGCGAGAATACCAAATCCTCGTCGTGTATGCGTACACGGCGCGGCGAACGGAAAAACGATACGATGAAGAGCCAAAACACGAACAACAACACTCCGAGTCCGCACGACAGCCAAAGCAAATCTTTAGCCTTGAGCATAAAGAATATAAGGCACCACAACGCCACCATTACGACGCCCGATACTGCAATAATTTTGAAACCCTCTCTACTGATCTTCATTTTAAGGAAGTTTTTATGGTTAATTACGAAATTACAATAAGATATACCAACGCAAAAGGTACGGCAAGATACAAAGCATCAAAACGGTCGAGGAAACCTCCGTGACCTGGCATCATTTTGCCCGAATCTTTAACTCCTGCCTCGCGCTTAAACATCGACTCAATCAAGTCGCCTGCAACGCCAGCCAATGCCGTAACGAGACCAAGACCGCCCCACTCCACAAGCGAGAGGTCACTCTCGAATAGGTAGCCAAACAACACCGCTACGCCTACTGCACCTATCAAACCGCCGAAGAATCCCTCCCACGACTTTTTAGGCGAAATACGCTCGCAGAGGCGATGTTTGCCAATCGACACACCAACGAGATAGGCAAAGATGTCGTTCACCCAGATAATCGAGATAAACGCCAACATAACCCACGGATTCCAATCGCCCACCAGCAACTTTGGAATGTAGAGTATCGCAGCCATTGGCAACGCCAGATATATAACACCCATAAAGGTAGTTGCGATATTTGCTATTGGCGTTGCGCTCTTGCGCCACAACTCACATACGAAAGTTATTGGAACAATCAACATAGTGTAGAGCAATGCTCCCAACACAATGCGGGATGTAGACTCTGCTACAGGCTCGCCCCACTGCACAAACACCGCAAACGACAATCCGAAAATTGCCACAGCCGTTGCAATGCCAATACTACACATCGGGCTTATCTCGCGTGCTTTGCAAAGGCGGTAGAACTCCACCAAACCTCCGAGCATAATCACCGCAAAGAGCGCACCTGCACTCCACTTCGACCAAATAAGCGCCCCCACCACAACGAGCAACAGAACTGCTCCACTAGCAGTACGCACTAATAAATTTTTAAGTTTCTCACTCATATTTTATGGTTATTTAGGATAAACCATTCTTCAATCTGAAAAATTTGTATAACAAGAGCTATTTTGAAGCTACTCACAGAGTGGAAAAGCGGAGTTTACTTGGCGTAAATGAGCATTTTTCACTCAAGGTAGATGCCAAAAGAGCCTTGTTATTCAGATTTTTCGCGAGGTCCAAAGATATTCTCCACATCCTCCGTAAAGACAACCTCACGCTCCAAGAGCAACTCTGCCAACTGCACCAGACCCTCGCGATGCTCATCAATCACATCTTCAGCCATCTTGCGAGCCTTTGCAATCAACGCGCGCACCTCGTCGTCAATCTGCTGTGCCGTACGCTCGGAGTATGGTTTGGTAAATGCCATATCGCTCTGGCCTGTTGAGTCGTAGTAACTCATCGAGCCGACCTCCTCGCTCATACCGTAATATGCCACCATAGCGTAGCACATCTTTGTCACTCGCTCCAAATCGTTCAACGCTCCGGTCGAGACGTGTCCGAAGAACTTCTCCTCGGCAATGCGACCCGCCAACAGCGAAGCCAACTCGTCCAACATCTGCTCGCGTGTAGTTATCTGACGCTCCTCAGGCAGATACCACGCTGCACCCAAAGCCTTGCCACGCGGAATGATGGTAACCTTGACGAGTGGGTTAGCGTGCTTGAGCAACCAACTTACCGTAGCGTGTCCAGCCTCGTGATAAGCGATAGTTCGCTTCTCTTGTGGAGAGATAACCTTATTTTTGCGCTCCAGTCCGCCGATAATTCTATCAACAGCAGCGAGGAAATCCTCTTTACCGACGCAACTCTTGTTGTGGCGTGCAGCAATCAATGCCGCCTCGTTGCACACATTTGCGATGTCTGCACCCGAGAAGCCCGGTGTCTGCTTTGCCAAAAACTCGCGGTCGAGATTCTGATCCAACTTCAACTTGCGAAGATGAACATCGAATATCTCCTTACGCTCATTCAACTCGGGCAAACCCACCTCAATCTGTCGGTCAAAACGACCCGCACGCATCAACGCCTTATCCAAAATATCGGCACGGTTTGTTGCTGCGAGGATAATCACACCCGAATTGGTTTGGAAACCATCCATCTCGGTAAGCAACTGATTCAGCGTATTTTCACGCTCATCATTTCCCGAGAAACCGGCATTCTTGCCTCGAGCGCGACCGATTGCATCAATCTCGTCAATGAATACGATGCACGGAGCCTTCTGCTTCGCTTGGTCGAACAAGTCACGCACACGCGACGCACCCACACCAACAAACATCTCGACAAAGTCCGAACCCGAAATCGAAAGGAATGGAACATTTGCCTCGCCAGCAACAGCCTTTGCCAGCAAAGTCTTACCAGTTCCCGGAGGGCCTACCAAGAGTGCGCCCTTCGGAATCTTTGCACCCAACTCACGATACTTTGAAGCATTCTTCAAAAAGTCGACAATCTCCATAATCTCGACCTTCGCCTCCTCCAAACCGGCAACATCCTTGAATGTCACTCGTCTGTTCGGGTCGCTCTGGTCGAACTCTTGTGCGCGAGCCTTGCCCACATTCATAATGCCTCCGCCACCAGCTCCTCCGCTACGCATACCACGCATAAGGAAGAACCAGACGCCAAACATTATCAACCACGGCAGTAGCCCAACCAACCACGAGTCGTACCACGCCTCCTCCTTGTCGTACTCCACGACAATATCCTTACCGTCGTGCTGTGCCGACTTGATATCCTCGCGGAAGGCGTCTACCGAGCCGATATTGTAGTAGAATTGATACCCTTTGTTTTGTAGATTTTTATATCGAACATCGCTTTGACGCAACGAATCTACCCCCTTCTCGTTGAGCGAAACTCGCGCTACGTCACGATTGACAACGGTAATCTTCTCTACCGCACCATTCTCGACCAAAGGTTTGATGGTGTGCCAATCGGACTTCATAGGCTCCGACTCCTCGGTGCCAAATATCCAATAGCCCAAAATAACCATTGTCAACAGCGACCAAAACCACATAATATTTGGACGCCAAATCTTAATATTTCTCTTTTTGTCTGCCATAATTCTCTAAAAGTTTCACATATCTTCGCCCTATAAAACGTTTGTGAGGACGAAATAGTATATCTGAAAAGTGAGATTACTCCTCGCTTTCGTAGCGCTTGATCGGAGCATCTGCCCACAACTCCTCCAGACGATAGTAGTCGCGCAAATCACTTTGGAATATGTGAACAATCACATCGACATAGTCGAGTGCCACCCACAGACCAGTCTGCTTGCCCTCCACACGCCAAGGGTTCTCCTTCAGAGTTTCGTACACCTTCTCCTCTACGCCGTCGGCAATCGCTGCAACCTGTGCCGTAGAGTCGGCATTACACACCACAAAGTGCGAGCAAATCGCGCCGTCAAATCCCGACAAATCGAGAGATACAATATTCTTACCCTTCTTATCCTGAATACCTTCAACGATGGTTTCGATTAACTTTTCCATAGACTATAGTTAAGTGTTATATAAATAATCGTGCAAATATAACAAAATAAACGGAACTCACGAAATGGAGCGGACGAAAAAAGCAAATATTATTTGCATTTTTCCGCACCGCCTGAAAGAAACGCCTACACAGAGGCATTATATTGCAAAAACTACTTATACTCCGATATCGTCGAGCGAAGTGCATCGACTATAGATTTTTTGACGTATGAACGACGTGTAACGAGCGCAATTTTGCGGGATGACGCACCCTTGAACAGCGTCTTAACCTGACGTTTACGCTCCTCCGGCACGAAGTCGAGAGCCATTTTTGGAATGATGGTCATAAGCGAAGTATTATCGACAATTCGCATCAGCGTATCGAGCGATCCCGACTCGAAAGTATAGCGTGACGGAAGCGAGTTTTTCGCCTGACAAAGTTCGATAACCTGGTCACGCATACAGTTACCCGACGAGAGCAGCACCAACTCCGCAATTTTGATATCCTCGAAACGCACATTCGACTTGTTATACAGCGAGTTACGAGGCGACACATAGGCATAGAATTTATCGTCAAACAACTCGTATTCGATAAAGCCCTCGCCGCAGGTTCCACCCGCCACCAAAGCCACATCTATAGAGTCGTGATTCAACGCTTCGACCACATCGGCAGTCTTCATCTCGCGTACCTCAATTTCGACCTTCGGATATCGCTGCACAAACTCCGGAACAAACTTGTGCAGAAGGTATGGCGCAATGGTTGGAATAACACCCAAACGAATCTTTCCCGATATCTCGCCTTTAAGTTGTTGGACAACCTCTTTTACGGTGTGAAACTCACGCAATGCACTGCGCACCTGCTCCAGCACAACCTCGCCCGCCTCGGTTGGCACGACAGGCTTTTTCGAACGGTCGAGCAACATCACACCCAACTCCTCCTCTAACGCCTTAATCTGCATAGACAGAGATGGTTGCGTAACAAAACAATGCTCCGATGCAATCGAAAAACTGCCAAAATTTGCAACGGCCAAAAGATACTCCAACTGAATAATTGTCATAGTTTTCTGCTTATTGTTTAGCGCAAAGATATAAAAATAATTTATAAAAAGCCATACTCCACACAAAAATCTCAAAAGTTTTACAATTTGCTATTATTTTAGTATATTTGCGCGATTAAATAGATTTTTTTTGATATAGGTATGGGAAAAATTATACTTACAGGCGATAGACCTACAGGACGATTGCATTTGGGACACTACGTTGGTTCATTGCGCCGTCGTGTCGAGTTGCAGAACTCGGGCGAGTTCGAGAAGATATTCATTATGATTGCCGATGCACAGGCACTGACCGACAACTTCGACAATCCCGAAAAGGTGCGCCAGAACATTATAGAGGTGGCATTAGATTACCTTTCGTGCGGTCTTGACCCCGAGAAATCGACAATTTTCATTCAGTCGCAAGTGGCAGAATTGACCGAGTTGGCATTCTACTATATGAATCTCGTTACGGTACAGCGTTTGCAGCGCAACCCAACGGTTAAGACCGAGATTCAGATGCGCGGTTTTTCGGAAAGCACAGTCGAGGGCGACACCACACAGCGACAAGGTATTCCTGTTGGTTTCTTCACCTACCCTATTTCGCAGGCTTCGGACATAACAGCCTTCCGCGCTACAACCGTTCCTGCAGGAGCAGACCAAGAGCCTATGATTGAGCAGACACGCGAGATTGTCCATAAGTTCAACTCTACATACGGCAAGACACTTGTTGAGCCGGAGATTCTTTTGCCTACAAACAGCGCGTGTATGCGTCTTCCGGGAACTGACGGCAAGGCTAAGATGTCCAAATCGCTCGGCAACTGCATCTACCTCTCGGACACTCCAAAGGAGTTAAAACAGAAAGTTATGTCGATGTACACCGACCCTGACCACCTTCGCATCGAGGATCCGGGTAAGGTCGAAGGCAACTGCGTATTCACATATTTGGACGCATTCTGTAGTGACGAGCATTTCGAGAAATACCTGCCCGACTACAAAAATCTCGACGAGATGAAGGAGCACTACCGTCGTGGAGGTTTGGGCGACGTGAAGTGCAAGAAACTCTTAATTGCAGTTTTGGAGGAGTTGTTGGAGCCTATCCGCGCACGCCGCAAGGAGTGGGAGCAGAAGATTGAGGAGATCTATTATATTCTCGAAAAGGGTACTGCCGAGGCACGCGCTACGGCTGCTACAACCCTTAACGACGTTCGCGAGGCAATGCGCATCAACTACTTTGCCGACAAGGAACTCATCTCTGAGCAGGCAAAAAAGTATAGAGCCACCAACGAATAAAGTTTCCCGTTCGTTATGATTCAGCACTCGAACTACATTAACAAAGCCAATCGCGAGAAGATCTATCGTTGGTTTCTCGACATCACCAAGCGACTGAGCGAGCGTCAGATGATGCTGATACTCGCCGTGGTGGTGGGTGCTCTGGCAGGTACGGCGACCTATCTCTTCGAGATATTGTTGCACCTCATCAAGAGCGGTTTGGTAAATTGGTTCGATGTTGATACGTTCCACTTCCTCTACCTCGTCTATCCAATCATTGGTATCATTCTGGCGACGCTCTTTGTGCGCTACATCGTCAAAGACAACATCTCGGAGGGTGTTACCCGCGTGCTATATGCGATGTCGCGACGAGGCTCACAGATTGCCGGACACAACTGCTGGACCTCGGTCGTAGGTGGAGCGATGACTATCGGCTTCGGAGGCTCGGTAGGACCCGAGGCCCCTATAGTTTTGACAGGTGCTGCACTCGGCTCGAATGTCGGCAAGTTGGCAAAACTAAACTACAAGAACGTCACTTTGTTGCTCTGCTGCGGTGCCGGTGCTGCCGTAGCCTCCATTTTCAAAGCACCAATGACTGGCGTAATCTTCGTGTTGGAGATACTAATGCTCGATATCACCTCCGCTTCGATTATTCCGTTGCTCGTATCCTCGGTTACAGCAACCACGATGGCGCTGTTTCTGCGTGGTTTCGACCCTATAATCTCGGTGACGCTCACCGAAACCGACATTTTCCAAATCAAGCACATTCCGCTATTCATACTCCTCGGAGCCATATGCGGAGGCATATCCTACTACTTCACAACCGTAAATGCAAAGGTTGGCAAGTTGGTGCGTTCGATAAAAAATCAATACACAAGGTGGGCTATTGCCGGTTTGGTGCTCGGCGTTTTGATTTTCATCTTTCCGCCACTCTATGGCGAGGGCTACGAGAGTTTCGTTTCGTTGATGCAGGGCGACAAACTCACCATCTTCGAGAACTCACTATTCTACCCATTCCGAGAGGTTGAGTGGGTGGTGCTTATCTATATCGTTGCGATTATATTCTTCAAGGTCATCGCTATGGCAACCACCAATGCCGCAGGAGGCGTGGGTGGAACATTCGCCCCTTCGCTTTTTGTGGGAGCATTTACGGGAGCAAGTATGGCGTTGATTTGCAATATGCTCGGCTTGGAGATCTCGATTGCCGCATTTACGCTGGTCGGTATGGCGGGTGTGATGGCAGGTGTTATGAAGGCTCCACTGACCGCGATCTTCCTTATTGCCGAGTTGTCGAACGGCTACGGCTTGTTTATTCCGCTTATGATTGTTGCGTGCATCGCCTTTGCCGTAGGTCGCTATCTCGACCCCGACTCGATTTACACAAAGCAGTTGCGTCAGAAGGGCGAGTTACTTACCCACGACAAAGACCAATCGGTGTTGGTATTCCTCAACCTCGACGAGTTGATGGAGACCGACTTTGTACGTGTAAAGGAGCATTTCACGTTGGGCGATATGTTGGATATAATATCCACCGCACGCCGCAACATATTCCCCGTTATTGACAACTTTGGACGTCTGCTCGGCATCGTTCAACTCGACGACTTGCGCGAAGATATGTTCAAAGTATCGAAACGAGGAAACTCTATTATGAACTATATGATTCAGCCACCCGACAAGATTCTCGAGCACGAGATGATGCAGGAGGTGTTGACACGCTTCGAAGCAAATCGCACTTGGATGTTGCCTGTGGTTGATAAGGAAAATCACTATCGTGGTTTCATCTCGAAATCTCGCATTTTGGATGCCTACCGCGAGCAATTAGTAAACATAACTCAAAATGATGACTAAGTACAAAGTCGTAATGCTCGATTTTGACGGAACGACCGCTTGCACCGTTCCCGCTATATACTACTCAGCACACAAGATGTTGTTGCGCCGAGGCTACGAGATTGACAAACAGGTTGTCTACGACAATTTTGCTCTGGCAATGACCGAGTCGTTCTGTTGCTATGCTGGTGTCGACTTCGACGACGAGACCGTCGAGGAGATGATTGCCGAATACAACATCATCTACAAGGAGGAGGGCGAAAAGTTGGTAGAGTTGTTCGACGGAGTAGTCGAGACTCTCGACGTGCTGAAGAAAGCGGGCGTAAAGATTGTAATCACCTCTAACAACATCAAGCCTGTTCTTCGCCGATTGACTACAAACCTCGGCATTGCTCAATATATCGACGATATAGTATCTGTGGAGGATGTAGAAAACGTTAAGCCTGCCCCCGATATCGCACTTGAGGTGCTACGTCGTAACAACATTTCGGCAGACGAGGCGTTGGTTGTGGGCGATGCCACGCTCGATATGGATATGGGACGCCAAGCGGGTTGCCACCTCTGCGGCGTGTCGTTCGGAAGCCACACACCAGAGATGCTTCATGAAAGGGGCGCACACTACATAATAAACAACTTCTCGGAACTCCAAAAAATCGTACTCGGATAATCTATGGCTCCCGTTATCACAATATTTACTGACGGCTCTGCACTTGGTAATCCGGGCCCTGGTGGCTATGGCGTAGTGTTGCTGAGTGGACCTCACCGCAAGGAGATATCGGAAGGCTTCCGCCTTACAACCAACAACCGTATGGAGTTGATGGCAGTATGCGTAGCACTCGAAGCGTTGAAGATCGAAGGCTCGGATGTAACAATCTACTCCGACTCGAAATATGTTGTTGACGCCGTGACGCAAGGATGGGTATTTGGCTGGGAGAAGAAACGCTTTTCGGGCAAGAAAAACCCTGATCTCTGGATGCGTTTTCTGCGTATCTACCGCAAGCACCGCGTTCGCTTTGTGTGGGTTAAGGGCCACGCCGACACGGTCGAGAACAACCGTTGCGACGAACTCGCCGTTGCTGCAGCCAATGGCACTACCCTACTCGAAGACACAGGTTATCAGCCCGAATAAATCGTATTAACTGCTATGGGTAAATTTGCATCAATAGGCAAGATTGCTCGCGCACTCTTGAAGTGTTGCGCAGCAGTAGCACTCCTCGCCTCACTCGGCATAGTTGCGAGTAGTGTAAGCCCTATCTACGACTTCGCTCCAAAACAAAAATTCGAGGGGTGCGACATCTACAACCCATACCGCAATTTCGATAGTCAAAATGGCTGGAAGCGAGCCAACTTCCACACTCACACCAAAGTTGACGGCATAACCAACGAGTGTGACCACACTCCTGCCGAGGTGCAGACCATATACGAGAGCCTCGGCTACGATATCGTAACATTCTCGAACCACAATCTTCGGACAACACACCCTAAAGGTGCGGAGTATCAGTCGAATGGTTACGAACACGGATATAATATTCTCAAATTTCACAAACTTGTGTTCGGCGCCGACGAAGTTGAGCATTTCGATCATCTACTACCACTCCTGACATCGCAGAAGCAGTTTCAGATAGAACTACTCTCCGATGACGGCGACATAGTCCAACTCAATCATCCACGACGCACGCCCACCCTGTCGAAGCGTCAGATGGAGCGACTTTCGGGCTACAAACTCATCGAACTGGATAGCGGAAAAACAACCGAAAACGAGTACTGGGACTGGGCATTGAGTGCAGGACATTATAGTTTTGGCGTGGCAAACGACGACCTCCACTACCCCGATAGAACATCCAAAATTGCCCGAAGGTGCAACTTCCTCTGCACGCCTTCGGCTCGCTACGAGGATATACTGCAGACTCTCAACGAGGGTTGTTTCTACTCTATGCGTATACCGGACTATAGCAATGGCGATTGGAACATCAAACGAGAGCGCAACCGAGAGTTGCCACACATAGAGGCTATTTCGCTGGCAGACAGCACCATATCAGTTCGTTTTTCGGAGGTGGCAACACACATTGTCGTTAATGGTCAAGACCACGTTACGCTCAAAGAGTGTTGCGATAGTGACTGCATCAACTACACAATGAACGAGGCGGACACCTATGCCCGAGTGACTGCATATTTCGCCGATGGGGAGGTAATCTACACCAACCCATTTGCTCGCTACGACGCAACCACACAGCACTCGCCATTCTGTCGCCATACACCTCGCATAAACATTGCACTAACAATACTATTCAACCTTCTACTATTGGCAATATGCGTGGTAGATGGTTTCTTGATATATAAAATCGTAAGGCGATGAAAAGTTTCAAAGATATAGTGGCTCGCGGTGG
Source organism: Alistipes sp. (assembly GCA_045653565.1). GTDB lineage: Bacteria > Bacteroidota > Bacteroidia > Bacteroidales > Rikenellaceae > Alistipes. The sequence continues at coordinate 30,876 of JAZOMA010000044.1, forward strand.
CAAATTTCTCAACCGCAAACGCAGTTTGGCATACGTCAGCCTATGGTTGAGCGCATACACCCTACTCGCATTCCACTTCCCATTTTTCAGTTATGTCGTCGAGAACGTAAGCAGCGATATGAATGGAGCGTGGATAGTGTGCAGTATGTTTTTGCTTATGCTCACTCTCAACTACCTGATCAACTACCTATTTATATATATAGGTAGAGTCGTGGGCAAAATCATCCTCGCAATACTCACTACGGGCAATGCCGTAGTGCTATACTTCATCAACACCTATAACGTGCTGATTGATGCGAGTATGATGGGAAATGTTTTCAACACGCAATTCTCCGAAGCATCGAGTTTCTTTTCGTGGAGCGCTGTGCTGTATGGCGTTGTGCTGGGCGTAGTGCCGAGCATTCTACTCCTCCGCAAAAAGATTGAGTATGGCTCGATGGGCAGATTTTCGCTAAACATTGTGTTGTCGCTCGTGGCTGTTGCTGCTATCGTTGGAAGCAACTACAAAAATACATTTTGGGTGGATCGCAACGCCCACATCATAGGCAGCAAACTCCTGCCGTGGTCCTATATCGTCAACTCGGTACGCTATCACAACATCAGCAAACGTGCCAACCAAAAGGAGATTCTACTGCCCGATGCAGAAACCATTTCGGAGAGCAAAGATATCTGCGTTGTAATCATCGGCGAGTCGGCACGTAGTGCAAATTTCTCTCTCTATGGCTACGACCGCAACACCAACCCGCTGATGACGGCAGACGGCGTAACTGCTTTGAAGGCCCGTGCATCGCACACCAATACGCTCGATGCTGTAAAGGCTATTCTGCGGCATAAGCCGAGTCGTGAGTTGTACGAGATTTTGCCCAACTACCTCGCACGCAATGGTGCGGATGTGATGTGGCGAACAAGCAACTGGGGTACGCCTCCACTACGTTTTGAGAAGATGCAGAATAAAAGCGCACTTTCAAAGATATATCCTGACGTAGATAGTCACTACGATGGTATTTTGTTCCACAATCTAAAATCGCAAATTCTGGCGAGCGAGAGCGACAAAATTTTCATCGGCATTCACACCTACACAAGCCACGGACCCGAGTACTACAGCAATACGCCCGATGAGTTCAAACACTTTTTGCCGGAGTGTCGCACCGTCGAGATGGCAAACGCCAACTACGAGGAGTTGATAAACGCCTACGACAACACCATTCTCTACACCGACCACCTCGTTCACTCGGTTATAGAGATGTTGCGCGGACTAACCGACTACCGTTCGTGTGTGATGTTTATCTCCGACCACGGCGAGTCGCTCGGCGAGGGTGGCTTGTATATGCACGGTGTACCAATGAATATAGCCCCGGCCGAGCAGTTGGATATTCCGTTTATCGTCTGGACCTCCGACAACTCGAAAGTTAAGGATATAGAGTTGGCAGGTCACCACAACATATATCATAGCGTGCTGAAATTCCTCGGTATAAAGACATCGTTCTACGACGAATCAAAAAACATATTCGAATGAGGACACTCTACATCATAAACCGCATATCCGGCAACGGCAAAAAGGAGCGAATTGCTCGAACACTCGCAGCAAAGGGGTGCAAAATTGCCTTTACGGAGTATGCCGGACACGCCGAACTACTCGCACGCGAAGCCACCGAGGAGGTTGTTGTGGCGGTGGGTGGCGACGGCACGGTCAACGAGGTGGCACGAGGAATCGTCGGCACAGACAAAATTCTCGGCATCATCCCTTGCGGTAGTGGCGATGGCTTGGCACGCCATCTCGGACTCTCGCACAACATCGAAAAGGCGATACACACCATCGAGCAGGGCAAGTGGAAGGCGATGGACGCTGCCGAAGTTAATGGGCGACTATTCTTCTCTGTCTGCGGTGTTGGTTTCGACGCTGTGGTGAGTGAGCGATTTGCCGAGAGCGGAAAACGAGGGCTATCGAACTACGTAAAGCAGGGGCTTAAGACGTGGAAAACCTACTCGCCCGACCACTACGAAGTGGAAATTGATGGCGAAAAGATGGAGGTCGATGCTCTCTTTATCACCGTTGGCAACTCGGACCAATGGGGCAACAACGCAAAGATTACACCGCTTGCCGAGTGTTGCGACGGCATTCTCGACGTTACGATAGTGGAGAAGTTCAGCGTATGGGAGTTACCGCTCCTTGCTCTGCGACTTATGACAGGCACACTCCACCGCAGCCGCAAAGTGCACTGCTATCGCGGCAAAGAGATTCGCATATCGCGTCAGCACGAGGGTGCTGCCCACGCCGACGGCGATTGGTTTATCGCCCCGGAGGTGCTCGATATTAAGATCATACCTTCGGCACTTAAAATCATAACAAACTTATAATGAGGAATATAGCCACTACACTAATCACAATATTGCTATACTCATCGGCATTTGGTCGCACCACCCTGCACACCATTGCCGATGTAAATTGCACGCCCCACGCCCTAAATTCGCACGCCGAAGCGGAGTGTCGCAGTTCGTTGGAGGTGGATTACACCACAAAGCACCTTATTTCAAACGAGGAGTTGGATATCCGTGGCGGAGCAGTCTATTCCCGCATCAAGAGGTTGAGCAATGGAGAGTACCTACTGCTCTGTCAGGGTCACCACATCGGCTCCTATATATATTATAGTATAAGTAGCGATTTGCAGAGGTGGGAGTATCGCAAGGAGCTCTTCTGCCCCTACGCCGTGACCACTTCGTTAGGCAAAGACCAACGCCGTTTCTCGACTGCCGACGCAGTAGTGTTGCAGAATGGCGATATTGTGGTCGTCTGCTCCTATCGTGCCAACAAAGGCTACCTTCACAATGTCGATTGCGGAATTATGATGCGTCGCAGTAGCGACAATGGCAAGTCGTGGAGCAAGGAAGAGATAATCTACAAGGGCTCTAATTGGGAGCCATACCTGTTGCAACTGCCCGACGGTCGTGTGCAGTGCTACTTTACCGACAACCTACACTCAACCAAAAATTCGGGTACTTCGGTAATCATATCGCACGATAACGGCAAGTCGTGGAGCGAGAAGAGCATCGTATGCCGTCAGCTCCGCCACACCCACGAGGATGGCTCATGCATATACACCGACCAGATGCCTTCGTTCCGACTGTTGAACGACGGCAAGACCTTGCTCGGCTTTATGGAGGCGAACTGTGCCATTCCTGGCGAGAAGGGCAACTTCCGTATGTCTGTAGTGCGTCAGCACGGCACCGATTGGAAACCACTCACGGGCGACGAGGTGGGCCCTGCCGACCGCAACTCGAATGTGATGAAGGGTGCAGGCGGTTATGTCTCGACCTTCCGCTCGGGCGAGACGGTGTTGTCGTGCAATATCGGCACCCGATTCTCGTTGAAGGTGGGCAACCACACAGGCACAAAATTTAATGGTGGAGCGTGGGAGAAGGGTTGGATGCGCATCTTCGGTGGCTATTGGGGCAGTACCGAGGTTATCGATTCGCATCGTCTGCTCGCCACCGTGCATTGCAAAAAGGGCGTTCAGTACGCCATTTGCCACCTCAACCACGATATTTCAGCTCCGCACGCCACCGTTAAGGTCGATGGCAAAGCCGACGAGTGGCACAACGACGAGGCGTTGTTTGTGGGTAGCGACTCGCCTTCGCAAGCGATAGTTCGTGCATCGCAAGACAAGGAGCACATCTACCTGCTCGTGGAGTGCAGAAGCGAGGATACGGATGCCGAGGTGGAACTCCGCTTGGGCAATCTTCCAAAGTTCTCGGTATGGAGCAATGGCTATGACAAGAGCGCAGCCAAACCCTACGGCATAAGGGCGAAATCACGCAAGGCGACCACCACAAAGGGCGAGCGAGGTTTCGTCTGCGAGATATCCGTTTCTAAATCGTCATTCAAAGGCGACACCGCTCTTCCTCTTTGGCTCTCGCTCAATGCCGAGGGCAAGCAAGATACCTTTTTCGGCAACACCTTGCCGCAGATTATAGTGGAGGCTGTTCGCCATTAGCCTTTTGCGATAAGGGTTATAGGGGCAATAGGGATTATAGGAATTACCTTATTGCCCCTATTATCCTTATTATCCTTATTACCCCCATAGCCCCTAAACAACAACATTTTTTGCATTTTTCTGCCAAAAAATTTGGAAAATTCGATAGGGGGGGGGTAAATTTGTGGTCGAATTATATCTAAATCAATAGGTTATGAAGAGATTTATTATTTTGGCAATGGCTGCAATCACGCTCGTGAGTTGCGCTATTGAGGATGTTCCTGTAGTGGAATTTTACGAGAGCAGCTACACCGTTTCGAGCAATGGCGGCGAGTTGATTATCCCCGTAAATTCTACAGGTGTGGACGAAGTACTTATTTCGTACCAGAGTGGTATGGATGCTTGGGAGGTCATCGACCCCGAAACTGGAGATAGAGTTCCATCGGGTTGGATAAAGTTGGTAAAGGTGATTGAGCACTACGATACTCGCGACTTGGCGCAATGGGACTCAGGCATAGTTTTGCAGATTGAGCCGAACGATGAAGGTGTTGAGCGCATAGGCTATGTAACCGTTCGCAGTTTTATGGCAGAGTCGAAGGTTACGATTAAACAAGGATTCTAAAAAAAGACGGGCTAACCCGTCTTTTTTGCTTTTAGCCATTGGCCATTAGCCATTGGCTTTTTTTGTTATAGGGGTTATAGGGTATGCCAAAAAAGATGGCATTTAGTGGCATTCGGGCACAAGGCCCTGAATGGCATTGAATGACAGCGCACTCCATAGGAGTGCTTAATGACAGGCACTTTGCCATTAAGCGACCAACGGGAGCGGATGCCATTATGCTTCACAAAATAGACATTCCAGCGGATAGAGCAAAAAAAGGAAGGCGGTATTTTTTACCACCTTCCCTCTATTCAAATTGATTTTTAGAGGAGGATTTTCAAGGCTTGCGCAGTTTTGCAAAGCGGAGCATACTTGGCGTATGTGAGCATTTGCGAAACAAGCGTAACGAAGAAAATACCCTATAAAAACAATTTTTCGTTTTTATTCTGCCAAAATCTCCAGCAACTTAATCGCTGCATCAGGAATCTTGGTACCAGGACCGAAGATAGCTGCTGCGCCATCTTTGTAGAGCTGATCGTAATCCTGTGCAGGAATTACACCACCCACTACTACGATGATATCCTCACGACCGAGTTTTGCAAGCTCCTCGATAATTTGAGGCACGAGAGTGAGGTGACCAGCAGCAAGCGACGATACACCTACAGCGTGAACATCGTTCTCTACAGCCTGCTTTGCAGCCTCGGCAGGAGTCTGGAACAAAGGTCCCATATCCACATCGAAGCCGATATCAGCGTAACCTGTTGCAACAACCTTAGCACCACGGTCGTGACCGTCCTGACCAAGTTTTGCAATCATAATACGAGGCTGACGACCCTCCTTCTTTGCGAAGTCGGCGCACATCTGCTTTGCCTTCTCGAAATTCTCATCTTTCTTCATAGCCGAACTATAAACTCCTGAAATTGAACGAATAACTGCCGAGTAGCGACCAACCTCAACCTCGCAAGCGTACGAGATTTCGCCGAGGGTAGCACGTACCTTTGCAGCCTCAACTGCGAGCTCAAGCAAGTTACCCTCGCCTGTCTTAACACACTCTGTGATTGCAGCCAAAGCCTTATCCACAGCAGCCTGATCACGATTAGCCTTCAACTCGTTGAGACGCTTAATCTGGCTCTCGCGAACTGCTGTGTTATCTACTGCGAGGATATCGATTGGAGCCTCCTTAGCAAGACGGTACTCGTTCAAACCGATAATCTTCTGCTCACCCGAGTCGATACGAGCCTGAGTACGAGCAGCTGCCTCCTCGATACGCATCTTAGGCACACCGGTCTCGATAGCCTTAGCCATACCGCCGAGCGACTCTACCTCCTCGATCAAAGCCCAAGCCTTGTGAGCAATCTCGTTGGTGAGGCTCTCTACGTAGTACGAACCAGCCCAAGGGTCTACGGTGCGGCATACGTTGGTCTCCTCCTGGATATAAATCTGGGTGTTACGAGCGATACGAGCCGAGAAGTCGGTTGGGAGGGCGATAGCCTCGTCAAGCGCATTGGTGTGGAGCGACTGTGTGTGTCCGAGTGCTGCACCCATAGCCTCGATAGCTGTACGACCAACATTGTTGAATGGATCCTGCTCGGTGAGCGACCATCCCGAAGTCTGCGAGTGGGTACGCAATGCGAGCGCCTTAGGATTCTTAGGCTCGAACTGCTTAACAATCTTTGCCCACAACATACGTGCAGCACGCATCTTAGCAATCTCCATAAAGTGATTCATACCGATAGCCCAGAAGAACGACAAGCGTGGTGCGAAGGCGTCAATCGACATACCTGCGTTGATACCTGCGCGCAAGTACTCCAAACCGTCAGCCAAGGTGTATGCCAACTCGATGTCGGCAGTAGCACCTGCCTCCTGCATATGATAACCCGAGATAGAAATCGAGTTGAACTTAGGCATATTCTTCGAAGTGTACTCGAATATGTCAGCGATAATCTTCATCGAGAACTTTGGAGGATAGATATAGGTGTTACGTACCATAAACTCCTTCAAAATATCGTTCTGGATAGTACCTGCCAACTGATCGAGGGTGCAACCCTGCTCCAAACCTGTAACGATGTAGAACGCGAGGACAGGAAGTACAGCACCGTTCATTGTCATCGACACCGACATCTTGTCGAGTGGAATACCGTTGAACAACACCTTCATATCCTCAACCGAGCAGATAGATACACCTGCCTTACCTACGTCACCTACTACACGTGGGTGGTCAGCATCGTAGCCACGGTGTGTAGCCAAGTCGAATGCTACCGAAAGACCCTTCTGACCTGCAGCGAGGTTACGACGATAGAATGCGTTCGACTCCTCTGCTGTCGAGAAACCTGCGTACTGACGGATAGTCCAAGGACGCATTACATACATTGTAGAATATGGACCACGCAAGAATGGTGCAAGACCTGCTGCGTAGTTCAAATGCTCCATACCCTCCAAATCTGCCGCAGTATAGTTATCCTTTACGGGTATCTGCTCGGCAGTCAACCAAGGCTCCTTTGCCTCGGCATTGCAAGCAGCTGCGCCACCTGCATATTTCAAATCTGCAAATTTTGCTCTCATAGTTTTTTCCTCCTATCGATTAGATACCCATCTGCTTCAAGTAGCCCTTCAAAGTCTCGAGGACATTACTCTTGACGCTGATAAAGTTGTTAATACCCTTCGACTGCAACTCCTCGGTGCAAGCAGGTGCGCCGGCAACTACAAGGATAGCCTTATCGCCGAGCAACTCCTTAACCTTTGGAGCAACCTCTGCGTAGTCGTCGTCCGAAGCACATACAACTACGATCTCTGCCTTCGATGCGAGTGCTGCCTCAACGCCCTCCTCAACCGACTTGAAGAAGTTGTTGTCGATTACGCGAATACCTGCGCAAGCGAAGAAGTTGCACGAGAACTGTGCACGAGCACGAGCCATTGCCAAGTTGCCACAAGTGAGCATAAATGCCTTAGGCTCCTTACCGCTACGGTCTACACCCAAACGCATCGATTCGAATGCCATAGCACCACGATATGGGGTGATTACATTCTCGTTCTCTACGCGAGTTACATCCTCTACTGCAACAGCAGCGTCTGCAACCTCGGTAAAGTTAGGATACTGGTTAGCGCCGAGCAAAATCTGACGACGAGTAGCAACAGCCTTATCCTTTGCTGCAGCCGAAGCCTTCACGCGCTCAACGATAAAGCCAGCCTTGAGAGCCTCCTCGTAGCCACCCTTCTCCTCAACCTCGAGGAAGAGTTTCCAAGCCTCGTTTGCGATGCTGTTGGTCAGATTCTCGATGTAGTACGAACCGCCTGCTGGGTCGATAACCTGGTCGAAGTGCGACTCGTGCTTCAACAGGAGCGACTCGTTACGAGCAATGCGGTACGAGAACTCCGATGGCTCTGCGTACGAGTGGTCGAACGGAAGAACCTCCAACGAGTGAACACCTGCGATAGCAGCCGACATAGCCTCGGTAGTACCACGCAACATATTTACATATGGGTCGTATGCGGTCTGGTTCCACGACGATGTGCGAGCGTGTGCATACATCTTGCACGAGCAGTCGCAAGCAGGCTCATACTTCTTAACGATGTTAGCCCACAACAGACGTGCAGCGCGGAACTTTGCCATCTCCATAAAGTAGTTCGAAGTAACTGCGAACGAGAAGCGAATCTTGCGAGCCACCTGGTCGATGGTGCAGCCCTCCTCCATCAACCACACGAGGTAGTCGTGAGCAGCAGCCAACGAGAATGCCAACTCCTCAACGATGGTCGAACCTGCGTCCGAGAAGTTGTGTCCCATAACTGTGATTACGCGAACTTTCTTGTACTCCTGGGTAGCCTTAACGAGCGAAACCAAAGCCTCGCAGTCGCAGCAAGCACCATTTACGGTCATACCCTTAACGAGTGGGTCGAGAGCGATGTTAAGACGAAGGTCAGCCTTCGCTACACCTACCTTCTCGGCATAAGCGAGAATCAACTCGCCAGCCTTTGCAGCATACTTGCCACAAACGGTTACATCAACTGCAGGGAGGACGACACCTGCCAAGAGCACCTCGATGCTCTCTGCGGTAGGCTCAACCTCAGCCTCGCAGAAGCAGAAACCGAGCGAATCAACACCCGACTCCAACATTGCAAGAGCGGTAGCATTTGCCTCCTTAGCGCAAACCACTTTGATAGTTTGGTGAGTAAGCCAAGTGTTATCTGTGCTTACGCCACGCAAGTAAGGGAACTCACCAGCCTGAGCACCCAATGTTTCAAGACCTTCGAGGTTCTCGGCGCGGTAGTATGGGCGAAGGTTGAAACCCTCGTTTGTACGCCATACCAACTTACGCTCGTAGTCGGCACCTTTGAGGTCGGCAGTTATCGCAGCCTCCCACGCCTCAGTCGAGACTGGAGGGAACTCTGCGAACAACTTTTCACGATTGTTTGTTGCCATAGTTTTGTTTGAATTTAGTTTAAGGTAAAAAATTGTATTTTTTAGTTACTTTTTGTTGCTATTTCTCTAAAATCGTGTAAAGATAGTAAAAAAAACGGAAAACGGAAAGCGGAAAACGGAAAACTTTTAGTTTTTCGATTTTCGCTTGGAGTGGAAAACGGACCCGACGCCAAACCGAGCGCAGAGTGGGCTTGCGCACTCTGCCGAGGTGCGAAGGAGGAAAAGCCTGCAAAGCAGGATTAAAACGGAAAGCGGAAAACTTTTAGTTTTGTGGGGCTTCATATGGTTTTATAAGATTTTATAGGATCCGCACCTACGGTGCTCAATAGGAGTTTATAGGAGGAGGTATCTAATCCTATCTAATCCTATCTAATCCTATCTAATCCTATCTAATCCTATCTAATCCTATCCTATCCTATCCCACTATTATCGTTTTTCGATAACCGCAACACCAACACACCAAAACAACCTTATCGTTTTTCGATAATTTTAGCAATTTTCAACCCACAAAATCGAAAGTTTTCCGCCTCCCGTTTTCCGTTTTCCGTTTTTTTTCTCTAATTTTGCGGCATCACAAGCAAAACAGAAAAGTATGTCGTTACTACGATTTAAGATGTTCGAGAAGGCTCTCGACCACAAGCCTGTCGAAGTGAAAGCTCCGGCACAGAATCCGTCCGACTATTTCGGAGAGATGGTATTTGGTCGCGCACAGATGCGCAAATACCTCAACAAGCAGATTTACGAGGCATTGCTCGACACCATCGAGAACAACACCCCACTCTCTGCAGAGATTGCCGACGCTGTAGCGGCAGGTATGCGCCAGTGGGCATTGGAGAATGGCGCAGACCACTACTGCCACTGGTTCCAGCCACTTACTGGCGGTACTGCCGAGAAGCACGACTCCTTCTCCGAGCCTGATGGCACGGGAGGAATGTTGGAGGAGTTCTCGGGTAAGGTTTTGGTACAGCAAGAGCCAGACGCCTCGTCGTTTCCGAGTGGTGGCATTCGCAACACCTTCGAGGCGCGTGGTTACTCGGCGTGGGACCCAACCTCGCCAGCCTTTATCGTTGATACAACGCTCTGCATCCCTACCGTATTTATATCGTACACAGGCGAGGCTCTCGACTACAAGACCCCACTTTTGCGCTCTATAAGTGCCGTATCGAAGGCTGCCACCGAGGTGTGCCACTACTTCGACCGCAGTGTTGAGCGAGTGAAGGTCTTTCTCGGCTGGGAGCAGGAGTATTTCTTGGTTGACGACGCACTATGGTCGGCACGTCCCGACTTGGTGCAGACGGGTCGCACCCTTATGGGACACGAGTCGGCAAAGAATCAGCAGTTGGACGACCACTACTTTGGTGCTATTCCGCAGCGCGTACTCGCCTTTATGAAGGATTTGGAGTACGAGTGTTTGAAACTCGGCATTCCACTAAAAACACGACACAACGAGGTTGCGCCAAACCAATATGAGTTGGCACCGATATACGAGGAGGCGAACCTCGCAAACGACCACAACCAGTTGTTGATGACCGTTATGGGAAAGGTTGCTACACGCCACCACTTCCGCGTGTTGCTGCACGAGAAGCCATTCAAGGGCATCAACGGTTCGGGTAAGCACAACAACTGGTCGCTCGGCACAGATACGGGAGTAAACCTTCTCAAGCCGGGTCGCACAGCATTCGAGAACTTGCAGTTTATGACCTTCCTCGTGAATATCATCGCCGCCGTACATCGTCACAATGGTTTGCTGAAGGCCTCGGTGATGAGCGCATCGAACGAGCATCGTTTGGGTGCGGGCGAGGCACCTCCGACCATAATTTCGACATTCCTCGGAACGCAGATTTCGGAGGTACTCGACAAGATGGAACAGTCGCTCACAGGCGAGGATATACGCTTCGACTCGAAGAATGTATTTAGAATGGGCGGTTTGACGCAGATTCCATCGTTGTTACTTGACAACACCGACCGCAACCGAACATCGCCTTTTGCCTTTACGGGTAACCGCTTCGAGTTCCGTGCCGTAGGTTCGTCGGACAACTGCGCCGATGCAATGATTGTACTCAACACCGCTGTAGCAGAGTCGCTTATAGAGTTTCGCAAGAAGGTGGATGCACGTATTGCAAATGGTGAGAAGAAGGACAAAGCAATATACGACGTATTGCGTGAGTTGATTCGCGAGTGTAAGGCTATCCGCTTCGATGGCAACGGCTACTCGGACGAGTGGCGCAAAGAGGCAGCCGAGCGAGGTCTCGACTGCGAAACATCGGCACCGCTTGTACTCGACCGCTACCTCGACGAGAAGAGCATCAACCTCTTTGGCAATATGGGTGTATACACCGCCAAAGAGTTGGAGGCACGTACCGAGATTAAGTGGGAAACCTACGTCAAAAAGATACAGATCGAGGCTCGTGTGCTGGGCGAGTTGGCGATGAACAACATCGTGCCAATCGCATCGCGCTATGAGGATATATTGTTGGATAAGGTGTGGAAAATGAAGCAACTCGGAATGGTATCCAATAGCGACACCGAACTCATAAAGTTGATTCAGAATCGCACCGCATCCATTCAGCAGTTGGTGGCAGATATGATTGAGGCGCGCAAGAAGGCGAACGTCATAGAGAATACTCGCGAAAAGGCCATCGCCTACCACGATACCGTGGCGGTATATTTCGACCGCATCCGCACCGAAATAGACAAACTCGAGGAGGTCGTAGACGACCAGATTTGGACACTACCGAAATACAGGGAGATATTATTCGTTAAGTAGCCACCGCACCGCTATGGAGATAGTCCACAAACGCACCTCTAAAGTTGGCGAGTTGCTACGGCTCGCCCTACCCGTGATGTTGGCACAACTCGGCTACGTTGCCGTACAAGTTGCCGACAGCGCAATGGTAGGTGCTTACGGCGGAGAGGATGCCACTCCATTGGCAGCCGTAGCCTTCGGCTCAACAATCGCGTGGATATTCTCATTCTTGTGTATGGGTCTTTCGATTGGTCTTACGCCAATTATTGGAGAACTTTTCGCACAAGGTCAAAAGCAAAAGATGGCGCACTACCTCGAAACCACGCTCCTATTCTACCCAATTTTTGGCGTTGCGTGTATGGTGTTGCAGATTGCAACCGAGCCTATACTCTACCATTTAGGACAACCCGTCGAAGTTATAGATATGGCTCTGCCCTACTATCGACTAATGGCATATTGCTTGCCATTTACGATGTTCTATGGCTCGTTCAAACAATTCCTGGAGGGCGTAGGTAACACCAAATCGGCAATGATTGTTACCATCATTACCAACATCATCAACATCGCCCTGAACTATATACTCATATTCGGCAAGTGCGGTTTCGAACCAATGGGTGTCTATGGCGCAGGACTATCGACGCTGATATCCCGAATTTTGAACCCTATTTTGTTAGGTGGTTACTTTGTCGCAGCAAAAAAATACCGAGAGTACATCACCCTATTCTCTCGTAAGGCGGAGCATTGGAAAAACACGATACATCTGCTAAGAATAGGACTACCAATATCGGGACAGATGGTATTGGAGGCGTTGGCATTTATCGTTACAGGCATTATGATGGGCTGGTTTGGCACCGAAGCCATAAGCGCAAATCAGATTGGCAACACATACGGCAACTGCACCTTCTTGATGGTGCTGTCGCTCGGCTCGGCAACCACAATCTGCACTTCGCACGCTTTTGGTCGTCGCGACATCAATGAAATTGCCGACGTTGTGCGCTCTACACTCGTTATGGCTATCGTTTGGGGTATTGGCGTGATTATCGCCTTTGCATCGTTGCGTCACGTTATGCCGTTGCTATTTACTCAAAATATTGAGGTTGCTGCCCTTGCGTCGCAGATGCTTGTCGTATATGCAACATTCCAACTTTCTGACGCTTTACAATGCACTTTGGCGGGTATATTACGCGGTCTGCAACAGGTTACGAGCATTGCCATCATTTCGTTCATTGCATACATAGTATTGAACATACCGGTTGGCTATATCATTGCATTCCACTTTGGTATGGGCGCACCCGGACTTATTGTCGGTTATATTGTGGGACTATCCACCGCAGCCCTCCTCTACGGCTTGAAGGTGCGAAAATATATGCGTTACCTGCGAAAGATATCGTAACAGAACACAAAAAGAGTTGAGAAAATAATTTTCCCAACTCTTTTTCTTTGTTAGATACGAAGGTTACTTCTTCGAGATATCGGTCATAGCACCCAATGCGCTCATTAGGTTGCTCGACTCGTAAGGGAGGTAAACCAACTTCGAATCCTGACCTACAGCCATCTCCTTCAATGTGTCGATGTAACGACTTACCAGCATATAGGTTGCCGGATCGGTCTTTGTCGAAGCGATAGCCTCTGCCACCTTGCGAATAGCCTCCGCCTCGGCTGTAGCCTGCAATACGCGAGCATCCGCCTCACCCTGCGCCTTCAAAATCTGGGTTTGACGCTCCGCCTCAGCCTGATTGATTTGCGACTCCTTCTCTCCCTCCGACTTGAGAATCATAGCCTCCTTCTGACCGCGAGCCTCCAACACCTTGGCACGACGCTCACGCTCTGCCTGCATCTGCTGCTCCATCGAACGACGCACCGACTCAGGAGGTGTAATATCCTGTAACTCAACACGATTAACCTTTACGCCCCACTTGTTTGTAGCATCATCCAACACAGCACGCAACTTCGAGTTGATTGTATCGCGCGAGGTCAATGTCTCGTCCAACTCCAACTCGCCGATTACGTTACGAAGTGTTGTCTGCGTAAGTTTCTCGATTGCATTTGGAAGGTTGTCAATCTCGTAGACAGCCTTCATAGGATCTACAATCTGGAAATAGAGCAGCGCATTGATTGTGGTCGTAACGTTATCCTTCGTGATGACGCTCTGCTTTGGGAAGTCGTACACCTGCTCACGAAGGTCAATCTTTTCGGATAGTTTAGTCACTACGACTGTGCCATTCACTCCGGCACGCTCATAGCGCGAGTAGATTGGACGAGCGCGATCTACGATAGGCAGAATAAAGTTGATACCCGACTGGAGTGTGCGATGATACTTTCCGAGTCGCTCCACAACGCGAGTTTCAGATTGTTGCACAATGGTGAGTCCGAGCAATACATAGAGTATCGCAATGGCAGCAATGATTCCAATAATAATTAAAAGTCCCATAGTTCTATTATTTTAAGGTTTTACAACTTTTTCACAGTCAAAATTACACTATTGATAGCCTTGACAACCACCGCTTCACCAACCTCGATAGTCTCGTTGTCGAGCGAAATGGCCTTCCAATCATCGCCATCAATCTTCACACGACCCGGACGCAACTCGCCTTCGATGCGCTCGGTGACGATTGCCGCACGACCAACTACGGCATCGGCATTGGTCTTAACATCCTTAACCTTCTTGTAGAAGAACTTGTTGACCAACGGACGCACCGTAACAAATGCCAACGCTGTGCCAACGGCAAAGGCCAGAATCTGCCACTTAAGGTCGATATCCCAGAGCGACGATAGCGCACCAAAAAGGCAGCCAAACGAGATACACATCACGGCAAAGCCCGATGTAAGCATCTCAACAACAACAAAAACGAGTGCAATAATCACCCAAATGTGCCACGCTTCCATAACTATATTTTTTTTAATTTGTTTGCATTTGCTCAATTACACCTCTACAAAGTTAATAAAACTTTCCGATAATAATACAAATTGCAGATAAAATATGACCCTACGCCGTTTTGTCTATTTTAAAACCCAAATATTTTGTCTTTCCGAATAAATATCTTAAATTTGCGTAAGCAAAACATTATTCAGAGCACGCCAAAGATGTATATACCGTTGAATATCAGTATATTAGCGACACAGGGGGGGGTATAACGCAACCTCTTGTTTTGTGCTACCAAAAAAGGAAGCTGACGACACTTGCGCGTCTGCTTCCTTTTTTGCATCTATATAGGTCGACTCCTGCAAACAGTATATAAGGTATATAATTTTCAATTAATCATTCAATAAATTTTAACACTCATTATTATGAAGAAACTCTTTACATTACTGATTGTTGCTCTTGCGCTTGTAGCGTGTGGAGGCAACGCACCAAAAGAGGAGAAGGCTGAAGGTTTGACCAGCCTTACAAACATCAATGCGGTAGAAAACACCAGCAACAGAGTAAATGTTATCACCCAGGCTTTGCCGTCAATTATGGTAATTCCGAGCGACCAGTGTTTGCAGAATGCCGGATACCTCAAAACCGAGGTGATGAATGGTAAAACCGTTTACATTCGTGACTATGCGGGTTACCTTCTTGCTGACGAGAACAACAAGTTGGTTGTTCGTGCCATTCAAAACTATTTTATCAAGATTGGTTTCCCACTCAACGACTTGGAGCAGTCGCTCAAATCATTAAACAACCAGGCTATAATGGACGAGGCTGATGGTTTGGCAAAAGATGCTAAGACGCTTTTGGTGGCTTCGTGTTCGCCCGATATTATCATCGAGTTCGACTACAGCCACTCTCGTAAGGCTATAACACGCACCAACCGCATCTCTGTATTTTCGTACAATATGTCGGCTATAGACTCATTCTCGACAAAAGCTGTCGCTACCGCTTACAAGAGCGACATCGAGGTTGATATTGCTCAATATGCGGAGAGTGGGTTGAAACAAGACTTGGAGGGCTTTGCATCACAAATCAAGAACTACTTTGCCGATGTAATCACCAATGGTCGCGAAATTACATTCCGCGTAGCTATTGGCTCGGGCTCGTTGATAGAACTCTCACAGGAGTACAACGACTTTGCAGAGACCTACGCAGACTGGATTCGCGAATGGATAAAGGTCAATGCAAAGATGGGTACTGCGAACTTACAGCGCAACACTGCCAAGGAGATGTACTACACCAATGTACGCATCAGCAACTTGGCACAGGATGGCACTCAATTCAATGCTTACGACTTTGCTAACGCATTCCGAAAGGAGTTCTCTCGCACCTTCAAGATTAAGACTACCAATGCTACTCAAGGATTGGGCGATGCTTATGTAATCATTAAATAGTATTAATTATGAAAAGAATTTTAGCAATTTTGGCAATAGCAACTACGCTATGCAGTTGTGGTGGCACTGCTACCAACAACAATAGCAACTCGGAGCAGGCAGTTGCTGCTCAAGGCCCCGTATTTGCTCCGCAAAAGAGGGAGACCATCGTAACTCGTCACGCAGTAACAAATCCGTTGGAGGATGTTATGCGTTTTCAGGGCGCAGTGCGATTTATGATTGTTGTGCCTGAGACAATCGACACCAAGAGTGCCGAGATGTTGCAGAACAAGTTGTTGGCTATAGCCTCTGTCAATGGTATGGCGGCTATGGGTGGCGACCCGGGCATCTGTATGGTTCCAAATCTGTCGCTTTTGAGCGCAGATGTAACCTCGACAATTCCGGTAAAGCACAAGGTGACTTACAACTTTACCATTCATATCGGCAACCTTGCCACAGGCGACATCTATGGCAATACGCAGACGACGATTATGGGTGTTGGCGATAGTCAGGAGTTGGCGATGATAAATGCCGTATCGTCGATTGACGCCAACGACAACCGATACCAGCAGATGTTGCAGAGCGCACAGGAGCAAGTTATCAGCTACTACAACACGTACGGCGAAACTGTATTGAAGATGGCGAAAGGTTATGTTGCCTCGAATCAGTATGCCGAGGCAATGGCTATACTCAACGGTGTGCCGAGCGTTTGCACCGATCTTTATGCCAAGGCTGTGGATATGAAAAACGAACTTTTGGTAGCTAAGTTTGCAACCAATGCCGACGAACTGGTAGCCAAGATGGAGGCTGCACTCGGTTTGGCAAGAGACGATATGAATGGTTACTGTGCCGAGGCGATGTCTTTCTACGCAATGATACCTGCCAATTCACCTGCCAAGGCAAAAGCCGATAAGATTTATGCCGATTATCTGAAAACACTCGATCCAAATGCGAAACTCAACTGGGAGCGAGAGTGTCGTCAGTGGGAGTCGGACGAGAAGGAGCGAACTCGTGCTCACGAATTCAATATGTACAAAGAGGAGATGGCCACAAAGGTCGCTATCGACGGACAGACTGCCCTGCTTAAAAAATACAAACTCGACGAGAGCCACAATAAGCGTGGTAAGTTCTGGAAATTCTTCTACAACAGAGAGGAGTAGAAGAATTGAATATACAAATAGTTGTTAAACTCTAACGAAATTTAATTCATACCACAAACTATGAAAAATGTAAAATTGATATTAGGTGCTATCGGCATTGCCGCAGTCGCATTTATTGGATTAGTCGTATTTCTTAATGTTTCAGACACCAAAGCAGAGGCAGAAAAAGAGAACGCACTTAAAGAGGCAAAAGAGAATATGGAGGTAGCATTGTCTCAAAATGATTTTGCAAAGGCTCGTGCTGCAGCAAAAGTTTTGGATGACGAGGATCCATATCAACACAATGAGAACACTCAACGAATTACAGATGCCGAGATTGGCTATTTGGCAAATGAGGGCGAGTTTGATATGGCATACCAGATTGCAACAGAGAACAATCTACCTGACGCTTACTACAACAAAGTTGTGCCAAACCTTGTATCCATATATACAAAATATGGAGCTAACAAGACCATTCTTGCTCTATCCTCTTGTGTTTTGCCAATTCGTGGCAAAAGGTGGGGTAAGCAATATTTCAGCGACGATGAATTTTACGCTCAAAAGTGGAATGATTTCAATGTAAAACACAATAAAAATATTGAGCGTCTGATGAACTATATGAAGTTGTCGGACGACAAAGATAACATTTCGAAGGTGGCTCTGTTCCTGACAACAGAGTACCCCAATGGCACAAAGGATGTTAATGCCATCAAAGCAAAATTTGGTTTGTAAAAATTTTTCACCAATAAACCTTAATTTATATAATAGATTATGAAAAATTTGAAATGGATAGTATTAGGAATTGTCGTATTATCTATACTGGGTGTTTTGATTACCATTATCGGTAATCGTTCATTTATCTGGAAGCAAAACTATGGTAAAAAGCAGTTTGAAACCGCTTTGGAACAAAACAATTTTGCAAAAGCAAAAGAACTCTGCAAGACCAAGGATCTTCCGGATGAATACCTCAAACGAGCAGTAAGCGCAGAGATTGATTATTTGGTAGGAGAAGGTGATTTCGACTTTGCAAACCAGATAGCCACCGAGCAGAACCTTCCGGATATCTATTATGACAAAATAGTTACAAATCTGATAACGATATATACCAAGTTCGGTGCCAATAAGACTATCCTCGCTCTGTCCTCTTGCGTGTTGCCAACCGAAGAAGTCCGTTTTGGCGTTAAAATAGCATTGGAAAAGGAGGAAATCAAAACTATCATTGTTAAGCACAACGATCATATCACACGTCTGATGGAGTATATGAAGTTGGCGGGCGATAATGAATCTGTTGCTAAAGTATCTATATTTTTGGCAAAAAATTACGAGGGTGGCACAAAGGATGTTAATGCCATCAAAGCAAAATTCGGTTTGTAGAGAATTGGATAACCCGCAAAAAGCGGAATTTCGAAGTGGCTGACTAAGTTGTCCTTAGTCAGCCCTTTTTCATCTAAGAGAGAGTATGAAGAAGTAGATAATTTCGAATAATTTTTAATTTTAACATTTTTTGTACTATCTTTACGCAAAATATTGACTTTTTGCAAGATTATGGATTATACAAAATATGACAAACCAGAAATTGGCCGTGGAGTTACCTTCGGCGTAAACGAGGAGGGCGAGCCTGTTGCACGAGAGGCTCGAGGCTGCTTCCGTCTGCACGAGGAGCCTTGGCTCGAAGAGTATCCGGACAACTTCCCGACCGACATTTTCGAGGTACGTTTCAAGAATACACGACGTTCGTTCTACCAGAATGTGAACAACCTACCGCTCAAAGTGGGCGATATCGTGGCTGTGGAGGCCCCTCCGGGACACGATATAGGTATCATCTCGCTCTCGGGCGATATGGTGGCACGACAGATGCGCCGACTGGGCTTCAACCCACAAAATGGCGAGTTCAAAAAGATATACCGCAAGGCACGCCCTTACGACATCGAGAAGTGGCAAGAGGCTATTGCGCTCGAACACGAGACGATGATTCGTTCGCGACAGATTGCTGCCGATATGGGACTCGATATGAAGATTGGCGACGTGGAGTATCAGGGCGACAAGATTAAGGCTATATTCTACTACATTGCCGATGGTCGTGTCGACTTCCGCGAACTTATCAAGGTCTTTGCCGAGCAGTTCCATATCCGCATCGAGATGAAGCAGATTGGCGCACGCCAGGAGGCTGGTCGCATTGGCGGTATTGGTGCGTGTGGTCGTGAGTTGTGCTGCGCATCGTGGGTATCGAGTTTCTCGAGCGTTACGACTGGTGCAGCGCGTGTGCAGGACCTCTCGCTCAACCCTCTGAAGTTGGCAGGACAATGCTCGAAGTTGAAGTGCTGTTTGACCTACGAGTACGACACCTATGCCGATGCACGTCGTTCGATGCCTCGTTTGCGCGAGCCTCTACAGGCTATAGATGGCGAATATTTCCTCGTCAAGAGCGATATTCTTGCCCACACGATGACCTTCTCGACGAGCAAGGATTCGATGTCAAACTTGGTAACTATCCCTGTATCGCGTGTGCGTGAAATCTTGTCAGTAAACCGCAACGGAGGTAAGGTAGACTCCATTTTGGGTGCAGACTACGAGCCAGCAGTCGAGGAGCCAACATATCGCACCGAGGAGGATAGCATTACCCGTTTCGACAAAGCTAAGAAGCGTAAGAAAAAGAACAAGAATCGCAACAACCGCAACGGTCAAAACGAGCAAAGCAGCAGCGAAAAGAGCAGTGGCGAGAACGGCGGCGAGGAGCGAAAGAACAGCGGCGAGAGAAGGGGCAACAGACATCATCACAACCACGGGCAGCAAAATAAGCCAAAGCAAGAGTAGCGATGAAGGTAGGAGTGCGCATAGTGGTGGCTATGGCGGCAATGGCAATGTGCAGTTGCCTTGCTCGGCAGAGTGCCTATATGACAAACGTGGATATGCAGTCGTGGAGTCGGAGCGAAAGCCTCGCCTATGACAACAACGACACTCTATCGTTGCGCAATCTCAACATCGCAATTCGATACAACGACAACTACAAAGCGTCGTCGTTACCACTAAAACTCGCCATCTCCACACCTGACGAGAGGTGTTTCGTCGATACGCTGACGCTACAGTTGAGCCACCCTACTACCGCTGTTGCACTATCAACAACCGAAAGCATACCCTATCGCACGGATGTGCTACTCAAACAAAGAGGAGCGTACATCTTCGCTTTCGAGCCTTTGACCGAAATAGAGGGCATAGAGGCGATAGGCATAGAGTTAAAATAGCATACAATTCTAAAGATGGGAAAAGATAAACTCCGCAAATTTGCAGAAAACCTCACGTTCGAGTGCTTCGTACAACCGGCATTCGAGGAGATGTTTCGCACCGACCACGCGCTAAAGGGTAACTGGCGCAAAGATTTCTTCCACAATGACAACCCGATAGTTCTCGAACTCGGTTGTGGCAAGGGCGAATATACCGTAGCACTCGCCGAGCGCAACCCCGACAAGAACTTTATCGGCGTGGATATCAAGGGAGCACGAATATGGCGTGGCGCAAAGACCGCTACAGAGCGCAAGATGGGAAATGTAGGCTTCCTGCGCGCCCGCATTGAGTTTATCACATCGCTCTTTGCCGAGGGCGAGGTAGACGAGATTTGGATCACATTCCCCGACCCACAGTTGCGCACCAAGCGTGCAAAGAAGCGTTTGACTGCGCCCGTATTCCTCGAGCATTACTCGAAGTTGTTGGCTAAAGATGGTTGGATAAATCTAAAAACCGACTCGCAGCACCTCTTTGCCTACACTTCGGCAGTTATCGAGCACTTCGGCCTGGAGTGCGAGGTTGCGAACAACGACATCTACGGTTCGGGCTATGCCGACGAGGTGTTGTCGGTTAAGACCGCCTACGAGCAGATGTATCTTGACCGAGGTTTGCCTATCACCTACACCCGTTTCCAACTCGGCGAGCGCACCTCGTTCCCGATGTTCGACTGGGAGGGCGACGATATTCTCGAAAAAGACGCCGAGGAGGAACGAAAAACGGAAAACGGAAAGCGGGAAACTAGGGGATAATAGAGATTTAACTTCTTGTCAGAAGTCGTGAGATGTGCCGCATCTCAATAGAAAGACCTTCGGGATAGTACTAATTCGTACAGCCCAAAGGTCTTTACTTTTAGCCAGATCCACCTCACAGGAGGGGAATTAAAGTGGGAGGGTAACACACCCGTCGTATAAAGAAAATTGTTTTTAGGCAGATGAGAGCAAGGCAAACAAGGAGCCGAGTGCGCAGCATACTTGGGCGTATGTGAGCAACTCGGCTACCGATGTTTAACGCAGCTATCGCTGCTTAAAAAACGATTTTACTAAGCAACGGCGTTCGAGATAAGGAATGTAGCCGCTACACTCAAGGTAGCGTACAACTCTGGGGACGCTGCGAGGATAAGGGTCTTACCCATAACGTCGTGACCGTTACCAATAGCTGCAATACCGTTAGCACAAACCTTACCCTGATAGATTGCTGCTGCAAGGTTAACCATACCAACGAGCAAACCTGCACCAAATACTGCTGCTGCCTGGAACATTGTAATCTCTGCAGTCAAGAGGCTCTGTACCATAAAGAAACATACGAAGCCATAAAGACCCTGCGAACCTGGGAGCGCCGAAAGAATCATATAGCTACCAAATGCGCCACCATTCTTCTTCATTGCGCCTACTGCGGTCTGACCGCAAATTGCTGTACCTACTGCCGAAGCGATACCTGCCAAGCCTACCATAAGTGCTACACCTACATAGGCCAAAATCAAAGCTGAATTCATAATTGTAATTGTGTTTTAATTAGTTATTAAATTTGTTTATTGTTGTTCTTTTGTAAGTGGCTCGAACGCACGTGTTGTCATCTCGAAGCCTGCATTTTTGTAAAACTCCACGAAGGTCAAACGCATTGGGTGTACGAACGACGAAATCGCAGACATAAATAGGTTGATGCCGTGTCCGACAAGCAGAATTGCCGTAGCACCCAAAATCTGAAATACGGTGCCAACACCAAACTGCTCGATACCCGAATCAAGACCCGTAAGACCCATAGCCAACGAGTTGAACACCTGCGCCAACACTCCACCCGACAAACCGATAGCGAAGAGTCGGATATAGGAAAGCACGTCGCTCAACAAGCCTGTTATATTATTATAGGTATCCCACAAGCCCGATGCGAAGTTCTTAAAGAAGCCATAGAGCAATACGTACTCGATAGGCTTACGGCTCAAGTCGTTTAGGAAGAGCATCATAAACACGCCCACACCCATAGCGACATAGAAAGCAACGGACGAAGTGGTGAAGCCCGGAATCACCCAATTCTCATTGAGCATCTGCAAGCCACCTGCAAGGCAGCCCGACAAAAGCACGATAAACCAACCCAATATAGAGAAGGTTGAAGTGATACCGAAGGTACGCGCCTTGAATATGATGTTGAGCAACATACCAAACAATATCTGGAACACTCCGAGTGCCAACGCCCACGTGAAGAATTCCGCCTGGAAGTCGAACAACGCCGTAGGTATCGACATACCGAACAACGAGCCGGTAGCCAATCCGAAGAGGGTGGTTGCGCCTCCGCAAATCATAGTGAGGTAGGCTACCCTACGCATCTTCGGAGCCTTAATAGCCAACAGCAAGCCGAGTAGGAAGATAATCGCGCCATAGCCCGCATCGTTCAAACAGATAGCGAAGAAGAGCATATAGAACGGAGCGAAGAATGGCGTCATATCCAACGTGCCATACTTTGGCAAGGCGTACAAGCCGCCAATCATCTCGAACAGACGAGCAAAGCGGTTGTTCTTCAACTTAACCGGAGTCTCGTCCTCCTCGGTAGGATTCTCCTTAATGTAGACAACATTTGGGTATTCGTTCAACACCTTATCAACCTGCTCCGAAGTCTCCTTCTCTGCCCAGCCCTCCATTACGAGCAACAAGCCCTCGGCAGCCTTATCTGCCGTAGCCTCGATGCGAACGTCCTGCATCTGATTCTTCAACGCAGCCAACTCCGCCTCAATCTCGACACGAGCATCGGCAACTGCGCTAATCACAGCGTTCTGAGCCTTTATGGTAGCCTCGTTCTGCTCAATCTGAGCCTTCAACTCAGCATTGTTCAGAGTTGGAGCCTTCTGCTCCTGAGCATCGATTGCAATCTCCTCCGAGCCATTGCCGATAACAACAAAGCGTACCACCGAGTCATCCTCGCCGACAACTGCAATATTGAGGTTAGCACCCCACTCCTCGCTGTTCTTCTCGAAGGTTGCGCGTTGAGCAGTAAAGTAGCGCAACACCAAACCGCTCTCTGCCAACTTGGCGAGTATCGAGCAGTCAAAGTCGCCCCACGCAATCCACTCCTCGAGAGTCTTCTCCAGGCGTGCATTATCTGCCTTTGCCGTAGCAATAGCCGCTTGAGCCGACTGATATGCGCTGAACACCTTGCCAGCCTCAATCGCTGTTGCGCCTTCGGCATACTCCTCGCCCTTGGCGAACTGCTCCAACGCAGCGAGTGCCTTCGTGCGACTCTCGATGGCTGTAATAAGTTCTCTATCCGCCTCGGTTGGTTCCCAACCCGAAGTGGTAATATCGACCATACCCAACTCACGCAAACGCTCGATAAAACGCTCACGCTCTGCCGAGAACAAGACGATATTGTATTTCATCATCTTTACAATCATCTCTCTCCGCCCTCCTTTGCGGCTGCCTGCTGGCGAGTCTTGACGATTTTCTGTGCCGATTTAGAGAGGTTCTCCTCGTCCTCCATAAATCGCTTAATCTTACGTATAGCGTCCTCATACCCAGGTATCTGCACCTTCTCGTAGAGGTTCACTTTTTGAGTAGTCTTTCGGCGCGCATAGTCCAAAAGTGCGGTCTTGCGATTGTAGACCTCGAACTCGATGCCCAAGGTAGCTATCTTACGCAACAGTTCCACTCCATCGCTGTACCACGCTGGCGAGGAGAATAGATCGAATGGCTTGCACTCGAACTTCACCTCGTTGAGTATAGGAATGCGAACTCCCGCAATTTTTTGTGTTGTTAAATCGACATCTGCAACGCGAACAAGGGTACAATCAAACTCTCCCCACAAAGCCACCATATAGTCGTACTCGGCTACGAGCGCATCCAAACGCTCGCGGTACTCTGCTGCGGAGTCCTTCGCACGCTTAACCTCGGAGCGCAGAGCCGACTCCTTACTCTTGATGGTAGGGAGTGCCTTCTGGCGCATTTTCAGCTGTTTGCCGAGTTCGCCGAGCGAAGTCTTGTTATATTGAAATTTGATTGCCATCGCTTAAAATTATGCTTTCCAATATTTCTCGATAAGTTCTGCCTTGATAGCAACCTCCTCCTTGGTGAAGTACTTGCCAAACAGAGTCCACGCAGTATCGAGCATCTCTGTAATCTCGATGTTTACGTCGATAGCGAGCAACTTCTCCGAGTAGTCCTTCGCAAACTGCAAAGCACGCTCGTCGTACTCCGAAAGGTCGAAACCATTCTCCAACTTGGTCTTTGCGTTGGCTGCATCGGCATACAAACGTACGCAGGCATTCATCACCTGTGGATGATCCTCGCGGGTCTTCTTACCGATAACGAGCTGCTTCAAACGCGACAACGAACGGAATGGGTCGATGATAACCTTACCGGTATCCGAGTCGTTACGCAAGAATAGCTGACCCTCGGTGATGTAACCCGTATTATCCGGAATAGCGTGGGTGATATCGCCACCCGAGAGGGTTGTAACGGCGATGATGGTAATCGAACCACCATTAGGCAACTGCACCGCCTTCTCGTAGATCTTTGCCAAGTCCGAGTAGAGCGAACCAGGCATAGAGTCCTTCGAAGGAATCTGGTCCATACGGTTCGATACGATAGCCAAAGCATCGGCATACAAGGTCATATCGGTCAACAGCACCAACACCTTCTCGCCCTTATCTACTGCGAAGTACTCCGCTGCAGTCAAAGCCATATCCGGCACGAGAAGTCGCTCTACTGGAGGATTCTCGGTAGTATTAACGAACGATACGATACGGTCCAAAGCACCTGCATTCTCGAACACCTGCTTAAAGTAGAGGAAGTCGTCGTTGGTAAGACCCATACCACCGAGAATAATCTTGTCGGCCTTTGCCGAGAGAGCCACATTCGCCATTACAGCGTTGTATGGCTGATCCGAATCGGCGAAGAAAGGAATCTTCTGACCTGTTACGATAGTGTTGTTAAGGTCGATACCTGCAATACCTGTAGCGATAAGCTCCGATGGCTGCAAACGACGGAATGGGTTTACGGTAGGACCACCAATCTCGCGTGCCTCACCCTCGATTGGCTCGCCACCCTCGAGTGGCTCACCGTATGCGTTGAAGAAGCGACCTGCCAAGTTGTCCGAAACACGTAACTTTGGTGGCTCGCCCTGGAATATAACCTCCGAGTTGGTTGCCAAGCCCTCTGTTCCGGCAAACACCTGAAGGGTAACATTCTCGCCCATAATCTTTACCACCTGCGCAAGACGGCCACCTACGGTTGCCAACTCGTCGTTACCTACGCCCGTAGCACGAAGCGTTACGGTAGCCTTGGTGATATTGTCAATCTTTGTATATATTTTCTGAAATGCTCGTGTCATAACTTTTTATCGGTTTACGTGGTTAGCGATATAAGCATCAATTTGTTTTTCGTAGTCGTAGAACTTCTCGCTCTGCCACTCTGCATAGTTCATCTGACGGAAGAGGTTGATAAGACCCTTGAAGAACTTCGAACACTCGTCAAAGTCTACAAAGTCGAAATCGTACTCGCAAATCGAAAGTACCTTCTTATACATCATCTGCTGACGCTCCATTGGGCAGTTTGCGTCGATATCGTCGAATGCGTCCTGCTGCAAGATAACGAAGTCTATCAACTCGCTCTTCCAGAAACGCTCGTGATAATCAACAGGTACACCGTCGTCACCGAGGATGTTAATCTGGTCGTTAGCCTCCTTACCACGCTGAACGATGGTCTTACCACGATATACGAGCGAAACCCAATCCTTCTCAATCTTCTCGCCGAGGTAAGCCTCAACCTCCGGATACTCCAGATACTTCGAGTACGAATCGAGTGGGTCGATTGCAGGATAACGCTTCGAGTCTGCACGGCCCTGCGACAAAGCATAGAAGCAACGTGCAGCCTTCTTGGTAGACTCGGTTACAGGCTCCTTAAGGTTACCACCCGCAGGCGATACGGTACCGAGGAATGTCACCGAACCTGTTGCGCCATTATTCAACTTAACCAAACCGGCACGAGCATAGAAACTCGAGATGATTGCCGAGAGGTCCATAGGGAAGGCATCCTGACCTGGAAGCTCCTCCAAACGATTCGACATCTCACGCAATGCCTGCGCCCAACGCGAAGTTGAGTCTGCCATTACCAACACCTTCAATCCCATCGCACGATAGTACTCGCCAATGGTCATACCGGTATAAACCGATGCCTCACGCGCTGCAACAGGCATATTCGAGGTGTTACAGATGATGATGGTACGCTCCATAAGTTTGTGGCCGGTGTGTGGGTCAATCAACTCTGGGAACTCCTTGAAAATTTCAACCACCTCGTTTGCACGCTCACCGCACGCTACGATGATGATAATATCAGCCTCGGCCTGCTTCGAGATAGCGTGCTGAAGCACGGTCTTACCTGCACCGAACGGGCCAGGGATAAAGCCTGTACCACCCTCAGCCAATGGGTTGAATGTGTCGATTGCACGAACACCTGTCTCCATCACGCGCGACGGACGTGGCTTCTCGGTGTAGCAGCGAATAGCCTGCTTAACTGGCCACTTCTGCACCATTGTGATGTTGTACTCGTTGCCGTCGCTATCCGCTACAACTGCGATAGTGTCGGTAATCTTGTACTCGCCAGCCGCAACCACACTCTTAACGGTGTAGTTGCCCGTCATAATGAATGGCACCATAATCTTGTGGGCCACCCACTGTTCCTTAACCTCGCCGAGCCACGCTCCTGCAGTCACCTTATCGCCCACGTTTGCGAGAGGCTTGAACTCCCAAACCTTCTCGAAATCTACCGGCTCGGTAATCGAGCCACGTGCGATGAATAAGCCGTCCATCTTCTCGAGGTCGTTCTGCAAACCATCATAGTTACGCGACAACATACCCGGAGCCAATGTAGCCTCGAGCATATGTCCCTCAAACTCTACTTTATCGCCGATTTTCAAACCGCGTGTGCTATCGAAAACCTGCACATAGGCATCATCGCCTACAACCTTGATGACCTCAGCCATCATCTTGGTCTCACCTGCGTAAACATAGCAAATCTCGTTCTGACCAACCGCTCCGTCAGCCTTTACGATAACGATGTTCGAGATGATACCATTTACTTTTCCCGTAGTTTTCATTATCTATCGTTATAATTTATTTATCATTTCCTTGCCGTCGAGTTCTGCAACGAGGCGGTCGAACATCTCGCGACCAACCTTCGCATCGAGAGCAACCCAACGAGCCACCATATTTGCCTTTACCAAGTATGCGATAACGGCATTCAAGTCGAAGTAATCGAAGGTCGAAAGTTCCGACAACTCTGCCCAGCGGATGTTGTCAATCTTACGCTCCTTCTCCACCATATTCTGTTCGTCGGCTACCGCTGCAACCAGCTGCTCCACAAATGGCAACTCTGCACGCAAACCGAAGTCGGCAGCCGAACTGCGCGACAACGACTCGGTAACCGAATCCTCGCCCACAACAACCGACTCAATCGCTATACCCTGACGGCGAGCCAATGTCGCAGCCACAATATTGCGGATGGTGCGGTCTGTTGCCGACCACTCTCTCAAAAGTCGCGAACCCGACGCCTCGCACACCTTGTAGTATGCGGTCATCAGCGTCTTTGCAAACGGCTGCGTCAAATCCAAATCCTCGGCATACTCGCTCTCGGGCGAGGCGTAAGCACGCACAACCTTTGCGATTGGTGCAGCCAGATGCGATGGATTGCGCAACTCCTCCTCAACCTCCTCGCTCGAAAGGCGTCCGAGAGGATTGTGGGTCGAAGAGCCGTTGTAGCGACTAATCAGGTTTTCGCAGTCGTAGTAGGCATAGAGCAACTCTACCGTCTTCTTATCTTTAGACGATAGCACCTCGAATACCTCCGCCAAGATAGCCTCGATATCGAAACCCTTTGTTTCGCCATCGAGAGCGTACTCGCGGAAGCCCGCTACTAATGCGTAATAAGAATTTGCAAACATAAGCGTTTATGCGAAGAGTAATTGTGAAACCTTCTCACGCAAATACTGGTCGAGCAACGCCTCGAACGACTCGTCGGTGAACGAGATGTAGTAACCTCCGTCCTTCTCGCCTACCTTGAAGCCCGACTTAACCTCCTTCGAGTAGCCTACCTCGACACCTGCAGCCAACAACTCCTTAGCCGAAGCCTCGAAAGCCTTAGCAAACTCACTCTCCAATGCTGCAGGAAGCAACGCCTTGAGCGACACCTGCTCGGCAGCACCCGACCAATTCTTAGCAACCTCCAAGAGCAACTTCTTCACAAACTCTGCATCTACGGTTGCAGCCTTAACAGCCTCGGTCGATGTCTTTGCGATGATAGCGGCAGCCAACTCACTCTTAATCTTGGCAACAGCCTGACGACCAGCCAACGAAATCTCGGTCATCGAGTTCTTCTCGGTGTCGGCAGCCTTAGCCTCAGCCTTCTTTACGATTTGCTCCGCCTCGGCCTTTGCCTCTGCCAAAATTGCAGCAGCCTTCTCCTTTGCCTCTGCAACCAAACGATCAGCCTCCAAGCGTCCCTTCTCCAAGCCCTCGCCATAGAGGCGCTCGGTCAACTCTTTTAGTTTATTCTCCATAGTGTTATTAGATTGATTATTATGTATTTATGTTTGTATTTTCGTTATCTGCACTATTCGACCACGCGCACACGCACGCAATTCTTTGCAAAGATAGTAAAAATTTCCTATCTCACAACTTTTTAACAAACAACATTTACAACAATTATTCGAACAAAAAGTTTTTGCCAAAAAACTATTTGATATCTCGAAATATTTATTTAACTTTGTCTTTGCAGACACCCCTTTATGAGCGATTTATTACTTTAAGCAACACGATATTACACTTTTTTTCACAAACCTAAACTACATCCTGTTATGAAAGAGAATGCAAAAAATCACAAGGAGGATGGTTACATCTCCTTCGACCCCGAGGAGTTGAAGAATGCCACAGAGGAGGGTCACCCCAACGACGAAGCATACGAATTGCTATGGGAAGCAACCTGCGTATCCTCGCACGTAAACGACGCTGACAAAGAGAGCGGTCACCTCGAGAGCGACGACATCTACCCTACCACTGCCGAGGAGGTTGACGCTATGGAGGGTTATCTCAACCAGGCAGAAGCAGCACTCAAAGAGCCAGACCACGAATTCGCAGCACGCGTTAGCGAATTGCGTGAGGTTGTTGAGTGGTCGCGCAAACGCCATTGGAAACTTAATTGGAGAGTAATTATCGGTGTTATCATTTCGGTAATCGTGCTATATATGTGGGCAGATAGTCGCCAGGGTGACGCAAACAAAGCCGAGGAGAAGTTGGTATTGATAGAGAATTGGCAGGAGACACCTATCAAACGATTAGACCTCGCTTCGCTCAAAGATGAGCCTTACGCATATCACCACGACAACCCATTCGCCTCGATGGAGGTATGGTTCGAGCGAGAACAGCGCACCGTAGCACACGACTACTACAACGCCATTGAGAATATCGCCTATAACGAGAAGGAGTTGAAAAAGGAGGACCTCAGCTCCGATTTGAAAGATTTCTACAAAGATCAAATCAAACACAACAAAAAGAAGAAGGAAGAGTTGTTAGAGCGTTACGAGGATCTTCATAAGGCGGACTTTGGCGACATTCAGAAGATGGCTGCCGAGCAGGCAGAAGAGATTGTCGACGAGAAGAAGTCGGACGCGAGATTTGTTAAGTTCTGGAACATATTCTTCTTGTTGCTCATCCCTCTCTATATCTTTGCTGCACGCCCTTATGGCTACACCATTAGCCGTTATCGTCGCGAGGCAGACAGATTGGGTTGGATCGAAAAGATTGGTTTGTGGCTCTCGGGCGGTCTGCTCGGAGCGAGTGCAGGCATCGGTTTCGTAGACATTGTAACGAAGTGGAGCGATGGCTCAACCACCCGCGAAGATGATGGTACAGGTCCGGCACGCTTGGCTATAAAAGTTGGCTTGTTCGTAGCGGCTGCAATCGTATTCTGCGCTGTTAGTTGCTTCTTGATGCTCTACGCAACAATCACAGGTTTGATTCGCAACTACGACTGGACGAACGTTAAGAACAAGACTGTTGCTATGGCTGACGCAGCAAAGGCTCACATTCAAAAGAAATAGAATCTATTCCGAACAAAATAGTCGACCAAAGAAAATTGGTCGGCTATTTTTGTCTATACACTCAATTTTCACTACATTTGTATTCGAAAATGTAAAAAATATATGAAACTAGTAGCATTTATAACCATTTTACTATCCACATTTGTGGCTTGTACAACAAACAATCAACCGCAACTCCCAACCGACAAAGTAACACAGTTGGTACGTGAGCCGTTCTATTACAACAATCCGGAGAGTCGCACACCTGCCTATTCGGTAGCATCCGAGGAGCATCGATTATCGTTCTTTGGTTGGGGCGAGCAGACAGATAAGCCTTTTCAGATGGAGTTACCGAGTGATATTTCCGGCATAGACCGAGTATTGCTCGAATACACTATGGGCACCTGGGAAACAAAACCAGGCGAGTGGGACAATACGACAATGCTCTTTGTGGAGGATAAAAACTCGGGCGAACGCTACGAGATTGCTCGTGCCATAACGCCATATGGAAACAACTTCGGTCCATATTGGAAGAAGGTGTTTTGGCTCGATGTTACGGAGTATTTGCCTATGTTGTCGGGCGACACCACATTCTACATCTATTATGGAGGATGGGATGCAACCGACTATCGTGCTCACACCGTCACTGTAACACTCCACTACTACAAAGGCACACCCAAGCGCAACGTTGTATTCACGCACGAACTATACGATTCGAGCAAGAACGGAAACTCGGGCTACAGAGGCTGGGCGTATGGCGTAGAGGGACACGACATTGAGGATGTTACCCGTTTGGGCGAGCGCATCGTAGAGATACCGGAGAACGTTAAGACACTCGAAATGCGCGTTGCAATCACCGGCCACGGACACGATCAAGGCAGATTTGTAGAGCGTATAGGCTACAGAACGCTCAATGCCGCAGAGTTCGACGACAACTACTACGAATTTGTGCTGAATGGCGAGCGATTGGTCACCAAGGGACACATATTCTACAGCAATGCCGACACCTACAAGCAGGCGGGAACATACTACTACGACCGTGCAAATTGGGGACCCGGACTCCCTATAAATGTGCAGTATTGGCGAATTGAACGACAAGCCGACAACTACGGCACCCTCTCCATTGATCTCGATTTGGAGGAGTTTGTATCGGCAATGGATGCGCCAAATGCCGAGGGCGTAGCGCAGTATATAGTTCAGGTAAATCTGTTTGGTTACGACAAATAAAAGAAAACGAGAGGTGTTTGCCTCTCGTTTTTTGTTTAATTGACAATTGATAATTGATAATTGACAATTAAGGTATTTTTAGTTTTCAGTTTTTCACTTTCCGTTCTTAAAATCGATTATGATTAGGCTATTTTTGTGCGATGTTAGGCGACGAAAGCGCAGCATAGTAGACCTATGTGAGCATTTCGGCGTCCGACACACTCGTGCAAAAAGAGCCAATCAGAACGATTTTCCTACAAGTTGAATTCAGCCTTGATAGCATCAACCGCGTCGAGTTTCTCCCAACCAAAGAACTCAACCTCACGCTCCACTTCAACACCGTTTTCGACGAACTTCACAGCCTTTGTATAAGGGCGGTTACCGAAGTGTCCGTACGATGCGGTCGGCTCGAAAATAGGATTCTTCAAGCCATAACGCTTAACGATTGACGCAGGACGAAGGTCGAACAACTTACCGATACGCTCAGCAATTTCGCCCTCGCTGATAGAGAGCTTATTTGTGCCGTATGTATCAACATAGATTGAGAGTGGCTGAGCAATACCGATAGCGTAACTCAACTGCACAAGGCACTCGTCCGCCACGCCTGCGGCAACCATATTCTTTGCAATATGGCGAGCAGCATAGGCAGCCGAACGGTCAACCTTTGAGGAGTCCTTACCCGAGAATGCACCACCTCCGTGTGCGCCACGACCACCGTAGGTGTCTACGATAATCTTACGACCTGTCAAACCTGTATCTCCGTGAGGACCACCGATAACGAACTTGCCCGTAGGGTTTACGTGGAGGATATAATCATCGCCAATAAGGCTTGCCAACTCGTCGCCAGCACGCTCCAAACGAGCCTTAACACGCGGAATAAGGATAGTGCGAACATCCTCCTTAATCTGCGCAACATCAACATCCTCGTCGTGCTGTGTCGAAACTACGATTGTGTGAACTCGCTGAGCCTTGCGGTCGTCGCCATACTCGATGGTAACTTGGCTCTTTGAATCGGGACGAAGGTAGGTCATAACCTCGCCCTCGCGACGAATAACGGCCAGTTCTTTCAAAATCACGTGCGAAAGAATCAATGTTGCAGGCATCAACTCGCGCGACTCATTAACGGCATAGCCAAACATAATACCCTGGTCGCCGGCACCTTGCTCCTCCTCGGTAGCACGAACTACGCCCTGATTGATATCGGACGACTGCTCGTGAATGGCCGAGAGAATGCCGCACGACTTGGCGTCGAACTGCAACTCGCTACGGTTGTAACCGATACGATCGATTACGCGGCGTGCTGCGCCCTGAATATCAACATAGGCATCCGAGCAAACCTCGCCCGAAACGACTACCAAACCTGTGGTACAGAGTGTCTCGCAAGCAACTTTTGCCTGTGCATCGCGACGCAAGAACTCGTCGAGAATAGCGTCTGAAATCTGGTCGGAAACTTTATCTGGATGTCCCTCCGAAACCGACTCCGATGTAAATAGAAATCCCATACTCTTTACTTTTAGATAGTTAATAATTAGTATGGAAAGTTTGTGATTTGCTATTAGAATAAAGAATTGCTGTTTTAGCGATTTTTTATTGTGGTTGCAATCAGTCCAAATCTCTCCACATTTGCGGGTGCAAAGATAACTATAAAAACGGAAAACAGAAAACTTTTCAAAAAAAGTATCGGAATAATATCGGAATTACAACACTCCAAACAGCAACCACGCCACCAACAGCGTCAAAACGACATTGAAACATTGTGCTACAAGAAAGGCGCAGAGGATATTGCGATTCTCGCGCGAAATAATATCCTTAAGGCGTGTATCCATACCTATACAGACAAATGCCAGCGAAAAGAATAGACTCGAAAAGCGTTTAGCCAACGTTGTTTCGATTAGTTTGCGTTCGGCAAAGTCGGGAAAAATGGCATTCTGCTGTAGTAGGCTAAAGACCAACGACGCCAACACAAAGCCCAACACAAACTTCGGAAATTTATCCCACACGAGCGACAACGAGGGGCGGCGCATAACCCCATCATCGCCCCGTGAAGCGAGATAGGTAGCGATGCAGAACGCCACAACGCCAATCAACATATTCTGCGTAGCCTTCACTATCATTGCGATTTTGTTCGCCTCCTCGCCATATATTGCCGAGGCAGCACCCACACCACTTGTCGTATCGACCGCACCCCCTATCCACGCTCCTGCAATGGCGTTTTGAGTCGCTACATCGGAGGTCAAAAGTGGCACTATCAATTTGGCGAGATAGGGCATAAGGTATATCATAGGAACAACAATAATAAGCACCACCGAAACGATATAGGACAACTTTTTGCCATCGGTATTTGCCACGCCCGCAGCCGTAATACACGCCGAGACTCCACAAATCGAGACCCCCGAGGCGAGAGTCATCGCGCTTGCCCTATCAACGCTACATCGTCGCGCCACCTTGTAGGCAAACAGCCAGACACAACCGACTACCACACACCCTTGCAATAGAGCCAAC
The DNA here is from genome assembly GCA_045653565.1 of Alistipes sp. GTDB lineage: Bacteria > Bacteroidota > Bacteroidia > Bacteroidales > Rikenellaceae > Alistipes. Next base: position 65,083 of record JAZOMA010000044.1, read on the forward strand.
GCCCCTGCCGCCACAAAATCACGAAAGAGGATGGTTGCTCCCAAACAGACAACGCCAATCTTGATAAAAAACTCGCCCTGAATGGCTGGTTTCAGCCACTCTGGAATACGGAGACAGTTGCGTATAATAAGTCCAAAAAGGACTGAAAAGAATACTGCCTCGAAGCCTAAATGGCGAACAAACGGGATGTTGGCAACCACTTGAGCCAACATCGACACCGCAAAGACCACTACAAACGACCAAAACAGCCCTTCGACAGAGCGAGAGAGGAGCCTATTGCCCACATACAACACCACGAATGCTATCAGAAAGAGGCAACCAATATTGCACCACGCAGATAGTGTCAGGAGTGTGGTTGGCACCTTTGGGCCTCCACCCTGAATATAGTAGGCGCAACCGCAAAGCACCAGAATAGGTATTGCGAGGAGTGTGGTAACCCAATCTTCGACCAAAAAGTCTCTAAAGAATCTCTTCATCGTCACGGCAGTTTAGAATATACCCGACACCATAACCATCAGATTGTGCGATAGCGGTTTATGGTGGTTGTGATATTGCTTTATAACGTAGTTGAATTGTAGGCGCAGATATCGCCAAGGGTTGTACGCCGCACCCAGTGTATAGTTGAACTCTCGTTGCGAGGTATGGATATCCTCGTCGAAGTAGTCGAATCGTGCGCCCACAAAGCCATTGCCCGCATTCGAGGTGGAGAACTTCCAACCTGCCGAAGCGTAAGCACCATCCGAACTCAACGAGCCTGTAACGCCAGCAATATACTCGGCTCGAGTAAAGGCGTGGCTACCCTCGTAGGCTACACCTCCGCCGTAGCGTTGATAGCAAACATATCTCTTTTCGCCAAAGTCGCCTTCGCCATATTGGTAGTAGGCGGCAATGGTCAAATCGCGAAGCGGAGATACCATAACTCTTGCGACAACATCTTTGCTGCGGTTGTTGTCACCTCGGTTTATTCCGTTGCCATTGAATACCGCCAGATTGTAGTTCAAAACATCGAGCCCTCCCTTTTCGATAAATCCGCCATAGAGTTGCACGCCACAGTCGCGTCCCGTTGAGTTTATGCCCGCAACATCCTGACCACTCATTCGCACCAGGCGTTGCACCACCAACGAGTAGTCGATAAATTCGAGTTGCAGAGGTGCATACTCCGAGTTCTCGATTGAGAGCGGAACTTTGAACTGTCCCACCTGCACGCCGAGTTCTCGGAAGGGACGATAGCGTAGCCACGCATCAACAATTTGCGGAGAGGAGGCGAAATCGACCTGAAGGCGATAGTCCATATAGCCATACTTGTCGCTCTTGACGATGTCGCCCGCAAACGACACTCTCGCACGACGGACGCGAAAAGAGGAGGTTGCGGTGGTGGCATCTGCCAACTCCAAATGGTAGTAGGTCTGTAGATAGCCCGAAATCTTGAGATGTTGTTTTACATCGTCCCACGTTATGCCCTTTGCCGAAAGGGTGAAAGATGAGATAAGCAGAGTAATAAAAATTGTTCGTTTCATAATATAGAGAAAAAAGATACACGGCAAAGGTATCTGTTTTACCCTTGCCGTGTAGCCCAAAAGTCTTACCGAGATATATGTAAGACCGTTTTTACTATTTTTAGAACGAACCTGTAACCATCAACTTGATGCCATTACCAAAAGGTCGGTTATTCGCGAAAGTGTAGTTAATGCGGTGTTCGAGCGAATATGCCAACTGTACGCGGAAATTTTTTATAGGTGCATAACCTATACAAGCCGAATAACGCATATCTATAATCGCATTCTTCGTATCGCGATGGATATAGTCGAAACAGTTGCGACAGAAGTAATCAACCATACCTCCGGCCCATAACATACCTGCATTCTTTGGAAGATTGAATCGCTTACCTGCCTCAACATAAAGACCCTCCGATGCGAGCGAAGCGGTCAAACCACCGATATACTCTCCTCGCGCAAACGCCTTCTCTCCATCATAATTAAAACCTCCACCCCAACGGTGCATAGGTACATACTCGGCGTTGCCTGTCCAACCATACTCGGCATACTTCTCCGCCTCGAAGTGCGAGAGATTAGCCTCGCCCCACTGATAGTATGTAGTCAAAGCCAAATCTTTCGTAGGGTTGATTGTAAGGCGAGCGAATATATCTTTCGACTTATTGTTATCCTTTTCGTTGATACCGCTTCCGTTCAACACGCCGACGTGGTAGTTAATAACACTGTAGTCCTCGCGATGAACAAAACTTCCGAGGAACATAAATCCAATGTCGCGCGCCGTGATATTCAATCCTGCGACATCATTACTACCCATCTTTGCAAGATTTTGCACCACATAGGAGAAGTCAATAAAGTCGTACTTTGCAGGCGAGATGCTCGCCTCGAAGGTTACAGGATTTTTGAACTGACCGAACTGGACTCCGAACTCCTTGCAAGGCTGATATTTAATCCACAAATCGAGAATAGGATTCTTAGGCACTCGTACGAGGTCGAATTGTAATCGATAGTCGAGTTTTCCAGCCTTACCTTTATACAAATCGCCCGCAAGCAATATTCGCGCACGACGAAGATGGAACGACGATGATCCGGTTGCATCGTGACCCTCACGATCGTCAAGCCAATCGTACTGACCCTGAATAAAGCCCGAAATTTTGAAATACTGGCGTAACTTATCGAGCGTAGCCAAACGCTTCTCGTTCTTGGCTACACGCGCCTCAATCGTTGCATTATCCTTATCGGCAACACCCTCTGCAGAAGCGGTTGCAACTACACTTAGGATAAGTACAACACCAACAATTATAAATCTCTTCATATATTACTTTTTCTTACTCTTTTTCCACTCCTTGAGGTAATCCACGCAGAATGCGCCCTTCTGCGCCTTATACTTTTCGAGGTTCGAACCTGAATGCCAAGTGGTATAACCACCCGTCAAATCGGCTGCATACAATCCTCGAATCTCCTTCTCCACATCGGCAGCATCGTAGCGCAAACCATTCTTATCGACGTGCTTCATCACCGGATATGCCTGAATCCAGGTACGCACCGAGGCTGGCGTTGGGGTCGCCGCTTGACGTCCCTGCACTCGCTCACCCCACGCCTTCAGCAACTCATACGGATGATTCCACGGCTTCTGAATGCCATAGTAGCCATTTGTGAAGTGATCGGGATAAGGCATTCCGCATATTGCATCGCACACATTCGAGATTGCAGGCCAATACTGTCCGTAGGCTGTGGTGTAGCCAGGGTTTGCAGCCTCGCCAAAGACATCTATCGATACGTATGCACCTACGGCGTGAATCTCGTCGCACGCATACTGCACAAAACGCTGAATAGCCTGCACCTTGCTCTCGTTGTATTTATTGTGGTAGTCAATCAACTTCTCGACCTTCATCATACGATCCGGGAAGCGAACATAGTCGAAGTTAATCTCGTTGAAGCCGAACTTACGAACAGCCTCCTTTGCCAACTCTACGTTGAACTGCCAAACCTTACGATCGTATGGGCTTGGCCAATATGCCTTATTGTGACGGAATGGTTTGCCCGTAGCCTTCTCGGTGATGGCGACCTCGGGATGATCCTTCACCAGATGCGAATCCTTGAAGCAGGTGATACGACCAACCACATAAAAGCCCTCCTCGTGAAGACGCTTTACTGCCGTCTTGTACAACTTCTCCTTGTTACTGCCGGCATAGCGATAGTTTGTTGGGGAGTACTTCTCCATCGCATCGGCTCTATAGCCCGGACACTCATTGTCCTTGATGTCGATGACGAAAGTGTTAATCTTTGTACTCTTGGCAAATGCGATATACTTCTCGATATTGCCGATTACCGATGGCGAGATATTCAGATAGAGCGAATAGCACGCCTCCGGCATCTTGTTATTCGCAAACTGCACGCGCTCGGTTGGGAAGAAGTCGCATCCGATAGCCTCACCTCCACCAAACGAGTTGCGCACCTTCTTGTGCAACACATCGTACTTCTCCGGCATATAGCGTTTCTCAGCCTCATCTTTGCTGAAGGTCAGATATTTGCCATATACATATCCGCTCAACTTACCCTGCTGCACCTTGTAGCGATAGACCTTTCCATTGCTGCACAGCGAGTCGTAATCGAGAACCGCCAACTTCTCGCCCTTCTTTGCTAAGCCCCCCGCAAACGAGGTTTTGCAGTCGGTGATTATGGATGCCGGAGTACGCACCCACACAGCACGCTCCAACACTACATCCTTCGCACTCTCCACGAGCGACTGCTCCTTAACGTAGAAATACTGCTTGCGCGAGAGTTCCACTGGGTAGTAGGTCTGGTCGTCAATCTCAACATCCTTGGCAATGTTCGCCTCAACTTTGCGACCACGCACAACCAACTGCGCCTTTGCAACAACGCCATTGTCGTCGATTGTATAGAGTTGAACTTCTGGTGTAGCGGAAGCGAGATAACGCTCCACGATAACATCCTTTTCTCCACACGAAACGAGCGTTGCGGCAATCAGCAAAACTGCACTAAATAACTTTTTCATAGAATAAGAGGCTATTATTGGATTATTGGTGCAAAGATAGAAAATTTTTCGTATATTTGCCCCTCGAAAAGATGAAATCTTTTTGTAAAATATCCCGCCCCTGTAGTTCAACGGATAGAACGAAGGTTTCCTAAACCTTAGATAGCAGTTCGATTCTGCTCGGGGGTACAAGAGAAGTTCGAGAGAACTTCTCTTTTTTTTGTACCCCCGAGCAGAATCGTTCAGCTTGTTGCGCCTCGGCAGAGTTGTCTTTGGTCGGTTGTTGTTTGCTTTGCAAATATTCGTGCTTGACGAGCGATTGTGTCTGAAAATAAATTTTCGCCCCAACACTCATCAATCCCGACAATCTCCGATTGCAACAACCGCCCTTCGCTATGCTCTCGGCTTCTGCCGCCGTTCGATTGGGAGCTTATTGAGTGGTAAGGGGAGGCAAATGGCGGCGATGGTGATAACGCCAGCATAAATAACAAATGCCACCCAATCGGGTGGCATTCTCTTTGCCTCTTTAGTTCTCAGAGCTGTTGACGAGGCTTGGCGGCCGCTTCGCTCTGCCTTGCCTCTTGGCGCTAAAAAAATAAAAGAGTCTACGATAATAACACAAGTGTTATCCATTATTTATGGCAACTACCTTCTTGTGCAAGCACAAAGGCTGTTGCCATAAATAACAGATGCCACCATTTCTGGTGGCATCATCGTAGCCTCTTTTGCTCTTTGAGCTGTTGACGAGGCTTGAACTCGTGACCTCTTCCTTACCAAGGAAGTGCTCTACCACTGAGCTACAACAGCATTTTCGTGCTAAAAGCGAGACAAAAGTAGTCATTTTTTTTGACTATGCAAAATTTTTCGCAACAAAATGCCGATTTATCGCACGATTAACCACATCGGTATATATTTTGCCCCAAAAACAGAGCATCAAACTATTCGTAAATGGCAACTTCAAAGAGTTTTTCAGCGCATATCGCGCTCCTATTTTGCAACATAGTGTGGGCGTGCGACTACCCCTTCTACAACCTCGTACTCGGACGATACATCTCGCCCTTGGCGATGGTTTCGGCATCGTTGGTTATAGCCGCCCTATTGTCGCTTGTGCCGATGTTATGGGAAAAACCCGAAAGGGTTGAAAACACAGACCGCATAAAGATTTTCGGTGCAGCAATGCTTATGGGTGTTGCGCGAAAGTTGTGTATGATGTTCGGACTCGCGCAAACATCGCCAATCGACGGCTCGATAATAAGCACCTCAACGCCTCTTATTGTTCTATTCCTATCGGTAATCGTGGGCATCGAAAGAGTATCTAAGATGAAGATTATCGGACTACTGATGGGTATGATAGGCGCTATTGCGATAATCGTATCGAGCAACCATAGCGCGCACGACAACTCCTCCATCGTAGGAAACCTACTAATTCTCACCTCCGCGTGCGTATCAGCAGCCTATATGGTATGGTTTAAGCGATTGGTAGGCAAGTATCGCATCACCACCCTACTGCGATGGATATACTGTTCGTCGGCAATCGTTATGTTACCTATCGGCGCACACGACATATTCACCACCGACTTCACAGCAATGAGTACGCCTATAATCTTGGCTGCACTATTTGTACTTATTGTGCCAACCTATCTGCCAAACCTGCTGCTCAACTACGCTCTACGCTCTATTGCACCGAGTGTAACGAGCATATACGCCTATATCCAACCCGTTGTGGCTATTACCCTCGCTGTAGCTATGCGATTGGATAAACCGCATATCGACACACTATTTTTCGCTGTCGTAATCTTTATCGGCGTAGGATTGGTGGTCAAAGGAGATGGAAAGATTAAAAAATAAGAATTGGAGATTGCCACGTCGTTTCACTCCTCGCAATGACGAGTTATATAAATTTTGCGACAAACGAAAAAGCGAGTCCGCAGCATACTTTACATCTAAATAATTGCAAATGAGTTTGGGAATTTTGTGCCAAGCAAAAAAATTGCTCCGCAGCATACTTTACATCTAAATAATGAAAAAGGAGTGAGCTATTTTTGAGGTAAACGAAAAAACCACCGCGCAGCATACTTGGCGTATGTGAGCAGGTGGGTTATTGAAGCGCAACTCAAAAAGAGCCGCTCATTTTTTCATTATTTCTTTGCCGGATAGGTATAAGTATCCTTCACCGAACCGTCCTTATTTAGCACCTTGATAGTAAGGGCATCTTTGTTTGCTACAACATCTGCCAACTTATCTGCTCCGATAATGAGAGTTGGGAATGTGCGATTGTGCGTACCCTCCTTAATGAATCGATTCTTGTGAAGGTGGCCCGAGATCATAATGTTGATACCCTTATCCTCGCAACGCTGAGCAAGGTGCTGCCAAGCGTGACGACCACCGTGCCACGAGTTCTCGGTAAGTGGAATGTGCGATACGATAATGCGATAGGTTGCGGTCTTGCACTCCTCGCTCTCCAACACCTGCTCCAACCACTTGCCTTGCTCCTGACGGTAGATGTCGAATGCTGCAGTACCATAGTACTCGATATCGCTATCTGGCTTATCCTCGCCTGCATCGATTGAAAGCACGAATACAGGACCGTGACGGAATGCGAAGTAAGGCTTATTTGTCCAAGTTGGATAGTAGTCCAAGAACTTAACAGCGTAGTTGCCACGAGCGTCGTGGTTACCACGAACAAAGTAGAACTGGGTGTTGTAGTTCTCGAAAACCTCCTGAATATGAGAGAATAGTTTGTCGAAGTGGCTTTTCTCGTTCGAGAAAGTGGTTACCATATCGCCATCGAACATCACAAAGTCCTTACCCTTAAGACGCTCCAAAGTGTAGAGTTCGCTGAAAAGGGTTGGGTTGTAGTGAGTGTCGGCATTTATGAGGAACGAAACTTCCTCCTTGTTGCGATCGTTGGTGCGGAATGTGTACGGATTGCCATACATATTCTTGCTCTTTGAGATTGCCTTCTCCTTCTTGCCTGTCTTATCCTCGTACTGCGAGAAAATCTCGTACTCATAGAGGGTACCCGGCTTCAAATTCGTTACAGGCACACGGTGAACACGGCGGTTGTGGAGCAAACCGAGGTTGCTCTCGATGTAGGTCTCGGTCTTTTTGTCGCCCTTAACCTCTACCCAACCGTATGTATCCTTGTCGGTAACCCATACGATATAGGCAGAATCTTCGGTAATGGCCTGAACATAAGGACCATAAAGAATCTCGGCTGCTCGGCTGCTAAACACAGCGCAGAGCAACAAACAGATAACTGTAAATCTTTTCATTTTAGTTTTATTTTAGTTGTTAATAAATATCTTCTACTCCTCTATCCACTCGGGTAACTCGGCGCGCTCGTACACCTGACTGATATTCTCGTCGTCGGTTGCCACCCACACCATACTATCTTGGGTAAGGTTACGCACATAGTAGCTATGCTCCCAATCTCCACGACCAAAGTCGTACATACCACGAATCACGGCTGCTCCGTCGATAGTAATATCGTAGCGGCCCGAGTTCTTGTACGCCCCCATACTTCCGAGGTTATCGTACGTCACAAAAGTGCGCTCGGCACGGTTGAATACTATGTAGTAGTAACTTCCCTCTGCCAACTGCACGCCTTTATCGTAACTCACCATACGCCACACACCACTAATATTGTTGTGTGTAACATCGAGATACTCTATGCCACTGTTGTCTGGCTTGGAGCAAGCAAGTGCAACCACAGCACACAACAACGCTACCGCAAATTTAGTAAATTTTTTCATATTTCAATCTTTTTCGTCAATCTTTCTTTATAGTAATCACTTCAACAACGCTCTCTCGTGGAGCAACACCGGGCAACCTCAGATATATCTTTTGGTTGCTCTCGCCCTTGCTCACATCGGTCGGACGATACTCGACAATCATATAGCCCTCCTGCTTTGGAGCCAACTTTGCCGGCTCGAAACGCACGCGCAACACTTTGGATGTCAACAGTGTATCAACCTTTGGGTGCAACTCGGTCGAGCCGCCGTTCATACAGGCAATACGCAGCACCTGTCGTATCTCTCCGTCAAACTTAATCTGCTCTTGTCGCAGACGCAGCACACCGCGAGAGTATGGGTAGTCGTCACTCCTATCAGCCGACGCCGTAACATTGCCTCGCAGTTGCAGGATCGCCGAAGGTGCATCATCCGAGTGATTGCTGTAGACCAGCACTCTCTGCGACACCCTTCCTGCGTGTCCACGAGGGTAGTATTTCAATGCAACCTCCAAACTACCATTTGGAGCAACAACTCGCTTCGGAAGCGACACCTGCAAACAGCCACAGGTACTCTTGAACGAGGTTATAGCAATAGGCTCTGCTCCCGTATTTACCAGCGTCGCACTACCCTGCCACACACCCGACATCTCGTCTATAGTGCCGAAATCTACCACATCAGCAGCAAATTTGAGCGGTGTATTGGCAACCTTTGGCTCCGACACTTCGAGGAGTTTCTCAGTCGGTATTATGCGTACTTGCGCACTCAAAAGTTGCACAGCGCATAGCATCATCGTCACTATTACTCCTCTCATAATCATTACTTTTATTCTCAATGGTTAAAATCGCTTGTGATTAGGCTATTTTTGTGCGATGCCAGGCAACGAAAGCGGAGCATAGTAGACCTATGTAAGCATTTCGGTGTCCGACGCTATCGTGCAAAAAGAGCCAATCAGAACGATTTTTACAACCAGCCGTCCGACTTACGAACAGTTATCACGAACGACTGCTCCTCGCCATTGCTCGCCTTGATAGTCGCCTTGGTTGTGCCGACACGTAAGCCCGAGAACACGAGGTTTGCACCCTCTGCCTTGTGTGTCGCCACGTGGTTGTCGTCAATCGTAACAATATATGTCAAACTCTCACCCTTGACAAAGTATTGCGACGGCTTAACCGCTATCGTATCACCAACCTTTATAACGAGGTTCGGGAAGCGCATAGGCTCGCCAGCATCCTCTCCGCCAATCGCTGCGAGGAACTTTGCAGCATTGACCTGTCCTGCACCCATCGCGTTACGGAATGGAGCCAAAGGCATAGTCATAGGCTGATACTTGCCCAAATCCGAGACGTAGCGATAGTAACTCTTGTATCCGGTCATATAGTCGTCAATCGGAGTCACATTCTGTGCGTCGTACAACATCTCACGAATCTCCTCCGCCTTGAAGTGCTTGCGCAACTTCGTCGCATACGACAAACCGAGAGCCACAACACCAGATACGTGAGGACACGCCATCGACGTACCCTCGAAGTAGCCGTAGCCAGACTCGCTGATGTGGTCTGGCAGTGTCGAAAGAATACAGCCTACTTGTCCCACCTTACCTGTTTCGGCATCGGTGTAGAAGTAGTAGTAATCTTGGTCGCCACCCGGAGCCGAGATTGTTGTACCTGGACCGTAGTTCGTATAGGTTGCAGGAGTAAAGTCTGCTGCCGTAGCCGCCACCGACACACAATAGTCGGCAGCACCAGGGAATCCGGCCATTGGAGCGCACTCGTTGCCCGCAGCAAAGATTGCGATACCGCCCTCTACAACGCCATTTGGCGAGCCAGCGTTATTGATAAAGTAGTCGAGAGCCTCCTTCTCGATTGGCGAGGCTGCAATCCACTCCTCCTCCGAGGCAAAGCCCGCTTCGCCCCACTCGTACTCGTGTACTGCGCCCGAGACATAACCCCAACTGCACTGCAACACTACAGCACCATTGTCGGCTGCATACTTCATTGCTCGCACCACGTTGATAAGTCCTGTCGAAGTGTTGCCCGAGAATATTTGGCAAACCATAATCTTCACGCCGCTATCTGCCGTGCCATCGCCACCAGCGATTGAACTTACGCCTATGCCGTTATTATTTACCGCAGCAACAGTACCCGCAACGTGAGTGCCGTGACCCGAATCGTAGTAGCCGTCCCAAGTAATCTTTCCGGTCTCCTTCACAAAGTTATAACCGTTTCGGTCGCCCTGATAGCCATTTTTATCCTTATCTTCGTTCCACGCGCCAGTCTCGTCCTTATTTACCCAGATATTCGCCTTCAGGTCGAGGTGCTCAACATCGATACCCTCGTCGAGAATAGCCACAATAACCGAGTTGTCGCCCTTGGTCTTATCCCACGCACCTACAACCTGAACATCGGCTCCAGCCTTCTGGTTCTCGCCCAATTCTGCCATTGCGCCATCGTTTTCCAAGTTCCACTGCTTTGCGTACAACGGGTCGTTGAACGAGCCCTGCAATGCTCGTGTCGATGCCGACATCTGCTCGTACTCGCGCTTCGACAACGGAATAGCCTTGCGAGTGTTGGCACGCTTGATTGTGCGGTTTACATCCACCTTCTGCACCTCGCCCAATGCCTCGAAGCGACGCGACACCTCCTCTACTGTGTACTCATTGCTATAACGCACTATGTACCAGCAGTGTAGTCCATCGCGCACGGTGCGCTCCTCGTGGCGTTTATCAACAGGGAATACGCGCGAAATCTCGAAGCCACCGATAATATCGAGCAGTTCATCTACGCTGCTTACTCCACTACGGGTTGCGCCCGAACGAACTGCGCCCGACTCCTCGAGCAGTGCAGCCACCTCTGGTGCGAACTTCACAAACAACTCGCCCTCGATACACGCACTATCCGAAGGGGTAGATGGAGTCTCAACGACATCCATATTACCCTCGCGCACACACGATGCGAACGCGAGTGCGAAGCCCAATACAACTGTTAATATCTTATATCTCATCTTCATACTCCTTTTGCATTATCGTTTCGTTACTTCCTCCTCCGGAATCTCCTCCTCGATGCTGTTAGCCATCTTCTTGTTCGGATACCAATTTGTGTAGTAGTCGACAAGGTTTGCCGGTGCATTTGTGAAGCCAGAAGCCGAACCATCGCTCCAACGTCCCTCCTGCGTAAAGATCAAACTAAATGGCACCCACCAATCGAGTGCAGGGTGCATCAGCAACCACGTTGGGAGTTCGCCCGAAAGACGATTATGGTTGATGCGGAAGGTCTTTGTTGTCGGCATAACCTTCGGTGTGCCAACCAACGCCATAGGCAGAGTGTCGGCCGCAATAACCTCCGCCTCGGTCCACTTCGGAACCTCAGGGTCGTCCTCGAACGACGGCAACTTTCCGTGGAGGTAGTTGACACTCAAAACCAGTGTATCCAAGCCCCACTTCAGCAGATGCTCAGGAACACCCTCCTCCTCGATAAGACCACCGAGTTCCTCCATCGCATAGCGAGTGTTGCTCAAATCGAATACGGCGTGACGCTGTTGTGCGTTCAACACCAGAGCGCGAAGATTAGGGAAGTTCTCCTTCGTAATAACACTCGGCACACGCTGGAAGTTGTTCGAGCCTAAGTCGAGGAACTCCAAATTCTTAAGATTCACGAACTCCTCAGGCAACTCGCTCAAACCAAATGCGCCAACGGTCAATCGCTTCAAATCCTTCAACTTGCAGATATGCTCGCCGAGATTGAGGCTCTTGAGCATAGAGTTCTCGTTCGAGAAGATATAGATCTCCTCGGCTGCTGTCAGATATTGGAACTCGAATGGAAGACCCTCGAATGAGTTGCAGAGGAAAATCTCCACCTTTCTAACTCGTCCAACCTTCTCCTTCGGGCAGTTGTCGCGCTCCTTCCAAAGAGTTACGCCATTCCACGTATCCATCGTTGTTGACGAATCCCAGATTGTCCAGCACTGCATAGTGTTGACAATGTTGAGCAACGCCAACGAGTCGCCGGCACGAGTGTCGGCCTTAATAGGCTCGGCAGCCTCCTGCGAAACGTGCAGTTTATCGCTATACGCCACCTCCAACTCCGACATAGGAACAAACTCGATATCTGCCAAACGCACATTTGCCGAGTTGTTTATCTTCCAGTTAAATCGAACCTTCACCTCGCGAGGACGAACACCTCTATCCAAGTTGTGCTGATACGCCTCGCCCAAATTCGACGCAGGCTCGCGCGAAATCCAGTGTTGCGCACTCTGCGGAATCTTCACATCGAAAGCGAAGTTCGACTTAACAACCACATCGAAATAGCGTTTGCCAAACTCGGCAAATTTCTTAACCTCGACATCTGTTCTATCAATCTCTACGCTATACTCGTAGCCCTTCTGCTTGACTGTAATGTAGCGATCTTTGTTGGTCACAACATTGCGAATTGCCACCTTCGCCTCACGCGGAGATGCCGTCAATGCCGAGTCTATCTCGAAGTCGCAAACCACCGTTCCGCGACCATTTGCTGGCGATACGGCAATCCAAGGGGCATTCTGCTCGACCAATGCAATCCACTCGTCGCTTGACTGAATACGCACCTTTTGCACGCCTCCGTCTGCCTCCACCTCAACAACCTCTACATCGGTCTTAAAGTCCAATATCTCGTTGTCGGTAGTACACGCAACTACAGCCAATGCCATAATTGCAATAATAAATATATTGTATCTCATTTTCATACTCTTTTCCTCTCCGCCTTTTACTTCAACATCGCATCACAATTCAAAATTTTCTGACTCTTATCGTAGAAGAGAATGAATGCTCCAGCCTGCCAAGCATAGCAGATATCCGACGCATCGAATACGATATTCGGGTTGTCGCTGATATCCAAATTGTAGCACAACGTCGAAATGGTATCATCAATCTTTCCCAAATCGTTCGAGCCGAGATACAAACCACGCAAACCACGATGCTGGTAGATACCCTGCGGCCACTCCTGCAAACAACGCTCGCCCCTCTCGTTGCGCTGGCTACGCACCGACAATACGGTCAGCGACTCAGCATCGAGCGGCATATAAGGGAACTTCTCGAAGCGGTTGAACGACAAATCGATACCATAGAGATATGGCATATTTCCTGCGTGGAAGTCGCGAGGAAGTTTTGTCAATCGGTTGTACGAGAAGTCAAACGACATATGATTCACTGCATTCTCGTGGTCGAAACATCCCTCCGGAATCTCCTCCATTTCGCAGGCAGCCAATAGGATATACTCGAACAACGAGTTCGACTCAGCAAACGCCTTCGGATACTTCGTAAACTTATTCATCGACAAAGTCAACGTATTTACCTTGATACCGCGATATGTGCCATCCTCCTCGCCTTCGCAGCCGGTAATCTGATTACCCGCAAAACTTACCGAGTTCATTTTGTAAAGGCTCTTCGCATTGAATATGTTAGGCACCTTGGTCAACTTGTTATAGTTCACCGAGAAGTTCTCCACGTCGTTGTAGCCACAGAAGTAACCCTCGCTATCGTGCGGAATATACTCAATCTGGTTGTTATCGAGGTACAACTGCACGAATTCTACCTCCTTGCCGAGAGCATCCACGCGCGTAATCTGGTTGAATGCCAAATCGAGCAATCCCATAGCCTCGAAGCCGCCATTGTCGGCACGGAACCAATTTCTGTCGAGTTTCGAAATTCTGTTCTCGCGAGCGTAGAGAATCTCGATATTCTTGCGCGATGCACCCTTGGCGAGTGCCTCAATACCCTTCTCTACCTCCTCGGTGCTCCACTGGCGGTTGTTTGCAATATTTACCATACGCAACATCGGAAGCTGACCAATTTGAGTAGGGAATTTCACCATCTTTGGACAGTTGTAAATCTCCAATGAACTGAGCGACTCCAAGTGGATAATCGAATCGGGCAACGACACCAACTCGCCATTTGCGATATTCAGCGTTTCGAGTTTCTTCAAACGACCAATCTCATTCGGCAACGAGAGCAAGCCATTCTTCAAAGTACCGTGATTCATATCGTACTTTCGAATGGTTTGAGCGCCGCTCTTTTTGTCGATAACGTCACTCTCCTTACCACCCTTCTCGTAGAGAGAGATGGCTGGCGACGAAAGTCCCTTATACATCAACGCGAAGGCACACGGCTCCGACATCTGAATTGCAGGGTGAATAGAGCGCAAATATGCACGTTGATCGTCGAACAGATTGCGCTGACGCTCTGCGTGCGAACGCTTCAAATCGAGCGACGGGTCGTACATTATATTAGTATCGTTGTGAGTACCGAGGTGCAACACCACCAACTCGGTGAGTTGACCTATCGCCGACGAGAGATGACCCTTAAAGCCAAAGTTGCTCAAATCGAGGCTTGCGACACGACCATTGGCGTGTACCTGCACACCCGGCTGTTCGCACCACAAATCGACGTCCTTATCGAAGTTCCAATTTGCACCACGCGGATAGTTCTCGCCATCGTAGCACCAATTATCTCCATCGAGGCTCTTCCAAATCTCGTACAGAGCATAGTTATCCTTGATGTACTCATCGCTCTCGTAGAGAGAGATTTTCACCTTCGTCTCGGTAACCTCATTATCCCGAATCGAGAACTCCGAAAGAGGTGGATTGTCGTTTACCTCCAACAGACCCGACGACTTCTTACTCTTGGTCGTGTACGACACGACGCGATAGGTATCTGCCTCCAATGAAAGCAACGTATCGCACTGCAACGACGAGGTCTTCCAACCGTGCTTATCGTTCTGGTCGTCATCCTCATCGAAGTGCTGCGAGAACTTGGTAGGGATATTCTCCAAAACGATAGTCTCCTCGCCAAAAACATTGCCATTGCGTACCACCTTCAATGCGATATCGACAAACTTTATCTCGTCGAAGGTATACTCTGCAGGTCGCTCGCCACGTGTGTTCTGCTGGAAGGATGACAAATCCTTAATCAACGTAAATCGCACCTTTCCGCGAGGCTTCACATTCACGGTAACATCGTGCATAGTGAGGCTTCCGACACTTACCTGAAACTTGCGCTCGGCAGACGAGTAGTTGCGATAGATAACCTTATCGAGTGCATCGTAGAGGGTTATCAGACCCAACTCATACTCGCCAGGAAGGAGTTTCAACTTGCCGCTTCGTAGACCATACTCTGCTAACTCGCTGTTTGCCGCCGAAAGTACAAGGCTCTGGCGAATGCTGGTACCATACGCATCGGTCAAGTTCACCTCGACCTTGCACGCCTCAGCCAAACAATCCAACTCGGTAATCGAAGCTCGCGAATCGCCCGCCGGCACATACGATGCCTCCTTGTACAACTTGAACTGAACATATCCATAGTCGCGCTCGGTCAAATCTACCGTGTTGTCCTTAGCACAACCTACAGCAAAAAGCAGAGTTATCGCAACTGTAAATATGTTGATTTTAAGTAACTTCATCATTATATCTATTCTTTATTCTCTCTTAATTACTCCTCGAGGGTATCGACCGGTGTATCCTCGTCGGGAACAGCCTTTGCCCACTCGAACACCAGGTTTATGGTATATTCGCGGAGTCCGCCGCCACCCTTAACTGTACCGGAGATAGTCAACACATCTTCACGACGCAAAGTCTCAGCATTCGCACCTTCGCTGAGTGTCAAATAGCAGAGTCCGGTTGCGATATCCTTCTCAAACTTGAGTTCCGATGTACCGCTCTGTATACCGCCATAGAAATCCGAGAATCCCTCCAACTTCAATGTTGCTGCAGCACACTCCTCAACAAGAAGGTTTGGCGAAGCGAAGGTCATCGTGTAAGCCGTACCCTCGCCCGCGAATGTTACCCCCTTCTCCTTGGCCAACTCCGGATTAGCCAATGCGATTGTAGGCTTAACTTCAACCACTCTGGTAGGGTCGTAGAGGTAGTATACCGAAATCATCGTTACGCCATCCTCGTTTACCATATTTACATACGCCTCGTAGCCTACGCCCTCAGTACGCACCGCCTTTGCGTTGCGATAGTCCATCGCCAATCTGAACTTCTCGGACTTATCACCAAAGGTTGTGAAGGCGATCCACTCGTTGCTGTCCGATTCGAGTTTCTCGAACTCGCCCGTAGCACTACTCTTGGCATAAACCTCGTACTCATATTTGAAATCGACAGCGTGCGATACCACAAATTCGCCATACATTGCATCGGCTCCACTCAAATAGTAAACCGTAAAGGTATTCGGAGCATTCACAAATGGTCCATTCTCTGGGTGTCCGCCCTCCTCGAGATAGGAGAGGACATCTGCCTCCATACCCACTGGTGCAGAACCTGTTACCGTGTATGGAATGTTCGGAATCGTATATATTGCGACGGTCTGGGTGTATCCCTCGATTGTCATCTCAACCTCAGCAACAAAGTCCTCGATATAGCTCGACAATCCCCCCTGCATATTGATTGTTACGGTGTGCTCACCGGCATCGCCCGAACACTGCACGTCGGTAAATCCATTATAGATCATTGTGGCATAAAGGCGAGAGGTTTCGGTAAGAGCCAACGTCCACTCCTTATCTACCGTAAAGGTCAAATCGTAACTTGCACCCGACTCGGCTGTAACCTCCTGCAAAGCAGGGAAGTTAGGCTTCTGCTCCTCGGTGCTACCGCCACCACTATTTTCGCACGATGCGAACAGCATCGCCACACCACTCAAAATTGCTAATATCTTTTTCATATATCGTCTAATTTTTAATTCTGCATTTTACATTTTGAATTCTGCATTTTGCATTCTGCATTTTACAACCCATCTCGCATAATCTCCTCTGCCTCCTCTTGTGACACCCACTCGAGAATGTTGTAGAAGTAGCCCATATAGCCTATGGTAGTGGAGAAATCTTTCACATACATCAACACCCACAACTGCGCAAACTTTTGACACGAGTTATAGAACGACGTCTGCTCGGCACGTGGGCTGTGAGTACCCAAAATTTTGCCGTCGCCATACTGCGCTCCAAACACCGTAAACTCGCTACCGATAATCTGATCGTTCTGCATCTTTAGCAAAGGTGTTGCAGGGTCGGTCGTATCGAACGTAAGCAACACATCGTAACCATTGTAGAACAAATCGTCCGCTACGATTGTGTTCTCCATAGTCTTGTGCTTGTAGCACTTAACCAAACGCTGATAGGATGGGTTGGTACCCGGATAGGAGTACAACAACAGCGATGTGAGCAGACAATACTTTGGCTCTTGCTCTGTTCCGCCCCACTCGTTAATGTCGAATGGGCAAGATTTATACATCACCACTTTTGTACGGTGCGAGTTAGGATACATATCCCACTTCAACTCATCCTTCATAACCAACTGTAAGGTAAAACCGAGCGAGTCGGTAGGCTCGATATTCTCGTAGATACCATACACATCCACCGCAGTTGAAACCTCGCCAGCAGGGATAGTTATAGTGTTCGAGCCGAGGCGGTAGTGATACTGCTCGATGGCATTACTACCCTTATCGATAATCTCTACGGCATAGGTACGGTCGTAATCGCGTACTACGGTAGACGAAACCTTAACCTTGAACGGAGTTCCATCTGCCAACACCATATTGGTCGAGAGCGAATCCGAGAACATCAGATACTCCCTGTCGTTGTAAGTGGTATACTGCTCGTTGCAAGCCACAAAGCCCGCAACTGCCACAACGACACAAATTATATTAAAAATATTCTTCATACTCTTCTCCTCTCTTTTAGTAGCCAGCGTTCTGTTTTACGTGCGAGCCCGGAGCCTCAATCTCGTGACGAGGAATAGGCCAAACATACATATAGTCGTCGGCTGCCTTCTTTATGCTACTACCCTCGACCAACGAGTTGGACTGCGGAGTACGCTCGAAGCCCTTACCCTCGTTGTAGAGTTTACCCCAACGCTTTATATCGTGGAGGCGATGTCCCTCCATATACAACTCGCGAACACGCTCCTCGGCAATGTGCTGTATAAAGTTGGTTGCCGACACGCTCAATCCGCCCGTTCCCGACTGGAATCGCGACTCGCGCAGAGTTGTCAAATCGGCAGATGCTGCCGAGAAGTTTGGATTATCCTTGCGGCAATACGCCTCGGCACGAATCAGATACTGCTCAGCCAAACGGAATGGCTTCGGCATAGAAACGTGGTAGAGTTGGTACGAATTGATAAAGTCGCCATTGCCGTAGTACTTCACCAACAACGGCCAAACCAAGCCGTGCGCATAACCCGTCTGAGCCTGATAGAAGTAGGCACTATAGCGAAGGTCGTTCTGCGCATAGAGGTTCAACACCCACTGCGCCGGCACATAGTCAGGATAGAAGTTTACGTAGTCGTTCGTGAAGTTCACGAATGCCGAGCCTATCATCGCTCCAGGCGACTGTGGTGTAAGACGCACACGCCAGATAACCTCGGTTGCGAGGTCGTAGTTCCACATATATTGGAAGTAGCTCTGACCATCGGTATAGAGTACATTTGCAGGCGAGAGGTCGAACGCCTTATTATCGATAATGCGTGTCGAGTATTTGATAGCCTCATCCCAATCCTGCATATAGAGTGCGACACGCGCGTGCAGAGCCTCTGCCAAAGCCTTGGTTGCGTAGTCCGACGAATATTGGTCGTAGTCGCTGTTGAGCAACTTCTCCGCCTTTGCCAAATCCTCCAACACGAATTGGTACGAATCGTACAATGTTGCACGAACAGCCTCCTCACCCTTCTTGTAATGACGGCGCAACACAACACCCATCTTATCCTTTGCGGTTGCCGGGTCGTAAGCCTCGCAGTACAACTTCAACAACTCCGAATATGCCAATGCTCGCAAAGTATAGACCTCGCCCGTATAGTAGTCGAGGCTCGTAAGTTGTGTATCGTCGTAGGTCGTAGCCTTTACGCCGTCGATATTCTCGAGGAAGAAATTACAGTTGGAAATCACACTGTAAAGAGCCGCATAAACACTCTCCACCTCCGCAGTTGTCGAACGAATCTGCCACAACCAGAACGAGCCATATTGGTTGCTATAACCGTCGATGGCGTAGACCATATCGGCCTGAATATCCGGCAACAGCGTCAAATAGCCATTGTGCAACGATCCGCTCTTGAACATCGAGTAGATGCCCGTAACGAGTTGCTCGGCATCGTTGTATGTGAGCATTGCATTCTCCTCCAATACTGCAGAGCCTGGATATTTCTCCAGACACGAAGTTGCCGAAAAGAGTGCCACTGCGGCAACCAGCCACACTTTTATGTTGTATATTAAACTCTTCATCATAGCCATTAGAATGTTATATCAAGACCAAATGTGTATTGACGTGCCATTGGATATTGCGCCTGATATACGTTAGCAGTACCCTCCGGATCCAAGCCCGAGAACTTTGTGAAGGTCAGCGGGTTCTGCACCTGTGCATAGACACGCAAGCCCTGGAACACCTTGCTCTTCTTCAAAAGCGTCTGTGGGAACGAGTACGAAAGCATAACGTTCTTCAGACGAAGGAACGAAGCATCCTCCAACAGACGACTGTCGAACTCGGTGTAGACGCCGTGGCGTGGTATGTCGGTTATATCGCCCGGCTTCTTCCAGCGGTCGAGCAGGCGCGCCGACTGGTTGTAGTTCATAAAGCGACCATTCGACTCGTCGAAGTAGCGGTCGTTGTTGAGCATCCAACGGTCTGCTACCCACGCAAACTGCGCACTGAAAGAGAGTCCTTTCCACGACAATGCAGTACCGAAACCACCCTGCCAAGGTGCGATGTAACTCTTGCCGATAAGCACCTTATCCTCATCGCGCAACTCGTTTGTAATCTCGCCATCTTTGGTGTACCACAATGCATCTCCATTTGCAGCATTTACGCCAGCATAGCGATTGATGTAGAACTCGCCAAGAGGGTGACCAACAACGAGTTTAGTATTGGTATTTGCCATCTCGTACTCGGTAACACCATTATAGAGCGAAACTATACGGTTGCGGTTGTACGAGAAGTTGGCGTTTACTGTCCATAAGAAATCCTTAGCCTGAATCAAAGTGCCTTGCAAATTAACCTCGACACCGACATTGGTCATTGTGCCGACATTGTCCCACTTGTAGCCAAAGCCCGAAGTAGAGTATGGCAGAGGCACCTGCATCAACATATCCGAAGTACGCTTGTAGTAAACCTCAGCATCGACTGTCAAACGATGCCAGAAGCCGAAGTGCAAAGCGAGGTTCGAGGTCCAAGGTCGCTCCCAACGCAACGACTCGTTGCCCGGCTGCACCAGCAACATACCTGCATCGCCGCCATAGTCTACGCCACCACCAACGAGAGCCAAATGCTCGTAGTTTGGAATGGAGGAGTTGCCCGAAGTACCTGTAGAGAGTGCAATCTGTGCGTGGGTAAGCCAACGACGAGCCGACTCCATAAAGCGTTCGTCGCGCAGACTCCACATAAAGCCCAACGACCAGAAACCTGCCCAACGATTCTTCTTACCGAAGCGCGACGAGCCATCGGCACGCACCGAGAACTCGGCGAAATAGCGGTTGTCATAGTTGTACTCGCCACGACCAAAGAACGACAAAAAGCCGTAGTCCGAATCGGTCGTATCGCTCCACGACGTAACTCGCGTACCCGACGAAACATTTGTCAAAAAGTCGTTGTTCTGACCCTCGCTCAATACGCTGAACGCCTCGTAGTGATAGGATATACCCTCCTGACCTACGAGGAAGTTGAAGTTGTGCTTGTAGCCCTTCGAGAAGCGATAGTTTACAGTATTGGTAACTGTCAACGAGCCGCCATCGGTCGAAGAGCGCGATGCCGAGCCTTGTCCCTGATTTGGCAAATAGCTTGGGTACGACACGCCAAAGCCCGTCGTATGCGAGTAGTCTACAGCCAACTGCGAACGCAGCGACAACCCCTCGATTGGCGTTGCCTCGAGGAAGAATGTCGAAAGCACCTTATACTTTTTAAAGGTTACAGGGTTGTTCTGCTGCCACTCGATAGGGTTCTGACCTATACCCTTCCACGAGCCGTCGTTGATCGAAGCCAACGAGCCGTCCGCCTTGTATGGCGAGTAGTACGGAAGCATAAATCGTGCAGCCGAAATTGGCGTCACGAGGGTATAAGAGCCCTCGTCAGCCTGCTGAATCTGCTGATAGTTGAACATCGAATTTGTTCCGAGTTTGAGCCACTTGGCAGCCTTACGCTCCAAATTTGCACGGAACGAGAAGCGAGCAAAGCCCGAGCCGAGAGCCGTACCCTCCTGATTGTAGTAACCACCCGAAACATAGTACGAGGTCTTCTCGTCTGCGCCCGAAACCGAGAGTTCGTAGTTCTGCAACAACGCAGCATTCTTGTATACCTCGTTCAACCAACAGATGTCGGTCTTACGCAATAAATCGTAATCTTTACCCTCGGTTAGACCAACCTCCTGCTCGTACTGAATACGCTCGGCGGTGTTCATCAAATCCCAATTATTGCCGGCAATCTCCGAAAAACCGAGCTGCATACGATAGTCGATGCGCGGTCTGTCGGCCTTTGCACCTCGCTTGGTTGTGATAACGATTACACCATTGGCTGCACGCGCTCCATAAATCGAGGTCGAAGCCGCATCCTTCAACACCGACAACGATTCGATATCGGCAGGGTTGATAGCATTGAAGTCGCTACTCTCGATTGGCACTCCATCCAAAATATAGAGCGGAGCGGTACCCGAATTGATCGAGTTCACGCCACGGATGGTCATCTTTGCCGATGCGCTCGGCTCACCCGTAGAGGACATAACCGAAAGACCCGCTACCTGACCCTGCAATGCTTGGTCGAATGCAGCAGTCGGAGTGTCGGTGATATTCTCCATCTCGACAGCCGAAACAGAGCCTGCAACAGTACCCTTCTTACGCACACCGTAAGCGATAACCACGACATCGTCGATAGATTCGCTTTCGCTCTGCATAGCGAGGTTGTAGGTCACCTTATCGCTACCAGTCGGCACAGTCCACTCTACCGAGCGGAAGCCCAAATAGGAAAATGAGAGTTTTGTACCCGCTTTTGCTTTGATCGTATAGGATCCATCGAGCAAAGTCGTGACACCCTGCATAGACTCGGTGACTACGGCAACTCCGATGAGTGCTTGATTATCCTCTGCCGAGGTAACCAAACCGCTCACTGTAACCATCGTACCCCCCTGCGCAAATGCACGCTCAGGCACCATCGCGCACGCGAAAAGTACCAAGCAGGTAAGTAGTGAATTAAAGTATCTTTTTAACATAGCGTGGCAAAGGTAATACTTCGCCTCCGAATTAACAAAAAAAGTCGCAAAAAAAAGAGAAAAAAGTTTTGCATATTTATGCCATACTACATATATATCCAAAATAATTTGTTATTTTGTAGAAATTTATCTATCTTTGTAACAAAGAACAGATTTTCTTAAGATTATGACAGAAGATTTATACGGAGATATTCGCCCCTACAACGACGACGAAATTCCCGCCGCACTGGAGCGAATCGTTAACGACCCATTCTTTATTCCTGCAGTAAATTTCGCCTTCCCTGACGCCGATATGGAGCGCATCAGAGAGGTCGTTCGCACCTGCAAAACAGTTGAGCAAATGCAAGAGCGAGTGATGATTAGTATCATCAAACGCATCATCGACTCCACCATCGATAACTTCACTTCGTCGGGCGTGGAGGATGTAGAGCGAGGAAAGGGATACCTCTATATCTCGAACCACCGCGACATCACTTTGGACTCGTTTTTATTGCAATACACCCTATTCCAGCACGGGCTTCCAACAACCGCGACAACGCTGGGTGACAACCTTTTGCGTTCGCAGTTTATAATCGACATTTGTCGCATCAATCGTGCCGTGCGCGTAATTCGCAAAACCGACGAAATTTCGCCACGCGAGTTTCTCCAGAACTCGCAACACCTGGCTGAGTATATCCGTTGGTACATCTCGCAGGGCAAGTCGATGTGGATATCGCAGCGCAACGGTCGAACTAAGGATGGTACCGACGCTACCGACCAGGGTGTGCTGAAGATGGTGAGCCTCTCGGGACCGAACGACTTTGTGGAGAACTTCAGCGAGTTGAACATCACCCCTATTGCAATATCGTATCAGTACGAGCCGTGCGACGTTTCGAAGGCAATCGAAACCACGGTAAACCTTATGGGTGGTAGTTACAAAAAGAAGGAACGCGAGGACGAGAAGAGCATTCTCTATGGTATACGTATGCCAAAGGGCGATGTAAACATCACCATCTGCGAGCCTATCACTCGCGAGGAGCTGGAGGAGTGCGGTAAGTTGCCGAAGGCTGAGGCATACAAGATGCTTAAGGAGATAATTGACAATCGCATCTACAAAAACTATAAGTTGCACGATACCAACTATATAGCACACGACATTCTCCACCGTGAGAAGCGTTATGCCGAGTACTACACACCGGCAGCATTCCGTGCATTCAAGGGACGTATGGCATATGCAGACGCTAAGTTTATGGAGTGCGGACTTGATCTGAAAATGGCACGCAAAGTCTATCTCGGCATCTATGCCAACCCGGTAGATACCAAAATTTAGGCGAGAAAACGGAGGAGTAATTCTCAATTAGAAATCATTAGATATGGGAGCGGAAAACCGTTCCCATATCTATTTCTTTAGTGTTGCAAAAGATAGGATGTGCCACGAAATTGCAGTTGCGAGTAGAGCCATAAGCACCTGTGCCCACCACCACTCGTCGACAACCGCAAAGATGCAATAGCCGATAGTGAGCCACACCATCGAAACCGAGATAATCTTCACTCGCAGAGGTATGGCACGATGTTCGCGGAAGTTGCGGATATACTCGCCAAGGACTTTGTGATTGAGCAACCACTCGTAGAGCGAAGGCGACGCCTTCAACCACGCCGCCGCCGAGAGTAGCAGAAATGGCGTAGTGGGCAACATAGGCAGAAATATACCTATAACACCGAGTCCGAGGGAAATGAGTCCAACTATGATTAAAAATATTCGCATTGCTGCGGCAAAATTACAAATTATTATTATATTTGTAGTAGAAATCTAAAAAATCAAACTGATATGAACAAAATAGGCATTGCTTGCGACCACGCGGGCTACGATATGAAGGAGTTTTTGACCGGATACCTCTCGTCGAAGGGTTTCGAGGTCTTTGATTTTGGTTGCCACTCGGAAGAGAGCTGCGACTACCCGGACCACGCTCACCCTATGGCAGAGTCTATGGCGGCAGGCGAGTTCCCTCGCGCAATCGGCATCTGCGGATCGGGTGAAGGTATGGCTATGACCCTAAATAAATATGCAAATATTCGTGCTTCACTCTGCTGGATCCCCGAGATTGCACATATGACTCGTCAGCACAACGACAGCAACGTTCTGGTACTGCCAGCGCGTTTCATCTCGAACGAAGAAGCTTTGGCTATTCTTGACGAGTGGCTCAACACCGAATTTGAAGGTGGTCGTCACCAGCGTCGCATAGAGAAAATTGCAAAACAATAACAGGTATTATATATAAGGTAAAGGGCGGATATCTCCGCCCTTTATTTTTGCTGTTATAGGATTTGATAGGACTTCCTATAACATCCCATAATATCCTATAATATTCCGAAGAGCAGCGCAAAATTTACCCACCAGAACATCCCTTCAAAAAAATCGTCAATGGTGGTGGAAATTTTGCGATAAACTAGGTAGCAAAAGCGCAGCATAGTACACCTATGTGAGCATTTTGCTATCCGAAGAGCAGCGCAAAATTTACCCGCCAGAACGTTTTTTTTACTTTGAGGCACGCTTACGATCCACTTCGTTAAGCAGAATCTTACGAAGTCGCATCGACTTTGGAGTTACCTCAACGTATTCGTCCTCCTTGATATATTCTAATGCTTCCTCTAAGGAGAATACCTTTGGTGGTACGATCACAGCCTTATCGTCGGAGCCAGATGCACGCATATTGGTTAACTGCTTCGACTTGCAGACGTTCACGGTGATATCGTTGCTGCGAGTATGCTCGCCGATAACCTGTCCCATATAGACCTCCTCCATCGGAGCGATAAAGAAGCGACCTCGGTCTTGCAGTTTATCAATAGAGTAGGCGTATGCCGTACCCGTTTCGGATGCTATGATAGAGCCGTTGGTGCGCATATCAATGTCGCCAACATACGCTTCGAAGGCGCGCAGACGATGCGACATAATAGCCTCGCCGGCAGTGGCAGTAAGCATATTCGAGCGCAAACCGATAATTCCACGCGAAGGGATGTCGAACTCGAGGCGCGTGCGTCCATTTGCCGACTCCATATTCGTAAGAGTACCCTTGCGGCGAGTAGTCAACTCGATAACCGTTCCGGCAACCTCGTCCGGACAATCTACCGTCAACTCCTCGATAGGCTCGCACTTTACGCCATCAATCTCCTTGATAATAACCTTAGGTTGACCCACCTGCAACTCGTAGCCCTCGCGACGCATAGTCTCGACCAACACCGAGAGGTGCAACACACCACGACCATAGACCACAAACGAATCGGCATTCTGTCCCTGCTCCACTCGCAGAGCCAAATTGCGCTCCAACTCGCTATCCAGACGATCCTTGATGTGACGCGATGTTACATACTTGCCCTCACGACCAAAGAATGGCGAGTTGTTGATGGTGAAAAGCATAGACATCGTAGGCTCGTCAATCTTGATTGGTGGTAGCGGCTCGGGATTCTCGAAGTCGCAAATGGTGTCGCCAATCTCGAAGCCCTCGATACCCACAACGGCGCAAATCTCGCCACACTCAACCTTATCCACCTTCTTTTTGCCCAGACCATCAAACACCATCAAATCCTTGATTTTGGTCTTTATAAGGGTCTTTCCGTCACGCTTTGCGAGCGTTACATTTTGTCCATTCTGAAGCGTGCCTCGAGTCAGTTTACCCACTGCAATACGACCAATATACGACGAGTATTCGAGTGAGGTAACGAGCAACTGCGGCGTACCCTCGATGGTTGCAGGCTCGGGAATTTCGTCAATAATCGCATCCAAAAGTGGCACGATACTATCGGTCTTTTCGTTCCACTTGTGTGACATCCAACCCTGCTTTGCCGAGCCGTAGATGGTCTTGTAATCCAACTGCTCCTCGGTAGCATCGAGTGTGAACATCAGATCGAACACCTGCTCATTAACGACCTCGGGACGACAATTAGGCTTATCGACCTTGTTGATTACGACGATAGGTTTCTTGCCGAGCGAGAGAGCCTTCTGCAACACAAAGCGAGTCTGTGGCATAGTACCCTCGAACGCATCTACCAAAAGCAACACACCGTCGCACATATTCAGCACGCGCTCAACCTCGCCACCGAAGTCGGCGTGACCCGGGGTGTCAATGATATTGATTTTGTAGTCTTTGTAGACTACCGATACATTCTTCGAGAGAATGGTAATTCCGCGCTCGCGCTCCAAATCGTTGTTATCCAGAACGAGATCGCCCGTCTTCGAGGGCTCGCGGAGAAGATTGCCCGCCAAAATCATCTTATCAACAATAGTGGTCTTGCCGTGATCGACGTGGGCTATGATTGCTATATTGCGTAGTTTTTGCATATGATTACGCTGTTTTTACCTAAATAACGCGCAAAATTACTAAATTTAATCGGAAAATTACTAAATTTGTGGAACTAATCGCTCGGAAATTTATGACAAAACAGATTGAGGTTATTGGCGGAAGTTGCGTATATATGGCTTCGGCAAAGGAGATATTGCACGAGATATTGCCTAAAAAACGTGTTATAGTTATTACGGACACCAACATCGACCGCACCCACCACGACCTTATTGCACCATACGAATATATTCTAATAGGGCTTGGCGAGCAGGCTAAGACCTTCGTCACGCTGGAGGATATATACCGTCAACTCATCGAGATGGGTGCCGACCGCTCTACATTTATACTCGGCATAGGTGGCGGCATAGTTACCGACATCGCAGGCTTTGTTGCCTCGACCTATATGCGAGGTGTGGAGTTTGGCTTCATCACCACCACCCTACTTGGCTCGGTAGATGCATCTGTGGGCGGAAAAAATGGCGTCAATGTGGGCGGTTTCAAAAATATGGTAGGCGTATTTGCTCAACCTCGCTTTGTGGTGTGCGACGCTTCGTTGCTTGCCACACTGTCGCAACGAGAGTTCCGAGCAGGCTTGGCCGAGGTCATAAAAACCGCAATTATTGGCGACAGCACACTATTCGAGATATTGGAGCAGACCTCTTTCGACGCTCTCCGCAGCGATAACGCTCTACTCGAGGAGGTTATAGCGCGTTGCGTCGAGGTAAAGGCATCGGTGGTGGCAGAGGATGAGCGCGAGGGCGGTCGTCGTCGTATTCTTAACCTCGGGCATACCATCGCGCACGCCATCGAAAAGTGTACGCACAAACTATCGCACGGCGAGGCTGTGGCTGTAGGTTTGCACCACATAACCCAGGTCGCTCTATCCGAGAATTTGATTTTGCAGCGCGATGCCGAGCGAATTTTCGCACTCATCGCACACTACGGTTTCGACACTACCCTACCCATCGACCACAAACAGTTGCTCGATGCTATAAAGGGGGACAAAAAGCGTACGGGTGACTCGCTACACATCATACTTCCCGTAGTAATAGGCAAAGTCGTAGACCGCATCTATTCATTTGAAATGCTGAAAAAGATGCTCTAAAATGTTAGAGCATTTAGGCGCGACTGCACATCGCCGAGGGGGTCTTGCGGAATATTCAGGCTCTTATTGCGGCGTTGCTGACCACCGAGGCTACGCAAGTTATAGGTAAACTTCACGAGATAGGTGCGTCCCAGCACCGTATTGTAGCGCAACTGCGAGTAGTTGGCTATCACATAGCGACCAAATGAGGTGTTTTGGTTCAGCACATCGTTTACACAGACCTCCACCTCGCCCAATCCATTCAACACCTTCTTACCCAACGAGATATTCCACAGCGTAAACATATCGTCGAAGTTGTGGGTAAAGACCTTGAAATGAGTAAAATTGAGTGACGAAGTGATGGTAAATCCCAACGGCAATACCGCCTTTACGTTAGCACGCAGATAGTGCATAAAGTATTGATTGTTGAAGTCGGAGAGAGTGCTATTATTATAACTATAGGTACCTCGCCAAGTGACCGTAAAATCGATATTCTCCGATATGTTACTGCCGAGCGTAACCTGCGCATAGGCGTTGGCATTGTGCATCATAACATTCTCGCCTCGCACCGAAAAGCGTCCATTCTCGTCGATTACGGGGATATTGTTCTTCTCCAAATAGTCGGTACTTACAACCTCCATCGGAATATCCGAATAGGTTCCTCCCAACACAAAATTCAAGTTCGAGCGCAGATGCTTCAACGGCAAACCCAACGATGTGCGGAACTCGCTCGACCAATATCCGTCGAGATTGACCTGCTGCGTGAGTTGTATAGGCGTATACTTCGCAAAGTGAGTTGTTCCGTCGGGTAGAATATAGTCGAGCAGCTCTATCTTTCCCGGCTCATAGACAACCTTTGTACCTATATAATCTTGCACAAAGTCCGCCTTTGCCATAATCATAAAGGTGGTGCCAAATCGGGACGACACATTCGTATAGCGAATAAAGGCGTTGTGTTCCTGCGATGGTTTCAAATCGGGATTTCCGACCGAAAGGTAGTCGGAGTTGTTGACATTATATTGGTCGTTCAATGTCCATAATCCAGGAGTTTTTATCTTGGAATTTAATGCCATACGCAAGCTGTGCTTACTACTTACCGCAACATTCAACGTGGCATTGTAGAGGAACTTATTAAACCTGCGCGATACGGTAGCATTCTCGGTTGCCCATAGGTTTGTCGTGGAGAGTTCAGAGTTGTGGTATCGCAAATTAACCGAGAACCAAGTTTTGCCCTTGCCATAGCGCATGCCAGCACTCGCCTCGTGGAATAGAAAGCTTCCCAGGTACGATGAGGAACTCTTCGGCTTTATCTTCTCCAGCAACGGAGTATAGGTTTCGTCAGTGGTATAGTTCATTACATCGCGGTCGCGCATCTGATACTGGAAATTGTACGATATATTGAGTGTCGTATATCGTCCCAACTTCTCCCTGAAAGTAGGCTGCACACGGAATGTCGTGGTGCTATTGCCATTATCGTTGTGCGAGAAGGAGTATTTACGATCCGCCTCGAGCCATTTATTGCCCGAGTATGATGTATAATCACGCCAATTATCGCTCTCATTATGCGAGATATTTGCCACCACGAGTAGCACTCGTCCGTGCTTCAAGAACTTATACGAATATTGTGCATAAAGACCCGCATTGTGCGACTCAGAGCGACCCTGATTAAAGCTCGGATAGTAGCGCAACCCCGACTCCGAATTTGGCAAACGCATCGAAGAGCCAAATTGTTCGTTTATTGAGAAGTTGTTGGTATAGCGATAGGTTGGCGTCAGATATAATCGCTGACGCTTTGCCACCCTACACTCAAAGCGACCTCGGAAGCGGAAATTGAGGTTATTCGGGTTGGAGAATTGGTCGTAGTGAATGGTATCTTTCTTCGACGGAGGATTGTACCAACGGTCAACCGTATACAGATTTTGGGTATTGCTATGATTGAAGAATACGTTACCATCAAACTTTGCCCTCTTGCGCTTGCCCCATCTATCCGAGTAACTTACCGCAAAAATCTCGGACGCTGCAACTCCCGACTGACGATTCACCGAGAATGACGACGATGCATTGGTGCGATTTGTCGAGCCCGACATCGAGATACCCTCGTCCGAGAGGTTTTGTTTATTCAAATTGTTCACCAACGCCATAAAGGTCAGACGCATATCGTCGCGAAAGACATTCATCGAACCTCCGACCGAGTAGCGACCCTTCATTGCATCTTGGTAGTTGCCGATAGCATACGGCAAAGGTTTTCCTGCATCGTCAAGAGCCATCTGCGCCGGCGTTCTGTTGTAGCCCAATCCGCCCGAGGCGTGCATCTTTCCAAACTCACTATGCGAAAGTGAGCCCTTCGTGATAATATTTATAACCTTTCCGCCCTCACCATCGTCCACGCCCGTAATCTGCGACGCCTCGCTCATACGATTGTAGACCTCTATACTCTCAACCGCCTGAGCCGGAATACTCTGCAACACCTGCTGAATATTTCCGCCAAAAAACTCTTTGTTATCGACATATATCTGCTTAACGACCTCGCCTTGTGCCTCGATACGACCGTTATTCATAGATATTCCCGGCAGTTTTCGCAACAATGTTTCGAGTTCGGCGTCCACCGTAACCTTGAACTGCGACGCAGTGTATCGCAACGTATCGCCTACAATCTGCGCTCGAGGAACAACCACCTCCTTGACAACCAAACCTACATCTATTGCACCCTGTTTGATTGCCATATCGCCCAAATCAACAGGCAGAGCGTCAACTCTGAAACTGCGTGTATACTCCTCGTAGCCGAGGAACGAAGTGGTGAGTTTATATTCGCCACGAGGAAGTGGCGGAGTCTTGAAATAGCCACCATAGCCGGTGGTGTAGTGACGGCGAAAGAGCGTGTCGCGAGGCGAAGTAATCTCGATAATCGTTCCGACAACACCCTCTTTCGTGTCAACATCAAAAAATCGTCCACTAACAAAAGCCTGTCCCCACGCCACCAGGCAGGAGGATAGTGCAACAAAAAGGGTTAGAAGACGACGCATAAGCAAAATTTAGAAAGCTGAATGCAGAATTAGTTTTTCTTTGAAAGAAGGGGGTATTCTTTTTATTGAAACACCCCCATCTTTTATATAAGGTCTAAAAAATTGTATAACGAGAGGAATTTTAAGGCTTGCAAGGCGTTGAGCCCACAGCATACTTGGAGTATGTGAGGAGTTCAACGACCGAAGCGTAACGCAAAAATTACCTCGTTAGACGGTTTTTGATTAGTCCTTCAACTTAGCAGCCAAGAACTCACGGTTTAAACGAGCAATGTGAGCAATGCTAATCTGCTTTGGACACTCTGCCTGGCAAGCACCTGTGTTAGTACAGTTACCGAAGCCGAGTTCATCCATCTTTGCAACCATAGCCTTTGCACGACGTGCGCCCTCAACCTTACCCTGTGGCAACTTCGCAAGCGAAGATACACGAGCAGCAACGAAGAGCATTGCCGAACCATTCTTACAAGTTGCAGCACAAGCACCACAACCTACGCAAGCTGCTGCGTCCATCGACTCGTCAGCATCTGCCTTCGGAATTGGAATAGCGTTTCCGTCTGGCACCGAGTTGGTACGCACCGAAACGAAACCTCCAGCCTGAAGAATCTGGTCGTAAGCCGAACGGTTTACTACGAGGTCCTTAATTACAGGGAAGGCTGCCGAACGCCAAGGCTCAACAGTGATGGTAGCACCATCCTCGAACTGACGCATATAAATCTGGCAAGTGGTAACCGCCTGCGATGGTCCGTGTGCGTGACCGTCGATGTGCAACGAACACATACCGCAGATACCCTCACGGCAGTCGTGGTCAAATGCTACAGGCTCCTCACCTTTGTGTACGAGGTCGTTATTCAAGATGTCGAGCATCTCGAGGAACGAGGTATCCGACGATACATTCTCAACCTTATACTCCTGGAATGCACCCTTCGATTGAGCGTCTTTCTGACGCCATATTTTCAATGTGAAATTCATAATTTCTAAACTCTAAATATTAAACGTCAAAAAATATTAGTCCTTGTAGTTACGCTGTGCGCGGTGAGTAAACTCATAATCGAGTGGCTCCTTGGTAAGTTCAGGGGCAACATCCTCGCCCTTATACTCCCATACCGAAGCGTATGCGAACTTATCGTCGTGGCGAAGTGCCTCACCCTCCTCGGTCTGATGCTCCGAACGGAAGTGACCACCACACGACTCCTCACGATTGAGAGCGTCGCGAGCCATCAACTCACCGAGTTCGAGGAAGTCAACCAAACGCAAAGCCTTCTCCAACTCAACGTTGAACGAGTTGGCAGTACCAACAACCTTAACGTCTGCCCAGAACTCCTTACGCAAAGCCTGAATCTCAACGATAGCCTTCTCCAACGACTCCTTTGTACGAGCCATACCCACATTGTCCCACATAATCAAACCAAGACGCTTGTGAATATCGTCAACCGACTGCTTACCGTTAATCGAGAGCAACTTCTCGATCTTCTCCTTAACAGCCTTCTCTGCCTCCTCGAATGCAGGAGTATCGGTAGCCACCTTCGGAGCCTGAATCTTCTTCGAGAGGTAGTCGCCAATGGTGTAAGGCAATACGAAGTAACCATCAGCCAAGCCCTGCATCAACGCCGAAGCACCGAGGCGGTTTGCACCGTGGTCAGAGAAGTTAGCCTCGCCAATAGCATACAAACCAGGAACAGTTGTCATCAAGTTGTAGTCAACCCAGATACCACCCATTGTGTAGTGAACAGCAGGGAAGATCTGCATTGGCTCGTCGTATGGATTAACGTCGGTAATCTCCTTATACATATCGAACAAGTTGCCATAACGCTGCTTGATAACCTCCTTACCCAAACGCTCGATAGCGGTCTTGAAGTCGAGGAATACAGCCAAACCTGTCTCGTTTACGCCATAACCTGCATCGCAACGCTCCTTTGCAGCACGCGAAGCAACGTCACGTGGTACCAAGTTACCGAATGCCGGATAACGACGCTCCAAGTAGTAGTCGCGATCCTCCTCGGCAATCTGCGAAGGCTTCAAAGTACCCTTACGCAACGCCTCAACATCCTCCATCTTCTTTGGCACCCAGATACGGCCGTCGTTACGCAACGACTCCGACTTAAGGGTCAACTTCGACTGCTGTGTACCGTGAACAGGTATACAGGTTGGGTGAATCTGAGTGAAGCAAGGGTTTGCGAAACCTGCACCCTTACGGTAGCACTGGAAAGCGGCCGAGCCGTTCGACGCCATAGCGTTGGTCGAGAGGAAGAATACGTTTCCGTAGCCACCCGTAGCGATAACCACTGCGTGAGCACCGTGACGCTCAATCTCACCCGTTACGAGGTTACGAGCAATGATACCCTTTGCCTCGCCGTTCTCAACAACGATGTCGAGCATCTCGTGACGAGTATAAGACTTAACCGAGCCGCGGTTAATCTCCTTGTTCAGCGCAGCGTAAGCACCGAGAAGGAGCTGCTGACCGGTCTGACCACGAGCATAGAAGGTACGCGATACCTGCGCACCACCGAACGAACGGTTATCCAACAGACCGCCGTACTCACGAGCGAAAGGTACACCCTGAGCTACGCCCTGCTCGATGATGAGGTTCGAAACCTGGGCCAGACGGTAAACATTAGCCTCACGAGCACGGTAGTCACCACCCTTAATC
>JAZOMA010000045.1:0-19342 GCA_045653565.1 Alistipes sp.
ATATTTTTCGTATATTTGTAGAGAACAGTTAATAACATGACAACTAAAAACCGTAAAACTATGAAAAAGATGTTACTTTCGGCGTTGGCTATGGCTGCGCTATCAATTACCCCAGCAATGGCTTGGGAGGTTGCGATTACAAAACAACAGTTGCCTGCAGAGGCTCAGGCTTTTTTGTCTAAGAATTTTGCTAAAAACGAAGTCGTGGTAGCTACTCACGATAAGGATATTACCGACAACGACTATACGGTGATTCTTGATGACGGCACCAAGATTGAGTTTGACGGAGCAGGTAAATGGGACAGCATAAAGAATAGGGCTGGAAAGATTCCAGTAGGGATTATTCCGGCGCAGATTGCCAACTTTGTGAAGGCTCAATATAATGGCGTGGGAATTGTGCAGATCGAAGCAAAGCTTTTTGGCTATGAGGTGGAACTGTCCAACGATTTGGAGTTGAAATTTGATAAGGCTGGCCGTTGCATTGGTATTGACGACTAGTATTAGGGGTGAGGTTTCTCACACTTCGTGAGCATTGAAAAACCTCTTGTTACATAACTTTAAGCAAAATGGGGCGTCTAAAATTTGTTAGGCACCCCATTTTTGTCCTATTTTTTACACTTTCTGCTCTTTTTTTCTTTGTTTTTTCTTTGCTTTTCTTGTTGAAAGTGACTATTTTTGTGCGATTTAAAGTGCGAATTTCAAATCAAAACTAAATAAAACAAAAAAATGCAAAGAGAAAACTTGCTCAAACAACTCGAAAATACCGATAAGGTATGGGATTTTGTAGTTGTAGGTGGTGGTGCAACCGGTCTTGGTTGTGCTGTTGATGCCGCAGCGCGCGGTTACAGTGTTGCGCTCTTCGAGCGTGAGGACTTCGCAAAGTGTACTTCGAGCCGTTCGACCAAACTCGTTCACGGCGGTGTGCGCTATCTTCAGAAGTTGGAGGTAGACTTGGTGCGTGAGGCTCTTCACGAGCGTGGTTTGATGAAGCAGAACGCTCCACATCTGGTTAAGGATCAGGCTTTCGTAATCTCGAACTACAGCCATTGGGAGAACTTCCTCTACTTCTGTGGTTTGACCTTCTACGACATTCTCTCGTTCGGCTTCGGCTATGGTCGTTCGCGCTTTATCACAGCAAAGACTCTTCGTCAGTACCTTCCAACTTCGGTTGCCGAGGGTTTGAAGGGCGGCGTGGTTTACCACGATGGTCAGTTCGACGATGCTCGTATGGCGTGCAACTTGGCACAAACCTGTGTTGAGCAGGGTGGCGTTGTTGCTAATCGTACCGAGGTTGTAAACGTGTTGCACGACGAGAAGGGCAAGGTTGCAGGTGTTGTAGCAAAGGATTTGCTCACAGGCAAGGAGTACACCGTAAAGGCAAAGGCTGTTATCAACGCTGCTGGTTGCTTCGTTGACGAGGTGTTGCAGATGGATAAGCCGGGCGAGGCAAAGATGGTTGTGCCGTCGCAGGGTGTGCATATCGTTCTCGATATGAAGTTCTTGCAGAGCGACTACGCTATTATGGTTCCGAAGACTTCGGACGGTCGTGTATTGTTCGCAGTGCCTTGGCACGATAAGGTGGTTGTTGGTACTACCGACATTCAGCGTCCAACTGCCGAGAGCGAGCCACGTCCACTCGACGAGGAGATTGACTTTATCCTCGAGACTGCAAGCCACTATATGACTCCGGCTCCTACACGCAATGATATCGTTTCGGTGTTTGCGGGTCAGCGACCACTCGCTGCGCCAAAGAAGGAGGGCAAGAAGTCGAAGGAGGTTTCGCGTTCGCACAAGGTTGTGGTTTCGGACAACGACCTCATCACCATCACCGGCGGTAAGTGGACCTCGTATCGTAAGATGGCTGAGGATACCGTCGATAAGGCTATCAAGTTGGGTAAGGTTGAGAAGCGTAAGTGCGTGACCAAGAAGTTGAAGATTCACGGCTGGCGTCCAAATCCAAACTTGGCAGACCATATGTATGTTTATGGAGCAGACGAGCCTGCAATTCTCGATATGATTAAGCAGAATGCGGCACTCGGCGAGAAGTTGTCGGAGAAGTATGGCTACACCGTAGCCGAGGTTCTCTGGGCTATTCGTCACGAGATGGCTCTCACAGTTGATGACGTGTTGGCACGCCGTGTACGCCTCCTCTTTGTTGATGCTCGCGAGGCGCAGAAGGCTGCTCCACGCGTGGCACAGATTTTGGCTGAGGAGCTCGGTCGCGACCAGGCTTGGATTGACGAGCAGGTTGCTTCGTTCACTGAGCTTGCATCACATTACTATGTAGCATAAGTAGAGCGCATAAAAGCCAATGGCTAATAGCCAATAGCAAATAGCAAAAAAAACTGCTGTCAGAAATGACAGCAGTTT
The DNA here is from genome assembly GCA_045653565.1 of Alistipes sp. GTDB lineage: Bacteria > Bacteroidota > Bacteroidia > Bacteroidales > Rikenellaceae > Alistipes. Next base: position 2,371 of record JAZOMA010000045.1, read on the forward strand.
TTTTATTCACTCAGCAGTCGCTCTATCTTGCGCTGCTTTGCCGATTTGCGTTTGAGCGACGGGTCGAAAATCTTGTAACCTATCGCTACGCCGATTTTCGAAGGTAGCCACTCTGCCGAGCCATTGAATGGGTCGGGGTATTTAGGCTCGTGCTGGTGACGAGGGAAAAGATTTATCGCACCGTCGGCGTTGTAGCCATTGTACCAACTCCACATACGGTCGAAGGCAAAGAATGCGTCCACCACCCATCGCTCTTTGAAGGTGTGGGTGTAGCCTATGCCTATACCCGCCATAAGACCAAATCCGCGACCATAGCCTGCATTGAAGGAGATAAGTTTATCGCCCTGAAAGAGATAGGGGCGCGAAATGTCGAACGCCTGCATACCGCCGTTTGCGCTGATGTAGAAGCCTTGAGTCTCGCGCTTAATATAGAAGCGGTACTCGGTTTGCAAGATGCCAAACAGTGCGTGGATATTGTCGCGCTTACCCAACTTAATGCTCTTGTATGGCGAGAACATTGGGTCGATAACTATGGAGGAGTGCGGACCAACCGTAAACTCGAGTTGAGGGTTGATGATGCCGACAACTGCATAAAGGGCGTTCAACTTGGCATATATTTGTCCATTTGCCACGCTCGGCATAACGGCGCAAACAACAGCCAGCAATGTTATATAAATCTTTTTCTTCATCGGTTTGGTCGATTTTATAATGCAAATATATAAAAAAGAGTGCAAGAACTAAAAATCTTGCACTCTTTTTTGTTATTGGTTGTGGGATTACCACTCAACCTTCTGAATGTATGTCTTGCCGAAGTTGTCGGTTACGCGCACCTCGCCCGAGCGACAACCCTCGCTTGGCTTGATGTGGAACATACCATGAGCGTTGTAAGGCCTTGCAGTGTCGTGCTTGCTCTTTGCGCTGTACATATGCGGACCCTTAGCAGCGTGATCCTCGAGGAAGGCGATATCCTTCTCGAACTTGTGGGTCATATTGCCAACCTTAACGCCATTCTCCCACCACTCTGGTGTAGACCAGTGGTTCTTCGACCAGTTCCAGATGTTAACCTTAACCAATTCGCCACCTGTGCGGTGTGGTGCGTATACGTGCATCTGGTAGTCACGCTCGCGTCCAATAGCCTTGTAGTACCACTCGATATTGTCGCCATCAACCTCCATCACCATATAGCCGTTAGGAGTGCCGTCGTTGTAGAGGTCGCGGTTGCAGTGCAAACCACCGGTAGCACGGGCTACGCAGATGCTGGTTATGTTCTTCAACGATGAGTGTGCCTCGTCCGTCGAGTTTGAGTAGTCGTAGCCGAAGTTGTAGTGGTAGTGTCCCGACCACGAGTATACGCGAGCATACTGCGAGAGTAACTTCGAGTAGCGAGCATACGAAAGGTTCTTCTTGCTGTCGGCATCAGCCTTCTTGAAGTTGCGGAAGAGCTGTGCGTGTCCGCAGATTACGATAGTGTGATCCTTTGGTACGAACTCCAAGTCGCGCTCCAACCACTTGTAGTGCCAATACTCCAAACCAAGACGATACTTCGACTTGTAGTTCTTACGCGAGAACGAAATGTCGTTTACGATAACGTAGTGAGTCTTGCCAATGTTGAACGAGTAGTACGATGGTGTGAGGTACTCCTCGAAGTGCATAATACCGAGTTTTGTCTCCTGATGTGTTGTCTGGTCGTGGTCGTGGTTACCGATAGCGTGGAACATAGGCACGTTGCTATCCGAGATAACGTCCACATAGTCGTACAACTTCGCCATATCGTTGAATACGAGGTCGCCGAGGTTGATTGCGAAGAACTCACCCTCGTTTGCTGCCTTCGACTCCTTGAGAGCAACGATATCAGGGTAAACAATATTGCGGAGTTTCTGAGCTGCGCTATCCACTTTATAACCCTTGATTTGAGGGTCGCCAATCATCACTACGGTATACTTATCGGTCGATTTCTCTCGTGGCTCGAGAACGAAGTTTGCCTCTACAGCCTTTGCGTAGCGAGGTATGCGGAGGAAGTTCTGCGGTACGCTCTTACGGAACGAGAACTTGTAGCCCGATGGGGTAGAGATGGTTACGAAACGAGCAACTCCGAGATTCGACTTGATAGCATAGTAACCCTCAGCGTCGGTCTGAACGCAGAACTCGCCATCCGAAACTACAGCATTTGCTACAGGCTCGCCTGTGGTCGAGGTCACACGTCCGAAGAGTGTGTTTTCGCCCTTTGGCTCAGCAACGGCTGTTGCCATATTGTTGTGGAAGTACTCTCCCTCGATAGAGGTGTAGGTCTTGTGGGCTGTGATATCGCCCACGCGGCAACCTTCTGCCGAAACTGTACCTTTGTTAGCACAATCGGTAACGCGAACTTCTACCTCCTTTGTGCCACGGAAGCGTCCTGCAACACCACCAACATAGAATTTGCTATGCTCGATGCTGCTGCTAATTGCGCCCATATTGTTGCAACGGAGCAGACGCGAGCCATACTTGGTGTTCTTTTTTGTGAATATGTAGCCAGCGATACCGCCCATATGTGCGCCCGACTTGGATGTAGTAGCCTTGAAGTCAACCGCACCGTAGTTGTTGCAGTTGCAGAGGTGTACGCCATCGCCCGAAGCACCCAAGATACCTGCGTGGTTGGTCGACAAGGTGGCTGTAGATACTACATTGCCGTAGTTCGAGCAACCGATAATGTTGCGCGATGCGTTCATAGCGGCACAAATACCTCCTGCATATGCGGAGTGAGTACCGCCAATGTGGATATTACCGAAGTTGTCGCAGCACTGAATGTGTTGTCCCGACTGCGCAGCAACGCCTGCAACGTGGTTGTATGGTCGAGCCTCAGGGTTGCCTACAGCACTAATGCTCGAAATCTCGCCACGGTTTACGCAATAGCGTACGCCGGCACGTCCCGAGTAACCGATTATACCAGCAACATAGAGGCGAGGTGTGTCGCCTTCAACTATTACAGAGCCGCTATTCTCGCAACGGTTGATTGTGATTATACGGCTTCCCTTTGGAATGGTTGAGCCAGCGATACCAGCGACGCTAATGCTCAACTTCTTATTCTCCGATGCGATGAACAACTGAGCATCAATCGAGCCGGTGTTGCGCGAATCGGTAATGATGTAACCATTCTGACCAACCAAACCGCCGATGTAGACGTGCTTGTCGGTGTATGTGCCGCGATACTTGATGCTACCACCATTCTCGCAGTTGCTTATAGTACCTTTGTTTACGCGAGCAATAAAGCCCGAGATAACCTCCTCGCACTTGGTGAGTACATTCATCGAGCACGAAGCGTCGATGCGGAGATTCTTTACTGCGCCGTTTGTGTCGATAAGGTCGAATACACCCTGCTTGGTTTTCCAGTTGAGCAGTGCATAACCCTTACCATCGAAGGTGCCTTTGAACTCTTTGATAGGAGCCCACTTCTTAACTTTTGCCATATCGATGTCGCACTCGAGTACGATATGACCCTTCTCGTTGCGCCACTTGGCGAGGTCTTCGCCATTGTTGGCAGCCTTTGCAAACGCCACAAACTCTTTGGCGTTGCTGATGCCTCCTGCATATACGGCAATAACCGAAAGCAGAAGTACAAAAAGTGTTGATAAACGTCTTAAACTTTTCATTTTTTAATTATTTAGGTTGTTTGTCTGTCAAATTTAGAATGGGAGGTCGTCCACTACTGCTGCGCTCTGGGCTGGCATTACCGGCTCCTCGGTTGGCATTGGTGCTGCTGCAGGGGCAGATGTTGGCAGTGGCTCGCTATATTGCGCCTGTGCAACTTGTGCAGCCTCCTTTGGCTCGACGCGGCGACCAACTACGTCGGTGTACCAGCGACCCTGATATTCGCGCGACTCAACGTCGAAAGTAACCTTGTAGGTTGCGCCTACAACGAGGCGTGCCACCTCGTCGCGCTTGTTGAAAAACTTAACACTGACCTTGCGCGGATATGCCGACGAGGTCTGCATCTCGAATACTACATTCTGGTTGTGCCACTCGCCACGAGCCGATGTTCCGCTCTGCTCGGGCAGAATAGCAAATACAATTCCTTCAAATACAAATTCCATAGTTCTATAATTATTTTTTTATTTGTTATTGTCCTGCGTTAACTATAAGGTAGTAGTTGTAAGCGATGAAGCACGCAAACATAATTGCTCCAGCCCAGCGGTTTAACTTGCCTTTGAAGGCGAGTATGAGTGGTGCAACACTTGCAAAAATCATCACTCCATAGTCGATAAATCCAATACCCGAACTTGTGAGTGGTGTAATCTGCGACGCTACACCGAGAATCAACGAGAGGTTGAATATGTTCGAGCCGATGACATTGCCGAGTGCCATTTGGGTGTTCTTCTTGGCTGCTGCGGCAAGCGAGGCTGCCAATTCGGGCAGCGAAGTGCCACACGCTACGAGGGTAATGGCGATGAAGGAGTCCTTTACGTTCAACTTGTGGGCAATGGCGATGGCGTTGTCGAGGAAGAACTTCGATGCGATAATCAGCGCTGCCAGACCTACGACGAGTTTGCCGATGCCGAAGAATAACTGTCTGTTCGAGATAACCTCGGTAGACTCTACCACCTTATTATCCTTGCCATTGCGCAACGAGAGGAACATAAAGAGTCCGAATGTTGCCAAAAGCACCAAGCCGTCGATGCGGCTGATGGTGTGATCTCCTCCGGTGAAGAAGTTGAATACGAGCAGCATTGTAAGCACCGAGAGTGCGATGCAGAAGGGGAGGTCGAAACGCTTATTCTCCTTTGATACGGCTACGGGCATAATCAGTACGGTGAGTCCTAAGATGCCCAGCACGTTGAATATATTCGAGCCGATGACATTGCCAATGGCGATGTCGGAGTTGCCCTCAAAAGCACCGATGCTACTCGCTACGAGTTCGGGGAATGATGTTCCTACGCCTACGATTACGGCACCGATGATAAAATCTGAAATTTTGTATCGCTTGGCTATTACCACTGCGCCCTCTACTAACCAGTTGGCACTAAATACGATGACTGCCAAACAGATTAAAAGATAGATATATTCCATTGTGTGCAACAAATTTGTTTTACCAAAGGGCAAAGATAATGAAATTATCTTGAATCAGCGCAAAGTTTTCCGCTTTCTGTTGCTACGTTTCGCGTTTTTTTGCTACATTTGTACTATGATACATTTCAAAAGAGAATTTTCGAAAAAGTCAAAGTTGGCATTGTCGCTGGCTTCTGCTATACTTCTCTCTATATCCTGGGAGGGAGCAAGTTGTATAACCCTATTCGCAGCATTTGTGCCGTTGATGCTTATCAGTGCGCAGTATAGCGATTCGTGGCGCGACACCCTTTCGATGTTGGGATGGGCGTTGCTAACCTTTGTGGTGTGGAATGTGGCTACAGTGTGGTGGATATGGAATGCCACACCGGTAGGACCTGTGGCGGCAACGCTGGTGTCTACGTGGTGGAGTATTATTCCGTTTATGCTCTATCATATTGTGTCGAAGCGCGCACCCAAAGCGTTGGCGTATGTTACACTTATAACTGCCTGGATAGCAGGCGAATATCTCTATACTCAGGCCCCTGCGTTGTCGTTCCCGTGGTTGATTTTGGGTAATGGCTTTGCCGACGATACGTGGGCTGTGCAGTGGTACGAATATACGGGAGTGTTCGGAGGTTCGTTGTGGGTGTTGTTGGTCAATGTTCTCGCCTTCGAGGCGTGCCTAACTATGCGCAAGCGAATGTGGGTGGTGGCAACTCTGGCTTTAACCCTTCCTATCGCCATTTCGATTGGACTATTCTACAAATATGACCACGAGGGCGAGTACTACACCTCGCTCGAAAAGAGTACGGTGTCGGTGACGCAGCCCAATATTCCGTGCTACGACAAGTTCGACCTCTCGTTAGAGAAGCAGAAGAACAACCTGTTGGATCTGTTGGCAGAGGCTCCCGACTCTGCGGAGTTTGTGCTTATGCCCGAGACTGCTCTCTCGCAGGAGCGCATCTACGAACACGACCTCGCTGGCTCGGAGATGATAAATGCAATAGCTGAGGAGTTGAAGCGCAATAAACCGTCGACGATGGTCGTTACGGGTGCATCTACAATTTGCTACTATGGCAAAGAGAAGTCTACCGAAACGGCACGCAACGCCATTTGGGGCTACTACGATAATTTCAATTCGTCGCTCGCTATCGACACAACCTCTAACATACAACTGCACCACAAGGGCAAACTGGTGGTGGGTGTAGAGACCATTCCTGCGTGGCTGCGCAGTGCTGGCGATCTATTTGCCATCGATCTGGGTGGCGTGTTCGGTCAACTGGGTATTGGCAAAAAGCAGAATCCGTTCCATCACAATGGCAAGAAGGTTGCACCTGCAATATGCTACGAGGGACTATATGGCAACCACGTTGCCGAGTTCGTTCGCAATGGTGCCGAGGCGTTGTTTGTGGTGTCGAACGATGGCTGGTGGGGCAATACGCTCGGACACAAATACCTCTTTGCCTTCTGTCGTCTGCGCGCCATTGAGACACGTCGCGATGTGGCCCGCAGTGCCAACACCGGAGTCTCGGGTTTCATTACGATGCAGGGCGAAGATGTGCAGCGTTTGGAGTGGGATAAGCGAGGGGTGCTAACCGCCGACATCCGCCTGAACGACAAGCAGACTTTCTATACTAAATATGGCGACTACATTGGTCGTTTGTCGCTCTTTATTGCGGCGTTGTGCATCCTCTACTTCGTTGCCTACACCGCCAAGAAAAAGTACTATATGAACTAAAACAAAGTGATATGAACTACGCCGAAACGATTGATTATCTCTATTCGTCGATGCCTTCGTTCCAAGAGGTTGGGGGCGACGCATACAAGCCGGGATTGGAGCGCATAGCCGAATTTTGCCGTTCGATTGGCAATCCGCAACGCAACTACTTCGTTATCCACGTTGCCGGCACCAACGGCAAGGGGTCGGTGTCGAATATGTTGGCTGCAGTGCTGCAACAGGCGGGCTATCAGACGGGTCTGTTTACTTCGCCCCATCTGACCGATTTCCGCGAGCGTATTCGTGTCAATGGCGAGATGATTTCCAAGCAGAAGGTGGTGAATTTCGTCGACCGCTACAAAACGGAGATGGAGCGTCTGCAACTCTCATTCTTTGAGATGACAACCGCTATGGCGTTCGACTTTTTCGCGCAGAGCGATGTCGAAGTTGCCGTTATCGAAACGGGTTTGGGAGGTCGCCTCGACGCCACAAATATAGTTCAGCCGCTCATTTCGGTTATCACAAATATAGGACTCGAACACACCGAGTATCTGGGCGATTCGCTGCCAAAGATTGCTCGCGAGAAGGGTGGTATCATCAAGAAATGCACTCCGGTTGTTGTTGGCGAGAAGAATCCGAACTATTCGCTCGTTTTGGAGGAGATTGCAGCCGATATGCGCTCGGAGTTGACCTACGCCACCGAGGCGTTCTCGCTCGGAGAGTGCGGTTTCGAGGGCGACAAGCAGGTGGTGACGATGACTCGCAACCGCGATGGTTATCCCTATCAGTTGCGCCTCGATTTGCTCGGCGAGTACCAGCGTCAAAACCTCACAATCGTGGCTACGGTGTTGGATATACTGCACGAGTCTACACCTCTCTCCATTTCGCGCCGTGCCTTTGTTGAGGGTGTGCGCGAGGTGTCGAAACTAACCTCGTTCCGAGGTCGTTGGCAGGTGCTGAGCCAAAAGCCGCTCGTGGTGTGCGACACAGCCCACAACTATCACGGCATTGCCGAGGTCGCCAAGCAGTTGAAGGCTCGACAGACTACTGGCCGTCTTTTCTGTGTGATGGGCTTCTGTGAGGATAAGGATTTTTCGAAAATGTTGGCTCTGATGCCAGCCGATGCCTACTACATATTCACGCAGGCTACGATTCGTCGCGCTGCTTCGTTAAGGAGTATTGTCGAGGCGGCTGCCGCTCTGAATCTCAATTTCGGGGTTGAGCCTACGGTGGCTGAGGCTGTTGCGTCTGCCCAAAAACAACTCACCGACGAAGATATGCTCTTCATCGGTGGTAGTACTTTCGTAGTATCGGAAGTGTTGGAGTAGATTACTCCACAATGGCGTGGAGAATCTGCTCGATGTCGTATCCGCAGAGATGACGCAACTCGGCTATTGTGCCGTGTTCCACAAACTTATCATCTATTCCCAGAGTAGTTACAGGGGTTGCAATCAGGTGGTCGCTCAATAGTTTAACGACCGCCTCGCCCGCACCTCCTCGGATGATACCATCCTCGAGGGTTACTATGCGCTTGACTTTGCCTCCCACCTCCACGATTAGTTTCTCGTCCAAAGGTTTTGCAAATCGCATATCGTAGACTGCAACCGAAACACCTATCACTGAGGCTTGTTCGGCGGCTCTCTCTGCGTCGGCGAGCAGTGTGCCAAAGGCGAATATCGCCACATCTTTGCCGTCACGCACCTTGCGTGCTTTTCCTACCTCGATAGCCTCGAACGGCATATTCTTCCACGCTGTGCCACGACCATATCCGCGTGGATAGCGAATGGCAAACGGAGCGTCGTACTGCAGAGCGGTGAACATCATATTGCGCAACTCCCACTCGTCCGAAGGTGTTGCTACAACGATGTTAGGAACGCAGCCGAGGTAGGCTATATCAAAAAGTCCGTGGTGTGTTGCTCCATCTTCGCCCACCAAGCCACCTCTATCCAAGCAGAAGGTTACAGGCAGATTCTGCAACGCCACATCGTGAATAATGTTGTCGTAGGCGCGTTGCATAAAGGTGGAGTATATGTTACAGAATGGATGCTCTCCTGCAGCAGCAAGACCTGCTGAGAATGTTACTGCGTGTCCCTCGGCAATGCCCACATCGAAGCAACGGTCGGGCATCTCGCGCATCATTATATTCATCGAACAACCCGAAGGCATAGCGGGAGTGACGCCCACCACTCGCTCATCCATCTTTGCGAGTTCGAGGAGCGTCTCTCCAAATACATCCTGCATACGCGAGCGACCATTTGCGGCTGTGGTTATACGCTCGCCCGTCTCGGCGTTGTAACAACCCGGAGCGTGCCACACCGAGAGATCCTTCTGTGCCGGAGCATATCCGTGACCCTTCTCGGTTATGATGTGGAGCAACTTCGGAGCTCGCATATCCTTCAACGCCTTGAGCGTATGAACCAATAGTTTCACGTTGTGACCATCTACGCGACCGAAGTAGCGGAAGCCAAGACTCTCAAAGAGGTTGCTATTCTGCAACAGACCGTGCTTTACGGCATTTGTGAGTTTGCGGAAGAAGTTCAAAATGCGAGGTGTTCGCACAAATGTCGACCACACCCACTGCTTTAACCGGTTGTAGCGCGACGAGGTCGAAAGACGCAGCAGATAGCGGTTGAGCGCACCCTGCGACTTATCAATCGACATATTGTTGTCGTTCAGTATGACCAGTATATCGGTGGACTTGTCCGAGCCAGCATTGTTCAACCCCTCAAAAGCCAAACCTCCGGCAATCGAGCCATCGCCAATTACCGCTATGGTTTTGAACACCTTGTTCTGCAACTTTGCAGCCTTTGCCATACCCAAAGCCGCCGATACCGATACCGAGGCGTGCCCCGCACCAAAGGCGTCGTATTCGCTCTCTGCAATGCGTGGGAAGCCGCTTATGCCATTCAAACGACGATTGGTGTGGAATAGATCGCGACGACCTGTGATAATCTTGTGAGCATAAGCCTGATGTCCCACATCCCAAATGAGTTTGTCAGTTGGGGTGTCGTAGACATAGTGTATGGCGACAGCAATCTCAACCGCGCCGAGCGACGAAGCAAGGTGTCCGGGGTTGGTGGCGCACTGCTCAATAATGAATTGTCGCACCTCGTTGCAATATTGTGGCAACTCGTCTATAGACAACCTACGCAAATCGGCTGGCGAATCTATATGGTGGAGATATTTATACTCGAACTGCATACTCTATTCATTTTTTTAGAATGGGAAACCTACGCCAAAGTTGAGCGAGGTGTTGCGCCATTTGAAGTTATGTATCCAACGCTCTCCTACAGGCTTGTTAGGGTTGTGCAACTGAATACCCCAATCAAGACGCAGAACGGCGAAGTCGATATCTAAACGCAGACCTATACCTGTGTTGAAAGCCAACTGTTTGTAGAAGGTGTTGAAGCGGAAAACAGCACTCTCGTCGTAGTTTGCACCCTTGCGATCGATGTTCCAGATGTTTCCCAAATCGAAGAAGGCAGCACCGTGGAACATACTCCAAATTGGGAAGCGGAACTCGAGGTTTGCCTCCAATTTCATATCGCCCAACTGCGTAGGATAGACCACGTTGGTTGGTGCAGGCGATGCGCCCGGACCGAGTGTGCGAGGAGCCCAACCTCGCATACTGTTACTACCTCCGGCGTAGAAAAGGCGGTCGAAAGGTACAGCGTCGGAGTTGCCGTAGGCGTAGGCAACACCTGCGTAGAGGCGCGCCGCCAGGGCGGTAACCTTGCCGAACATAATCTTGTGGCTGGCACTCACGTCGCCTCGCACATATTGCGAGTATCGTATGCCGAGGAACTCGTAGTAGTTGCGGTCGGTCGGTGGCTTTGAGAAGAGGTGTACCAAACCATTCAGTACATTGCCCGACAACTCGCAGTTTGCTCGCACGGTGGTGTAGTTGTTCGGAGCCGACTTATACTGCTTGTTCAGCACATACGAACCCGAGATGGCGACAATCAACTGCGATTGGAAACTATACTTAAGATATTGGTTCTGCAACGAGTTGAAGTAGTTGTCGTCGATATACGATACATCTACCCAGTTGATTGCTATCGGACGCACCACAAACGAGGATGAACTTCTGTTTTTCCACGAATAGACCCACGATATGCTCGACAGACCACGACGATAGTATGGACGATCCTGATAGTTGTAGGATATCTCGAATTTGGTCTTTGGCACCAAAATATTCTTGCTAACGGCGTAGTTTGCCAACACGAAACGAGGGAACGACAAACTGGCTGCCAAACCAAACTCCATTGCGTGACGCTTCTTAGAGTTCGGCGCCTTCATATACTCGTATCCCGCCGTACCCGTGATTTCGAGCATCTCGGCTCCTCGGAATATGTTGCGATTTTGGTAACCAACCAGAGCCGTCAAACCATAGAAACTCGACGTAGTCGATGCCTCTAACTCCGCCTTTATACTCTGCTGCAATGCAGGTGTGCAGTATATGTCGCAATCCAAAAGACCTATTCGCTGACTCTCCTTGCTCGGCTGTTTCGGGTTGCCCTCTGTCACTTCGGTGAAGTTTATTCGCTGACTCTTGAAGTAACCCATACCCATAAGCGTAGAGTAGGTGTCGTTCACTCGCGAGTAGTTGTAGGTGTCGCCCGAACGCAACGACACCGCATTTCTCAACACTACGGGACGCACCTTTGGCTTCTTGCCGTTGTAAAGCACATTCAAACCCTTGTGGTTGATGGTGTCGAAACGCGAGAAGTAGTCGCTCTGCGACTTTGCCAAAGCAGCATTATAGCGAGGTATGATATTTATGTTGCGTAACTTATACTCCTTGTGGTTGGCGTACATAGGCACACCTCGCTCGTTGTAGCCCGTGACATCTTGCTTAATAACCACCTTTACGCCCACCTTCTTGTCGCCGGCGAGAGTGTCGGCTACGAACTCGACATTGCCAACCGAGAAGTTATAGTAACCCTTATCTTTGAGATAGTTGGTTATACGATTTCTCTCCGCCTCCAGCACAGTGATGTCGAAAATATCGCCCTTGTGTAGAAGTGTGTTTATGGTGTCGGCGAGCAACAAAGGTGCGAGGAATGGGTCGCGGAAGTCGTACGATATAGATTTTATGTGGTACGGCTTGCCCTGTTTGAGCGTGTAGTAGACCTTCGCACGCTTGCGTTGCGAGGTGGTGTCAACCCTGAAAGTTACGTCTGACGAGTAGTAACCTCGCGATTCGAGGTATAACTTCAGATTCGAGGCTGAGCGTTTGGTGCTGCGCTCGTCAAACAATACTGGCTCCTCACCCATCTTGCGCTTGAGGTTGTTCCACCAATTATCCTTATCGGGATCGGCCATCAGATATATCCACGCATAGAAGTCGGCACCGAGGAATCGTTTGTTCGGCTTCTGGCGCAGATACTTTGTCACATCGTCCGCCTTGATGCGCTCGTTGCGAGGAGCATTCTTATCCTCTTCGATTTTTGCCTTCTGCAAGAAGTAGGCGTCGGATGGGATGTGGCGCGTAACGTTACACGCCGAGAGTGTCACTCCCAGCACCACGCAACATAGTATGTAACGCCACTTACGCATTATTCTGCTCTGCTTCGTAAAAATTCGTTATACAAGGCTATCTCTTGTTCCGCTTTGCCCAATTCGATAGCGTCGAAACTGCCATTTTCGGCAACCACCTCGCCATACGAGAGGTAGGAGGCGTTGCCAATGAGTTGGGTGTGGAGGTCTTTCTCGTTGTGGCATATGCAGCGCACCGCACCGCCTCTATTCTCCACCTCGATAACCTCGCCGTAGTCGCAACGGTGGTTGAGAGCCATAGCCGTAGCACTCGAGGTCATAGCCGTACCGCACGAAGCGGTGATGCCGGCACCTCGCTCGTAGGTTGCAACAAATATGCGATTTCTATCCACAACCTTCACCAACGATACATTTATGCCCTTCGGGAACTCATCCTTCAACTCCAAAACACGCTCGCCCAAACGGGTTAGGTGGTCGTAGTCGATATGCTCAACCTCTGCCACGATGTGAGGGTTGCCCACGTTTATGGCACTCCACTGCAAACTCTCGTCCAAACGCTCTATCTTCTGTGCGATAAACTCTTTGTTGCCATTTGCAAAGCCAAAGTCGTCGCTCGAAAGGCGTACCGACAAATCTACACCATAGGTGTGAATGCCGGGATATATATCCTGACTGCGAACGATAGGGTAGGTGTTTGCGCCCGAGAACATATCAAATTCACTCTCTGTGATATACTCCTGCGCCAAACGTGCCACGCAACGAATGCCATTGCCACACATCTCCGCCTCCGAGCCGTCGGGGTTGAACATTCGCATACCAAATAGATCGCCCCTCTTAACCAACAAGAGCACGCCATCCGCACCGACCGAATCGTTGCGATTGCAGATGAAACGGGCAAAGTCCGCGAGGACGATACCGTCTAAATCATACTTTACGGCATCCACCATTACGAACTCATTTCCCGAGCCGTGACACTTGATGTAGTTAAATTTCATTATGTTTTGGTGTATAATCGTCCAAATATAGTGATTTTTTGCAGAATTTTCCATATTTTTACGCAGTAAAATTCCAAAAAGAACGAAAATGGTCGAAAAATTCATAATGGCAGGCGAGTCGGCACTCCACGTTTGTGACTCGGAGGTGGGCGATAAGACGGTTGTGTTGTTGCACGGTTACCTCGAAAATATGTTGGTGTGGGAGGCGTTTATTCCGCTCATTTACAAAGATGTACGCGTTGTGACACTCGATATTCCAGGTCACGGCATTTCGGAGGTTAAAGGAGAGATTCATACGATGGACTATCTGGCGGATACGGTTGCCGCTGCGCTCGAAAAACTCGGTATCGCCTCTGCGACAATCGTGGGACACTCGATGGGTGGATATGTGGCTCTCGCATTTGCCGAGCGACACCCCAATCGCACCGATGGGGTGGTGTTGCTTCACTCAACTCCCTACGCCGATAGCGACGAGAAGAAAAAGAACCGTCAGCGCGAGATTTCGCTCGTAAAATCTGGAAAAAAGGAGTTGCTAACCCATATTGCACCCGAGGCGTGTTTTGCTGTCGAAAATCGCAAACGCTTCCGCACCGAGATTGAGGATCTACAGCAGACAATCTATCTGACCGAGGATGCTGGAATCATCGCCCTTTTGAATGGTATGATTGAGCGTAAGGCGCAGAGCGAAATGCTTCACAACCTTGGTAAGCCGATACTCTTTATTCTTGGTCGTAAGGATGGATATATCACCCCCGAAATCGCCGAGAAGATGGTTGCCGAGCACCCCGAGGCGCAGGTCGTATGGCTCGAAAATTCGGGACATATGGGCTTTATCGAGGAGCCGAAGGTGTGTGCTGCGGCGTTGCTCGATTTCGTGAGGGGATAGTAGCGTCGCAGTCTGCGACTGCTCTATGACGGCGGGCTAACCGCCCTTTATGGCGGCGCACCTTTGGTGCTTTATGAGGAAATGACATAGAACCAACTTTAGTTGGCGACGACAAAGAGGTTGTTTGCAACCGACGCCATAGAACGCCGTAGGCGTGACGACAGAAATTTATTAGCACTAAAAAAACGGAGCAGTCGTCAAACTGCTCCGTTTCTTATTTAGTAATATCGAAATTACTCTTTGTGGTGGTCGCGACGTGGACGACGGTCGCCACGGTCGTTACCCTTGTCGCCGCGTGGTGCACGTGGCTTACGCTCAGGCTCTACCCAACCCTCTGGCTTTGGGAGGAGTGCCTTGTGCGAAAGACGCAACTTGTTGGTCTTCTGGTCAACGCCAATCAACTTAACATCAATCTCGTCACCCTCGTTAAGACCTGTCTCTGCCATAGTCTCGAAACGCTTGTAGTCGATCTCCGAGATGTGAAGCAACGCCTCTTTGCCTGGGAGAATCTCAACAAATGCACCGAAATCTACGATAGACTTAATCTTACCGTGGTATGTCTCGCCAACCTCCGGTACGGCCACGATGCCCTTGATGCGAGCCATTGCTGCGTCAATCGACTCTTTATCTGGACCGAATACATCAACCAAACCCGAAGTCTCGGTCTCGGTGATGGTGATAGTTGTGCCAGTAGTCTTCTGAATATCCTGAATTACCTTACCGCCAGGACCGATAACTGCACCGATGAAGTCCTTGTCGATAACAATCTGCTCGATACGTGGAACGAATGGCTTGTAGTCCTCACGTGGATCTGCGATGCACTCTGTAATCTTGTCGAGGATGTGAAGACGACCTACGCGAGCCTGCTCCAATGCCTGAGCCAACACCTCGTACGAAAGACCATCAACCTTGATATCCATCTGTGTAGCGGTGATACCGTCACGAGTACCTGTTACCTTGAAGTCCATATCGCCCAAGTGGTCCTCATCGCCCAAGATATCCGACAATACTGCCCAACGACCAGTTGCCGAATCAGAGATAAGACCCATTGCGATACCCGATACTGGCTTCTTCAACTTAACACCTGCATCCATCAATGCCATACAGCCTGCGCAAACAGTTGCCATAGATGACGAACCATTCGACTCGAGGATGTCCGATACTACGCGAATTGCGTATGGGTTCTCCTCGCCAACCGGTACCATAGGCTTCAACGCACGCCAAGCGAGGTGTCCGTGACCTACTTCACGACGGCTTACGCCCCGCGATGCCTCCGCCTCACCAGTCGAGAATGGAGGGAAGTTGTAGTGGAGTACAAACTGGTCTGAACCCTGGAACAACACCTCGTCGTGCTGCTTCTCGTCCAACTTTGTGCCGAGGGTTACAGTCGAGAGCGACTGAGTCTCGCCACGGGTGAAGATAGCCGAACCGTGAGCGCAAGGGAGATAGTTAACCTCGCACCAGATAGGACGAATCTCGTCGGTGCGACGACCGTCAAGACGCTTACCCTCGTCGAGAATCATATTACGCATAGCCATCTTCTGTACATCGTCGTGGAAGTACTTGTGGATAAGCGGAGCCTTCTCCTCCAACTCCTCCTCGGTGTAGCGCGATGCGAACTCAGCCTCCAATGCCTCGAAAGCCTCCGAACGCTCGTGCTTCATTGTGCCGCTGGTAGCGATAGCGTACGCCTTGTCGTACAACTCCGAGATGATGGTCTGACGCAACTCCTCGTCGTTGTTCTCGTGGCAGTACTCGCGCTTAACATCCTTGCCGAGCTCCTTCATCAACTCGATCTGTGCAGCACAGTGGGTCTTGATAGCCTCGTGAGCGTACTTGATTGCGCCGAGCATAACCTCCTCGCTAACCTCGTGCATCTCACCCTCAACCATCAAAATATTGTCGATAGTACCTGCGACCATAATGTCGAGGTCTACATCCTTCATCTGCGAGAATGTTGGGTTGATACAATACTCACCGTTGATACGAGCAACACGCACCTCCGAGATAGGACCACCGAATGGGATGTCCGATACTGCGAGTGCAGCCGAAGCAGCCAAACCAGCCAAAGCATCAGCCTGAATATCCTTGTCTGCCGAGATGAGATTTACGGTTACATAAACCTCTGCGTGATAGTCGGCAGGGAAGAGTGGACGGAGCGCACGGTCGATAAGACGAGCAACCAAAATCTCGTTATCGCCAGCCTTGCCCTCACGCTTCATAAAACCTCCAGGAATGCGGCCTACGGCAGCAAACTTCTCTTTGTACTCGACCTGCAAAGGCATAAAGTCGGTACCCTCTTTTGCATCTTTGGCAGCCACTACAGTTGCGAGCAACATTGTATCGCCCTGTTTTACAACAACCGAACCGTCTGCCTGCTTTGCCAACTTGCCGGTCTCAATCATTATCTCGCGGCCACCTTCCAGCGGGATAAACTTCTGTACAGCATTGTACAACTTCTTTTCTTCCATAATTTTTCGTCAAAAATAAATTTCTCTTCTTCTTTCGTCAACATCTAAAATGGGACAAAATGAAGGCAACTCCCTTGTGGCGAGTTGCCCCATTCTGTTCGACCTCTTACTTACGGAGGTTCAAAGCCTTAACGATAGCACGATAACGCTCGATATCTACCTCCTTCAAGTACTCCAACAACTGACGGCGCTTACCGATCATCTTCAACATCGCACGCTGAGTGCCGAAGTCGTGACGGTTGTTCTTGAGGTGCTCTGTAAGGTGGCTGATACGGTACGAGAACAACGCGATCTGGCTCTCTGGAGAACCTGTATCGGTGTTAGACTTGCCGTACTGACCGAAAAGCTCTTGCTTTTTCTCTGCTGTTAAATAAGCCATAAT